>NZ_BAABDJ010000002.1:143856-501298 GCF_039539565.1 Hymenobacter fastidiosus | reverse complement strand
TCTGCGACAACGCGCGCTACTACAAAAATAAGGACCTGAGCACCTGGCTGGCCGACCAACGCCTGGTGCAAGTCTTCCTGCCGCCGTATTCACCCAATCTGAACCTGATTGAGCGCTTCTGGAAGTTTTTGCGCCAGAAAATTATCGACACCGCCTTTTACCGCACCAAAGGCCAATTCAGAACGGCCGTCCTGAACTTCTTTGACCGACTCGACGAGTTTGGCACAGAACTCATGTCCCTGCTAACCCTAAAATTTCATATTATCGATTCGCAACCTGCTTCGTGATGGGTATACATAGCTAACTCGCACACTTGATTAGGGGAACGCAAAGCTATGCGAGGTGCCTATCGGCAAGTAAAGTTGCCAATAGGCGTTCGAAACGCCCCTTTCTTTCTCCCTGGCAACGAGTATGACGGTGCGGAGTTGTTACCTTCCCAGCAATACCCTTCTCTTCTCAAGTCCCGCCTTCGCTTATGCACGCGCTCCTCCAGCACATGGCGCAGTTTACCACCCTTTCTCCGCAACTGGCCGAGGAGTTGCGCCAGCGCGCGCACCATCACTGCTTCCGCAAGCACGACCTGCTCCATCCGGCCGACACCGTGTGCCGGCGCACGTACTGGATTCAGCAGGGACTCGTTCGCATCTACTTCAACAAGGACGGCAAAATCGTGACCGATGGCTTTGCGGCCGAAAACCAGTGGATGACGTCCGCCTACAGTTTTATGCGGGGCGTGCCCGACCCCTACGCCATTGCCGCCATTGAGCCCACAGAAGCGTATTCCTTGTCGCTGGAGGACTTGCTGCACCTGTTCGACCGGTTTCACGAAATGGAACGCTTCGGGCGGGTCATCATGAGCGCGCAGTTTATGGAGCAGTCGGAACGCCTGAATTCGTTGCGCTTCACCTCGCCGGCCGAAAAGTACCAGCACTTCTGCACCCACTACCGGCCGATTCTGGCCCGTCTGCCGCTGGGCATGGTCGCCTCGTACCTGGGCATCACCCCGGAAACGCTCAGCCGGGTCCGCGCCAAAGGGTAAACGGCCGCGGCCAAGAGCTGAGGGGCCGGATAGTCGAAAAACAGCGACCCGCCCGGTATTTTTTGATTGTAATCAAGTAGCGCCGGGAGGTGGGGGCCGCACCTTTGCCAGATGCTTCCTCTCCGTTTCGCCGGGGGCCGCTGGTCGGCCTGGCACCTCGTTTTCCTGCCACTCGGCGCCCTGGAATACCTGCTGGGCGAGTACCCGGGCTGGGTGCTCATTGCCTGGGTGACGCCCCTGCTCTGGCTGGTATTCTTCCAGCACACCCGGTCCCTCGTGGCCTACGCGCTGGGGGTGCTGGGCCTCACGCTCGTGTACAGCACGCAGCACACGGTCAATATTTTAACGGGGCCGTCCTTTCACCTGACCAATCTCGTCTTTGCCGCCACCTACCTGCTGCCCTTTCTGCTGAGTCGGGCCCTAGCCACCCGCGTGCCCCCGGCGGGCCGCTGGCTGCTGTTGCCCCTGGCGGCGGTCAGCGTTGAGTACGGCCTGGCCCTCGGCCCCAACGGCACCTGGGGCTCGGTGGGCTACTCGCAGGACAGCCTGTACCTCTTGCAACTGACGGCCTGGACGGGCATTTATGGGGTAACCTTTCTGCTGTACGCTACGGCCAGCCTCCTGTTTGAGGCCCTTCGGCAACGGCGGGCGGGCCAGCGCGGCGTGTGGCCGGTGGGGCTGGCGCTGGGGCTGCTCGTCGTCTGCTTCGGCTGGGGGTGGGGGCGGATACGGCAGCAAGTCCCGGCGCGGGCGGGGGTACGGGTGCTGGGCCTCACGTTTCAGGACGCGCGTTCGTGGCCCTGGTTCCGGGAAGTGGTGTGGGACCGGCACCTGACGCTGGGCCGCGACAGCGCGCTTATCCGGCAAAAAGCCGGGGCCGCGCACCACTATTACCTGGCGCAGACGCAGCAGTACGCGCAGCGGTACCGGCCCCAGTGGGTCATTTGGAACGAGGCCGCCCTAATCGTATACCGGCCCGACTATGCCGCCTTTGCCGCCCGCAATGCCCACTTTGCGGCAGCGAACGGGCTGTACCTGGGCGTGACGTATTTCCTGGTGGACCGGGGCTTCCCGGCCCGGCCCGGCACGAACCACCTGACCGTCTTCTCTCCCCAGGGGGAGGTGGTCTACGACTACGTGAAAAACAAGCCGGTCAGCGGGCTGGAACCGGCCGTGGCCGCGCAGCAACCACCCACCGTCTTCCGGGTCGGACCCGTGGCCTACGCCGGGGCCATCTGCGCCGATTTCGATTACCCCGGCCTTATCCGGCAGGTCGGGGCGGCCGACATCGTGTTTGCCCCGGCGGCGGACTGGCCCGGCATTCGGGACCTGCACGCCCGGATGGCGGCGACGCGGGCCGTCGAAAACGGCTTTGCGCTGTTTCGCATCACGGGCCAGGGCAAAAGCAGCCTGACGACGGCCTACGGGGAAGTGGTGCGCAGCCAGTACCACCTCGCCCCCGACGTAAAGGCCTTTGTGGCGACCGTGCCGGTGCAAAAGGTGTGGACCCCCTACCGGGCGTGGGGCGACGTGTTTGCCTGGCTTTGCCTGGGCAGCTTGCTCGGGTTAATCGTGGGAGGCGCTGGCTTTGCGCAAACCGCTTCGTGGCGGCCATAATTACGTCTCAACTTGCTATTACCAGGTTTTTTCCTGCGCTCCCATGAATGCGTCGCCTTTGCTGAAAACCGTCGTTACGTACGGCCTGGTGCTGGGATTCTCCCTCTGTCTGTATACCACCTTGATGTGGCTTACCCGGTTGGATACGATTTATCTGGCCACCGGTCAGTACCTGGACGTGGCGGTGGTCGTGCTTCCGGTAGGGGTGCTGGCCGCCGCGATAAATCGGCAGCGTCGGCGGGCCTACCTGCCGGGGTGGCAGCGCGTGGGCCTGGCCCTGGGCGTGGCCATCGTGGCGGAATTAGTGTACCGGCCCTACTTGGCGCTTTATCACAACTGGCTGAACCCGGAGTGGTTTTCCTTTGTGCTGGCCCTTAAGCGGGCGGAGTTGCTGGCGGCCGGGCGCAACGCGGCCGCCATTGCCGCCGAACTGGCCCGGCTCCAGGCGACCCACGCCCGGCCGGCGGGGGTGTTTTCGGGGTTCTGGATTTCGGCCCTGGTACTGCCCGCCCTCGTGGCCCTGCTAACGCTGCCTTTTCTGCGAAACCGACCGAAAGCAGTCGTGGAGCAATAAGGCAGCCAACGGGCTAGTGACTCCGCCTGCCTTCCCCCTACTGCCGCAGCAGGATATGGTGTGGCGTGATTCGTCGGACCACGATGAAGGATGCATGTAACATCGGGACCAGACTTTTAACCAAGGCCACTGCTGGTACTTTACCGACGAATGGAAAGCCTACGCCAGGGTGCGGCCTCGCTACCAGCACCGGCCCTGCCCCAAAGGCGAAGGCCGGACCAGCATCGTCGAGGCCATCAACTGCTCGTTGCGCCAACGCGGGGGCGGGCTGGTGCGGAAGAGTTGTTCGTTCAGCAAATGCCTGAAAATGCCTACCGCCCGAATTAAAATTATCATCGACAACCATAATCGCAGTATCATCTTACATTAGACCACCGCCGTGGCGTTAAACCGGACATTTTGTGAGTTACTGGTCTGCTTGACTTTTCCTTACCGATATTTTCTGTTCCTATTATAGTGCTACCCCTTGTGCGAGGCCCGTTTAAATTGTTTCCTCAGGCTTCGCGCGCGCAACCTGCAGGGTTTGCGAAATCCGTTGCAGCTTCTCCTCCAGCTCCCGGGCCGCCAGTGCGCACACCACTTCTATTTTTGTGAAGGAGGCCAGCGCTCTGTTCATAGTTTCCGCAGTGGCTTCTTCACTTTCCTCGTTGGCGATGAGCAGCACGGCCAGGGCCTGCAGATCCTTAGCGATGTCTTCAAACTTCGGGTTGATGCCCATGGTGGCAAACGTGGGAATGATGGAGTGGGTAGCCAATTTCAGCGCTTTCCACTCGTTTTCCGCGATGGCTTTTTTCATGGTCTGCACCAGCTGCGGAATTTCCTGCAGGTACAGGTAAATCATTTCGGCCATGCGGGCATCACTCTTGGTGATGCGGCGCAGGTAATCGAAGTTGACGCAGGGCAGCAGCTCGGCCGGCACCCTGGCGTCCTGATCCGGCGCTACGGCTTCTTTTGCGTGATCCGCGATTTTCAGGTGCTTGATAATTTTGCTGTAGAGCAGCTTGTCGTCGATGGGTTTGGAGATGTAGTCGTTCATGCCCACGGCCTTGCACTTCTCCACATCTACCGTGGTGACATCGGCTGTGAGGGCAATGATGGGCACTTTCAGGTTCAGCTGGGTGCGGATGTACTCCGTGGCTTCGAACCCGTTCATTTCGGGCATCTGCAGGTCCATCAGCACAATGTCGTAGCGGGTGGTGCGCAGCTTCTCCACGGCAATGCGGCCATTGCCGGCCACTTCCATTTCGAAGCCAAAGTCCTCCAGCAGCGTTCTCATCAGCAGCTGGTTGAGGGCAATGTCTTCCACCACCAGGATTTTAACGTCCTTAAAGCCGGTTTCCCGCTCAATGATGAGGTTGGTATCGGTATCGGCTTTCTCCAGGGTTTTGGCAAAGCTCAGGATAAAGCTGAACGTGGAGCCCACGCCCACCTTGCTTTTCACGGTGATGGTACCGCCCTGGGGCTCCACCAGGTTCCTGACGATGGCCAGGCCCAGCCCGGTGCCCCCGTACAGGCGCGACGTGCCGCTGGTGGCCTGCTGAAAATTGTCGAACACGGTGCCCAGCTTCGCTTCCTCAATGCCGATGCCGGTATCGGTAACGGCGAATTCGAGGATCACCTTTTCCTTGTCCTGCACCAGCATCCGTACTCCCACCGTGATGCGGCCTTCGCTCGTGAACTTGACGGCGTTGCTCACCAGGTTCAGGATAATCTGGTGCAGCCGCACCGGGTCGCCCACCACCACTTCCGGAATTTTATCGTCGTACTCCATCACCAGCTCCAGGTTCTTCTCCTGGATTTTGGTTTCGAACAGGTGTACCATAGCCGACACGGAAGCCGAGAGCTTGAACGGAATCTGCTCAAACGTCATCTTGCCCGCGTCTACTTTGGCCAGGTCCAGAATGTCGTTGATGAGCACAATCAGGGTGTCGCCGCTGAGCTTGATGGCGGTCAGGTACTCCTGCTGCTTTTCAGTCAGCTCCGTTTTCAGCACCACCTTCGTGAAGCCGATGATGGCGTTCATGGGCGTCCGGATTTCGTGGCTCATGTTGCTCAGGAACTGCTGCTTGGCCTTCACGGCATCTTCGGCAATGCCGGTGGCCGTTTCGGCTTTGGCCTGGGCTTCCTCGGCCAGCACCGTGGCCTGCTCGGCGGCAATCTTGGCCTCGTTCAGCTCAGTGGCAATACGCTTCTGGTCGGTTACGTCGCGCGCCACTACCACCACGCCCAGCACGTGGCCCTCGTCGTTTTTGTAGACCGAGCCATTAAACAGCACGTCGGTCAGCTTGCCGTCCTTATGGCGCAGGGTCAGGGGAGAATCGGCTACCGTGCCTTTGGCAAACACCTCCTGGTACACTTCCCGCGCCATTTGCGGCTCGGTGAAGTAGACGAAGAAGTCGGAGCCCAGGAGCTGTTCCCGGTCGAGGCCGGTGATGTACACCGTGGCCATGTTCATGTCTGTAATCTTCCCCTCGGGGCTGATGGTGACCAACGGGTCGCGGCTGGCTTCAATCAGGCCGCGGGCGTAGTTGGCAATGCGCAGCTCGGCCGCCCGCTTTATTTTCTCATCGTTCTGGAAAGCCAGCTCTTCGTTGGCAATAACGAGCTCAGCGGCCCGCTTTTCCTTCTCATCGTTCTGAAAGGCCAGCTCGATGTTGGCAATGCTGAGCTCGGCGGCGCGCTTCTCCTTCTCGTCGTTCTGGAAGGCCAGCTCCGTGTTGGCAATGCTCAGCTCCTGGGCCCGCTTTTCCTTCTCGTCGTTCTGAAAGGCCAGCTCCTCGTTGGCGATACCCAGCTCGGCGGCCCGCTTTTCTTTCTCGTCGTTCTGAAACGCCAGCTCCGTGTTGGCCACGCTCAGCTCCTGAGCCCGCTTTTCCTTCTCGTCGTTCTGAAACGCCAGCTCCTCGTTAGCAATGCTGAGCTCGGCGGCGCGCTTTTCCTTTTCATCATTCTGGAAGGCGAGTTCTTTATTCGCAATACTGAGCTCCTGAGCCCGCTTCTCCTTCTCATCGTTCTGAAACGCCAGCTCCTTGTTGGCAATGCTCAGCTCGGCGGCCCGCTTTTCCTTCTCGTCGTTCTGGAAGGCCAGCTCCTTATTGGCAATACTGAGCTCGGCGGCCCGCTTCTCCTTCTCGTCGTTCTGGAAGGCCAGCTCCGTGTTGGCAACACTCAGCTCCTGGGCCCGCTTTTCCTTCTCGTCGTTCTGAAAGGCCAGCTCCTCGTTGGCGATACCCAACTCGGCGGCCCGCTTCTCTTTCTCGTTGTTCTGAAACGCCAGCTCCTCGTTGGCCACGCTCAGCTCGGCGGCCCGCTTTTCCTTCTCGTCGTTCTGGAAGGCCAGCTCCTTATTGGCAATACTGAGCTCGGCGGCCCGCTTCTCCTTCTCGTCGTTCTGGAAGGCCAGCTCCGTGTTGGCAACACTCAGCTCCTGGGCCCGCTTTTCCTTCTCGTCGTTCTGAAAGGCCAGCTCCTCGTTGGCGATACCTAACTCGGCGGCCCGCTTCTCTTTCTCGTCGTTTTGAAACGCCAGCTCCATGTTGGCGATGCTCAGCTCCTGGGCCCGCTTTTCCTTCTCGTCGTTCTGGAAGGCCAGCTCGATGTTGGCAATGCTGAGCTCCGCCGCTCTTTTTTCTTTCTCGTCGTTCTGAAAGGCCAGCTCCTCGTTGGCCACGCTTAGTTCGGCCGCCCGCTTTTCCTTCTCGTCGTTCTGAAATGCCAGCTCCTCATTGGCGATACCCAGCTCGGCGGCCCGCTTTTCTTTCTCGTCGTTCTGAAACGCCAGCTCCTCGTTGGCCACGCTTAGTTCGGCCGCCCGCTTTTCCTTCTCATCGTTCTGAAACGCCAGCTCCTCGTTGGCAATACTGAGCTCATCGGCCCGCTTTTCCTTTTCGTTGTGCTGAAAGGCGAGTTCCTTATTAGCGATGCCCAGCTCCGCAGCCCAGTTTTTCTCGGCAATTTCCCGGGTCACAATTACCGCCCCCAATACTTTGCCGTGGTTGTCCCTGTTCACCGTGCCATCGAACAACACCTCGGTCAGCGTGCCATTGGCATGGATCATGGTGAAGGGTACATTGGTCACGGCGCCGGTAGCCACTACTTTCCGGTACATGTCCCGGACCAGGGCCGGGGCCGTGAAGTAGGCAAAGAAATCGGACCCAAGCAGAGCCTCCCGGTCAACCCCGGTAATTTTGACCGCGGCCTCGTTGGTATCCAGAATAATACCCTCCAGATTCACCGTGACCAACAAATCCTGACTGGCTTCAATGAGCCTCCGATACTGGTTCTCGCTTTCCTTCATGGGTAGTGTTGCTGCCCTTCAAGGCAGGTTTTCAATGGTCCAGGTTGTACGTCCGGGTTAAGGCACACAATCGCTACCAGCATGGTAGCTATCCTCGTGGCGCCGTAGGGTGCGGGGGCCAGCCCCGCACCCTACTTGCTTTTCGCGAACCACTGCGTGAGGAGTATAAAAAAGAAAGCATCATTTAGCGGAACAACCTAGCCTGCCTTTTTTTAGTGCGAACGGGGACCCACGTAAGGTACGGCTTATACTGCATACAGAAATTTATACTGTGTGGGGCCAGCAAAACCCGAGGAGGCAATGCGCTCAGGCCGAGGCCCGGATGAAAGCTGACTACCAACCGCTTCTACGCTCGCCTCCCCTCTATGACCGGTCCAGGCAAGCCCGCTTATAGCGGTTTGGCGAACGGTGTAGGTCCCGGTCCGGCGGCTTTTTCAGCCGTCGGACCGGTTTCCGTTAGCTAACGCTGTTCAGGCGGCATGGCGCAAGCGACGACCGGCCCGACGGCTGGTAGCCGCCGGACCGGCAGCCATACCGTTCGCCAAACCGCTGTAAGCGTAAAACCAAAAGCCACCCGCACAGTCGCGGATGGCTTTTGGGTGGGGTCGAACCGATCAGTCCGACGGTGGTAGGCCCAGCCATTTTCCGGTGGAAAAGGCCGGGGGCTACCCTTACATGGCTGGAGCCGGGGGCAGCAGAACCTGGTCGATAACGTGGGTTACGCCGTTGCTGGACACCACGTCGGCAATCTGGACGGTAGCGTTGTTGATCATCACCTTGCCGTCTTTCAGGGCCACCTTGAGCTTCTCCCCGTTTACGGTGGTCAGCTCCTGCCCGTCTTTCAGGTCGGCGGCCAGCAGGCGGCCGGCAATGACGTGGTAGGTCAGCACGCCTTTCAGCTTCTCTTTGCTTTCGGGCTTCAGCAGGCCATCGAGCGCGCCTTTCGGCAGCGAGATAAAGGCCGAGTTGGTGGGGGCAAATACCGTGAAGGGACCGGGGCCGCTCAGCGTCCCGCCCAGATCGGCCGCCGATATGGCTTTCACCAGGGTGCTGACGCTGGCGGCCTGCACGGCGTTCTGGATGATGGTTTTGTCGGGCGTCATGGCTACGCCATCGACCATTATACCCTCGGGGTTACCCATGCGGGCCGAGTCGGTAGGCATGGCGGCCGAGTCAGCGACCATGGCGGCTTCGGCCGCGGCCGTGTCGGCAGTTTCGGTTTTGGTCTCACCGCAGCTGCTCAGGCCGACGGCCAGGAAGGTAGCGGCACAGACAGCGAAGGAGGCGGTTCTCAGGGTCTTTTTCATGGAATGCGGAACGGGATTGGGGTTGGTTGGGATGAGTTCGGGCGCAATATGGGCATATTCAGTTTCCGATATTGTATTACCGACTACGAAACTCCCTGGTTCGCCGGATGTTTGGGCCGCGGCTGAATTGGCTACCTTTGCTCCCGGCTCCGCGGCCCGGGGTTGCGGATAGCCAGTCTACCCATCCATCTAATTTTTCTTTCTTCGCATGAAAACTGCCGAAATCCACACCAGCAAAGGAGTTATGAAAGTGGAGTTCTACGACCAGGACGCGCCCAAAACTGTTCAGAACTTCACCGACCTGGCTCAGAAAGGCTTCTACGACGGCCTCAAGTTTCACCGCGTCATCCCCAACTTCGTGATTCAGGGCGGCTGCCCCAACTCCCGCGACGGGGCGAAAGGCTCGCCCGGCACCGGCGGCCCCGGCCATAAAATCGACTGCGAAACCAAGGGCGGCCACCAGTACCACGAGCGCGGCGCGCTGAGCATGGCCCACGCGGGCAAGAACACCGGCGGCTCCCAGTTCTTCGTGGTGCACAGCCGCGACAATACCGCCCACCTCGACGGCGTGCACACCGTATTCGGCAAAGTCGTGGAAGGGGTCGACGTTATCGACCAGATCAAGGCCAACGACGAGATTCAGAAAATCGTGGTGACGGAAGCCTAGTTTGCCCGGGCTCCGGACTACAAAAAAAGCCGCTTGACATCAAGCGGCTTTTTTGTGGCTAGGCTGAATTGTCCTCAAGACCCGGGGGGTTGGCTCCGGACGGGTGCTTACCCAAGGTGAAGGATGCGGAAGGCCCGGGGATGGGTACGCTTGCCCTTGTATTTTTTGTAGTTAGGGCGATGCTCGCCTACCCGGTGTTTACCGGTTTTGCCGCCCAGGGGCCAGCTGGCCGCTTCGGCCGTTGGGAGAGTGGGTACCAGCAGGGCTACCAGCACCAGTAGCGACACAAAACGAACGGAGAAAAAAGCTTTCATAGACGGCTGTTTTAGAAAGTGAAGAAGTGACGCACGAGTACGACTTTACAGAATTTTATCGCCAGTTCAAAGCGACTACTTAATTTCGCAACTTGTATTAATCCCGGGGTATGCGCCGGGACCCAGAGCTACCTGGCGGCTGAATACCTGTTGGTCCTCTCACGGAATTCCTCTGTTTTAAAGGGCCGGCAGTTTACCCGTTAGAGAACATGTAAAAGTAAGGATAAGACGCTGTAAGCCAACGCTTATAAAACACCCCATTTTGCGGTATCCCGGTCCCGGATACCTCTTGCCAGCCGGATTTGTTACAACTGGCAACAGGTCGGCAGGGCACCGGACCAGCAAGTGCAGTGCAGGAGGTTTTTTTTGAATAAAAACAAGAGGCAAGTTATGGCAACGGAGCCCTTTGAAACTGACCTGACCCAAAGCAGAAGCTATTATCATCGCTTAAATCCCTCATTCGATTAATGGGCCGCATTCCCGGGCGAAAGGCCGGTTTCGCTCCTCCGGATTTCCGTAGTCTGGCCAGGCACCAGTAGCAGCCCCCGGGGAAGCTCGCCGGGTCCGGCGGCGGCCCGGGAGCCAGAACCGGCGCGGAAACCGGAACGGCCGCCCTGCTTGCGCGGGCGGCCGTTCGGGGTATGCAACAGGCGTCGGATAAGAACAGGCGGGGCGTTGATGGGTGCCGTACGCGGGAAGCCTAGGCCGGCAGTGTGGCGCGGTGGGTGGTCACCTGGGTCTGGGCATCGGTGAGCACCACCACCTGGGCATCTACCTGCTCGGCGTCGACGGCCGCCAGGATGCGGGCCGGACCGCTGCGGGCGCCGCCCTGGTCGGTGAGGTTTTCGCGCCGGTCGTTGGCCCGGCGCAGCTTGCTTTGATTTTGCTTGAGCAGGCGGGCCGACAGGCCGGGCGTGGCCAGCATGGTCGTGTACATGCCGATTTCCGCCTCCACGCCGGTGAGCAGGGCGGCGGTTTCGGCTTTGCCGCGCGCTACCTGGCGGTCGGTGTAGCCCAGGTTGGAGTCGCGGTTCTGGTAGGTATCCAGCTCGGCTTCGAGGTCCTGACGGGCCGTGAGCAGGTCGGCATCCGGCACGCCGGGCGGGGGCACTTCGGGCGCGGGGACGGCGGGCCGGGCCGGGGCCCCGGCGGGCAGCAGCGCGGCCAGGGAGTTCAGGCGCAGCAGCACCCGGCTGGCAAGGGCGCGGCGGCCGGCTTCGAGGTGGGCCAGCAGCGGCCGGCTGGTGCCAAGGTAGTCGGCCAGCTCCTGCTGGTCGAGGCCGAAGTACTTGCGCACCTGCGCCGGCAGGGTGTTGAACCTGTTTAGGGTTTCGGTTTTTTCGTCGTTTGTCATCCTTCATCTGGCGTACGCTTGCGAAGGCCCTTCTCACGACGGCTCATTTTGGCCTAATTCCAAGTGGTACGGACGTAATAAGGTCCTTCGCTCCGCTCAAGATGACAGCTTTTTCGAAACCCTAAACAGCCTCGTTAGAAGGAATGGACTTGCGAGGCATCAGGTGTCAGATTTTGGAGCATATTTTTCAAAAATCAAAAAATATGCTCCAAAAACTTAGTCGATGGTTAGGTACGTCTGTCATTCTTCATCTGGCGTCCGCAGCGCGAAGGACCTGCCTCTTCCCGCGCTACAACCCTCTTTAAACGCTCAAAGCCCTTTACCACGTTACGGTAAAGGGCTTTGCTCAATTAAAGGGCTTCACAGAGAGCGAAGAGGAAGGTCCTTCGCTTTGCTTCGCGCCGCTCAGGATGACAGACGTATTTCAGCCTGACTGACGTTGCCGTGCTACCGGCGCTTGCGGGGCTTTTCTTCCTCGTCGTCCTCGTCCTCATCGCCGCCGAAGCTGGGCATGGTGAACATCGACGAGAGCAGGTCCTTGAACTGGGTGCCTGCCTGCACGCGGTTGCGCGAAATCAGGCTGTGCTCGGCCAGGCCGTGCAGGCAGAACTCCATCAGGAACCAGGTGGTTTCCTGATCCTCATTTGGGTGCAGGAAGGTCACGATGTTGCGCAGACCGGGCACCTGCTCCAGGGCCTTGTGGTAGTCCTTGTCCGAAGCGTCGCTGAGCACGTCGACGGTGTTGCCGGCCCCGAACCAGTCCTGCACCTCCTTGTAGGGGTTGGGCAGGGTTTTCTTTTTCTTCTGCTTGTCGGGGTCGGGGAAGTAGGTCAGGAACAGCGTGCGAATGGCTTTGCCCATCAGCTTCTCGGCCACCAGCCCGGCGCCCTCCTGCTCGCCCTCATACACCAGCTCCACCTTGCCGGTGAGGGCGGGTACGGCGGCCAGGAAGTCGGCAATGCGGACGTAGGTTTTCTTTTCGCCGTTGATCAGGGCGCGGCGCTCGGCCGCGCTGATCAGGCTTTCGTAGGCCGCGATGGTCAGGCGGGCTGATACGCCGCTCTTGGCATCGACGAACTCCGAAGCCCGGGCTTCCACGGCCACCTGCTCCACCAGGTCGCGGATGATTTCGTTGGTGGTCACCATCCCGATCTGGGCCTCCTTGATGCGGGCTTCCTGGCGGGTGATGCGCTTCCCGATTTCGATGGATTTCGGGTAGTGGGTGATGATCTGGGAGTCGATCCGGTCCTTGAGCGGGGTCACGATGGAGCCCCGGTTGGTGTAGTCCTCGGGGTTGGCCGTGAACACGAACTGGATATCCAGCGGCAGGCGCACCTTGAAGCCCCGGATCTGGATGTCGCCTTCCTGCAGGATGTTGAACAGCGACACCTGAATGCGGGCCTGCAGGTCGGGCAGCTCGTTGATAACGAAGATGCCGCGGTGCGAGCGGGGAATCAGGCCGAAGTGAATCACCCGCTCGTCGGAGTAGGGCAATTTCAGCGTGGCGGCCTTGATGGGGTCGGCATCGCCGATGAGGTCGGCCACCGATACGTCGGGTGTGGCCAGCTTCTCGGTATAGCGGTCCGAGCGGTGCATCCACGCTACCGGCGTGGCGTCGCCTTTCTCGGCAATGAGGTGCTTGGCGTAGATGCTCAGCGGCTGCAGGGGGTCGTCGTTGAGCTCGGAGCCTTCCACCACCGGCACGTACTCGTCGAGCAGCTCCACCAGCAGGCGGGCAATACGGGTCTTGGCCTGGCCCCGCAGGCCGAGCAGGTTGATGTGGTGCATGCTCAGAATAGCGCGCTGCAGGTCCGGAATCACGGTTTCCTCGTAGCCGAAGATGCCGGGAAATACGTCTTCCTTGGCCTGGAGCTTGGCAATGAGGTTGTCGCGCAGCTCCTGCTTCACGGAGCGGGGCTGGTAGCCCGCCTTTTTCAGGGCGCCGAGAGTTGTGATGCTTTGCAGTTCAGTGGTCGAAAGCTTGGTGTAAGCCATAGAGCTAGTCAAGGGTGGTCAAGTGGAAAGTCAAAGGGAACAGGGAGCAAAAAAATGAAGAGCGTCATGCTGAGCGAAGCCGAAGCATCCCGCGGGCTGAGGGTGGATTAGTCATCACACGACCACATGCGAGATTCCTCGACAAGCGCTGCATGAGGTCCTTCTGGCAGAGTTCCTGCCGGGACTATACAACTAGAGCGTCTTGCGGCGGTTCTTTTTGTAGTCCTCAAACACCAGGTGCCCCAGACCCTTGAGGCCGGAGTAGTAGGCCTTGCCCTGGTTTACCTGGGTGAACTCCTCCACGAACTGCTGCAGATACGGGTCGGAGGCAATCATGAAGGTGGTGATGGGCACGTGGAGGCGGCGGGCGGCGGCGGCCAGGTTCAGGGTCTTGTTCACCACTTTGCGGTCGAGCCCGAAGCTGTTCTTATAGTAGCCGTTGCCTTCCTTGAGGCAGGTGGGCTTGCCGTCGGTAATCATGAAAATCTGCTTGTTGGGCGTCTTGCGCTTGCGCAGCAGGTCCAGGGCCAGCTCCAGGCCGGCTACCGTGTTGGTGTGGTAGGGGCCCACTTCAAGGTAGGGCAGATCCTTGATGGTGATGGGCCAGGCGTCGTTGCCGAACACGATGATGTCGAGAAAGTCCTTGGGGTACTTCTGCTTCACGAGCTCGGCCAGGGCCATGGCTACCTTCTTGGCGGGCGTGATGCGGTCTTCGCCGTAGAGGATCATGGAGTGCGAGATGTCAATCATCAGCACGGTGCTGGTCTGGGTTTTGTGCTCGGTTTCGCGCACTTCCAGGTCGCCCTCGGCCAGGATGAACTCGTCGGTCAGGCCGTGGTTGAGCTGGGCGTTGCGGATGGATTCGGTCATTGAAATCTGGTCCACGGCGTCGCCGAAGCGGAACTCGCGCAGGTCGGTACTCAGCTCGTCGCCCTGGCCCACCTGCGGGGTGCGGTGGTTGCCGGTGTTGCCCTTCTTGAGCTTGCCGAAGATTTCCTCCAAAGCGCTCTTGCGGATGCCCTGCTCGGTCTTGGGCGTAATCTTGAAGGCGCCCCGCTCCTGCTCGTTCTCGTCGATGTAGCCCTTTTTCTTCAAGTCCTCGATGAAGTTGCCGATACCATACTCGCCATCGGTGAGCTTGTGCTGCTTGTCGAGCTCGTTGAGCCAGGACAGGGCCTCGCCCACGTCGCCGGACGTGATGGTAACCAGTTGCATGAAGATCTTAAACAGCGACTCAAACCCTTTTTCGGGCGAGTCCTCGGGCACGAAATCCCGGAAACGGAAACCAGCAGCCATAGGAAAGAGATTAGGTCGTCAGAACAACGGCACGGCCGGCATTGTTCGTTTTGGGCATTCGGCAAACCCGTAGCATTGCGCGGGCCGGTTGTCGCAGCCGATTTACCTAATCACCTACTCCCCCACCCCTACCCCATGAAAGCCATCTGGAACGACACCTTACTCGCGGAAAGCAACAGCACCGTGGTAGTCGAAAACAACCATTACTTCCCCGCCGACTCTTTGAAGCAGGAGTTCTTTGAGAGCAGCATCGCCCAGACCAGCTGCCCCTGGAAGGGCCGCGCCAGCTACTATTCGGTGCGCGTAAACGGGGAGCTGAACAAGGACGCGGCCTGGTACTACCCCGAGCCCAAGGATGCCGCCCAGGAAATCAAGGGGCGGGTGGCCTTCTGGAAGGGCGTGAAAGTAGTGGAGTAACCCGTCTGCCAGGCCAGCCCGGCAGCGCGTATCTTGGGGCTCTTTCCGCCTCCCCCGCCCTTCCAGGCGCTTTTCTTTGTGCCTGCGCAGCCTGCTGGCCCGGGCCGCCCTGACGGCCTGCGACAGTACCCGTGAAACCACCACTGGCCGCCCCCCCCCCCCTGGCCTCCGCTCCGGCCCCCGCGGCCGTTGCCCCTGGCTTCCGGCGGGAGCTGACCAGCGGACCCTATCGGTACGTGGTCAGCACCCGCGGGCCGGCCGGGGCGCGGGTGCTGGCGGTGCGGGCCGGGCAGAATAGCCAAGAGCTAACCACGGCCCCGGATACCATAGCCGGCGAAGTGCAGGAAGTCCAGCTGGCCAAACTCACCACCGGCCCCGGCGACGAGTTGCTCATCTTCCTCCGCGACGACCGCCGCAACGCGGCCGGCACCGTGCGCGACGACTGGTTTGGCGGGCAGCACTGGGACCCGATGGAGCCGTTGCCCCCGCTCACCGGTGTTGCGGCCCGCGGCTACCGGGGCCAGGACCAGTCTGAGGTGCGCGGCAACACGCTGCAGCGCAGTTTCCCCGTCTATCAGTCCGCCGATGCGCCGGGCTGCCCGAGTGGCGGCCGGCGCACCATCCGCTACCGGATGGCGGGAAGCAGCCTGGAGTTTCGGCAGGTGGAGGTACTCAACGAGCCCAGGGCCACCGGGTAGCACCCGGGAATATCTGCCACAAAAAAGCCGCGCCCGGAAATCCGGGCGCGGCTTTTTTGTGGTTTCTGAAGCGGGGTTACTCAATCCACTTGAATTTGTATTCGAGCTTGGGCACCGGCATCCGGTCGGCGACGCGGCGCAGGCGGTTGGGCAGGGCCATGATATAGTCGCGGGCTTTTTCAGCCGCGCCATTCAGGTCCGCAACCTGGTCGAGCTTCCAGGTGGTAATCAGGCTTTCCAGAATGTCGGTGTAGTCCTGGCTGGTGTATACGCCCAGGCGCTGGGCCGCGTCGGTGAAGTGGCCGAAAGTCTTGCCCATCTCCACGCCCATTTCGCGCATGTAGTGAGCCGGCATCACGATTTTCTTGCGCATCATATCCTCGAAGGCCAGCATCATTTCGGATGGGTCCACCTCGAAGATTTTCTCTACGAAGGTCTGGTACACCCGGGCGTGGCGGGCTTCGTCGCCGGCAATCATGCCGCAGATCTTGGACAGCTGAGCATCGCCGGCCTTGCGGGCCAGGGTGCCCACGCGGCGGTGCGAGAGATTGGTGGCCGCTTCCTGATAGCTGGTGTAGATGAAAGCCCGGTACGGGTCGTGGGCCGTGCCCAGGTCGAAGCCGTCGGCAATCAGGTACTGGGTGCTGACCTCAAACTCGCGCATATTCACGCGGCCCGAGAGGTAGAGGTAGCGGTTGAGCAGGTCGCCGTGGCGGTTTTCCTCCGCCGTCCAGCCCCGGATCCACTGGGCCCAGCCGTTATCCGGGTCCTTGTTCATATCATCGAGCTGATGGAACCAGGCTTCGTAGTTAGGCAGGGCCTCTTCGGTGATAGTGTCGCCGATAAGCACGGCCAGCAAATCGTAGCTCAGTCCCTGGGCAGCTTCGCGAATGGCGCGTACCTCCTCGAAGAACGTCTCGGAACGGGAGTCGGGCATATAGTCGGAAGGCTGCCAGCTTTCATCAACTTTCTTCAAAAAACCATCAAGGTTGGCTTTCAGGAAAGGTTCGAGATGCTGAAGCACCTCCGAACGGGAGGCTACAGTTGCAATCATGGCAGGAAGTTCGAAATGAATATGGGGTCAAATGTAGGCATTCACTTAACACTGATACGTCAAAAGAGCCTGAACGAAGGCCTACAAAATTTTGGCTTTTGCCGTTATTTCGTCCGTTCGGCCCGCACCTGGTACGGTTGAGGTTGCCCGCCAGGCACTGCCGGACAGTGGCCCACGGGAGTAAATACGAGGTACGGCTGACCAGCGGTTCTGCTGACCGCCAGATAAGTACGTAACCAAGATGCTACTTCCGGGGTCAGCAGCCAGCTAACATCTGCGCGGCCCGCCAGGCGGCGCAAAGCTACGGGCAGGTCCCGGGTGCCGGTCAGGCGCTGGCGCAGCCCCGGCTGGGAAGGATCGAGGGTGTACCAGCCGGTGAGGCTCAGGACGGAATGGGGCGCGAAAGCCGGTTCGGCGAAGGGCGACCACGATTTAAAGGTGCTTTCCAGCCCGGCCGCTACCCACAGCGGCTGCGTGGCTACTTGCCGCAGCTCCCGCAGCCAGGCCGTGTTCTGCGCCTGCTCCCGGCGCAGCACCAGCACCCGGTGCCCGGTTTTGTAGCCGTAGAGCCCGCCAACGAGCAACACGGCCGCCACGCTGAAAGGCGTCAGCCGCAGGGGCTGGCGCACGCCCCGCAGCACGTAGGTCAGATTGGTCAGCACCCACAAGCCCACCAGCGGCAGACCAATCCGGGGCGGCAACTTCAGCCCGAGGCCCAACCCGAAAATCAGCAGCAGAAACCCGGCCTGCACCAGCCCGAAAGTACGACGGCCCGCGTAGCGGTGCGGGTTGCGGAATATGGTCAGGCAGCAAGCCAGCTGGAGCAGCAGCAGCGGAAAATAGTCCCGGGCCAGCTGGCTGAGCAGGGCGGTGAGCTTGGCCGGCGCCTGCTCCCGCGCGAATACTCCTGCCTCGAAGCGGGTCGCCCGCTGAAACAGCGCCGCATTTACCAGCGCGGAGTCGCCCAGGGCCCAGTGCGCTACGGCCTGCAGCCCCAGGCGGTCGGGGGCGGTCTGGGGGCGGGGGCGGGACAGGTAAAAGTCGTTCAGGTTGGACTTCAGCACGTCGAGGCGGCGGTACGTGGCGGCGGCCGGGGAGCGGGTCAGGGTGAGCAGCAGCTGGGCTCCGCCGAGAAAGAGCCCGACGGCCAGCAGCAGCACCACGCCGCGCCGTTTCGCCAGCCATAAGGCCCCGGGCGCCGCCGCCAGTAAACCCAACAGGGCCGCGCTGGGGCGGATCAGCCAGGCGAGAACGAGCGCCAGCAGGCCGACGAGCAGCGCCCACTGCCGCTCCGCCCGCTGGGCCGCGAACAGCAGGCCACCGCCCGCCAGCAGAATCGGCACGCGCACGTAGTTGAACCACAGCCCGTGTTCCAGCCAGGCTACGCCATAAAACAGCACCAGCGCCCCAACCAGCACCCCGCCGGTCAGCCGCTCGCGCAGGAGTCGGTCGAGCACGGCAAAGCTGAGGACGGCAGCGGCATAGAGCAGGCCGTACAGCAGCAGCCCGTACCAGGGCAGCGCCGGAAAATGAGTGTACAGAGTGGCCAGCAGGGCGGCCAGGCCATGAAAGTAGAGGTGCAGGTCCGTCACCGGGGCCGCCGCCGTCACGCCCCGCAGCAGCAGGGTGATGACGACGTCGTCGTTGGTTTCGTAGTAGCAGCCCAGCCCGAAGCCGGCCAGCAGCAGCAGCCCGGCCGGCAACAGTACGACGCGCAGAAACTTCGGCCAGAACAAGTGGGGATTGGGAATCAGGGCAGGAGATGATCGGGGAATTTTCCTCGCGAGGCGTAAGCCGGGGCAATCCGTCGTCTCAAATGTACCGCACTTTGTAGAAGCAGAAAACCCTGCGGCTAGCGCAGGTCTTATCCTTACCCAAATCCTGAGCGGGCTTGCCCGGATTCACTTCACGCAGGGTCCCGCTGGGTTAAAGCGCAGTGTCTCGCAGTGCCATTCCGTAAAAACACGGCGGAACACGGCGTAAAAGCTTCAGCGCGGCACTACAAAAGTTTTGGAGAAGGACAAGAGCGCAGGTCGGGGCTTTTCAGTTGACAGCGCTTTCTTCGTTGCTCAGGACGGATTGCTTCGCGCTGCTCGCCCTAACAGCCGATCATCGCCGGCCCTAACCGCGGGAATTGAGCGCAAATCGGTTGCTTTGCGGCGTGAAGCCTCTCTCCTCCCGCCTGCCCGACCTCACGCTGCTGTTTGTAGTGCTGTTCACGGCAGCTTACTTCCTGCTTACCCACGAGGGCCTGTACGACCTCGACGACTACTTCTACGCCCGCTACGCCCATCAGCTGGCCAGCGGCACTTTCCACGTCACCCCCGATCCGCAGGGCCTGCTCCACGACCCGCTGAAGGAGCGGTGGCTCATCTTCGGGCCGGTGGCCCTGCTCTACCGGGTCTTCGGCATCAGCATCATTACCACTACCCTGTGGCCTCTGCTCTGCACGTTGGGCTGCTCGGTGCTCATCTGGCTGCAGTACCGGCGGCGCGAACCGGTGGTGGCGGCCGGGGCGCTGCTGCTGCTGGGCCTGCACTACTTCACCCTTAATCTGACCAATTATCTGTATCCCGATAACATTCTGATGTTCTGGTGCCTATGCTGCGCCTTAGCGCTGCTCCAGGGGCGGCAGGCCACGCGGAATCAGATCGGCTGGGGCGTGGGGTTTGCCGCGCTCAACTTTGCCGCGCTGCTGAGCAAGGAGACTATCGTGTACTACCTGCCCTTCTACCTGGGGGTGCTGGGGCTGGATATTTTCCGGCGGCGGCCCGGGAAATTCTGGGTCGCGGCCTCGCTCAGCGGGACGGTTATTCTGGCGGGCTACCTGGCCTTCTACCAGGTTTTCACCCACGATGCGCTGTACCGGATTCACCTCATCGAGCACACCAACGAATTTCTGAAGGAAGGCAACTTCCTGCTCGGCAACCGGACCGCCCTGCTGGCGCGCATCACGTATCAGCCGCTGAGCTTTCTGGTGGGCATCGGCCTGGGCGCGGCGCTGCTGCTGGCCCTGGCGGCCGCGTTTGGCCGGCGGCAGAACCAGCATTCCGACGCGGGATTCTGGCTGGGCCTCGCGTTTACCACCCTGGCTTTCTACTGGCTGGGCAGCACGTCGCTCACCCAGTACAACCCCATTACGCTGCTTCCGCGCATGACTACGCCCCTGCTGCCGCCGCTGTGCCTGGCGGCGGGCTTCGGGCTGCGCAACTTCGTGCGAAGCGGCCGGGGCGGCGGCTGGCTGACGCTGGGCCTGCTGCTGGGCGCGGGCTGGCTCCACAATAGCGTATCGGTTATCTACGGCGGACTGGCCCTGTATTTCGCGGGGGCCACCGGGCTGGCGGCGCTGACGCTGCTGGGCCCACCGGCCACGAGCCCGGCCTGGCGCCGGCCGGGCACTACCCCTTTTGCGGCGCTGGCCGTGCTGGCCCTGGCGGCCGGGCTGGCCGTGCGGCCCCTGTACTTCATGCAGAAACCCAGCGTCTCGGCTCACTTTGCCCAGCAGCGGGTGCTGCAGCAGCACCTGTCCGCGCCGGCCCGCGGGGTGGTCTTCGTCGATGATTTCCTGATTGGCAACTACGACTTCTCCTACGGCTTTCGGGTCCCCGCCGGCCTGCGGTTCCGCCGCTATGCCGCCGCCGACTCGGGGCGGCTGGCTCCCGGCGAACGGGCGTGGCTGCTGCTCAACCGCAGCACTCTCACCAACGACGAGCTGACGCGCAAGCTGATTCGCTACTCGGCGGCCGAGGTGCTGGCCCGTTTTCCCACCCGGCAGCTGGTAGCGCAGGATGGCAAGGTGGAGCTGTACCGGGTGCAGTAAAAGGCGTTTGGGTTATCCTCGCGGCCGAAGCGAACAGCGGGCGGGGGCAAGCCCCGCCCCTACGCCGTTTTGGTCTTCCTCTTCGCCCCGAGGATAAGCACGACCGGTGTCGAGCCGCACAATCGAATGCCCAAACGGGCAAAGCACTCTACCGCCTGTCCAGGCCGGAGCGGGGAGCTACTTCCGCAGCCGGGCATACTTTCCCAGCACCCAGTCCAGGGGCCGCACGGCGTGGATTTCGCGCAGCAGAGCGTGTAGGTCCGCGGCTTCCCGGAAATTCCCCCAGCGCACGGCCTGCCGCAATTCCCAGCGGACCCGTTCAGCCAGAGCCGCCCGCTCGTCGGGAGTCCGGCAGAGCACCAGCGCCTTGCGGCACACCCGGATGGTCGAGGCCAGAAACGGGTCGTTGGGCCGGTAGCCACGGCGCGACATGGAAGCCGGGTGCAGGCGCTTTTGGGTGGTTACGGCGTCGAGGAAGTGAAACTGAAAGTCGCGGGCGGCGCGCACCCAGAAGTCGAAGTCCTCGTAGGCCAGGGTTTCGTCGTAGCCGCCCAGGTGCTCCAGCGCGGTGCGGCGCATCATCATGGTGGGCGTGCTGATAAAGTAGCGGCGCAGCACCTCGGCAAACACCGGCCCCGATGCAGGGCGCGGGTGCAGCTGCCCCTGCCCGTCGCGGCGGTAGTGGTGACGCACGGGCCGGGAAGCCTCATCAATCAGCTCGGCATCGGAGTAGACGACGCCGTAGGTCGCATCGAGGCGCTGGAATACGGCCACCTGCTCGGCCACGCGGGAAGGCAGCAGTACGTCGTCGGTGGCGAAGTCGATGAAAAACTCGCCGCCCGCCCGCCGGAAGGCCTGGTTGAAGGCCGTACAGTTGCCGACGTTGGCGGGCAGGAAGATGGTTTGCCAGGCCGGATTGGCGGCCGCATACTCCCGCAGAATAGCCCCGCTGTCGTCGGTGCTGGCATCATCGACCAGCCATACGTCGAGGTTGGGGTAGGTCTGGGCCAGGATAGAATCCAGCGCCTCGCGCACGAACGGGGCGTGGTTGTGGCACAGCGCCACAATGGTTACCAGGGGCCAAACAGGGTTGGTGGTAGTGGGCTTCATCCGATTAGCGGCGCAGATAGTCCCGGAAGTACACCCCGCAGCCGAGCAGCAGCACGCCGAAGCGGACCGCGTGGGCCAGCGGCGCCCCCAATAGTCCGTACCGGGGCAGCAGCACGGCCAGCAGCCCCGCGTAAAGCACCGCCGAGCCGGCCTGCACGGCTACGTAGCGGCCCACTTTGGCTTGGGCCATCAGCAGAAACAGCAGCGTCCAGGTGAGGAACTTGGCCCAGTCGCCAATAAACTGCGGGGCCAGCAAGCCCCGGGCGGCGGCGAAATGCTCGTCGAACAGCAGGGTCAGCAGCCCGTCGCGCAGCAGGTATAGCGCGCCCAGGCCCAGCGCCAGCACCGGGGCCAGCGCCAGCAGCACCGTCCGCACGTAGCGGCGCAGGGCGGCGGGCTGCCCGGCCAGCTGCGCCAGCCGCGGGTAGTACACGCTGCCCATCAACGCCGAAAACACCATGGTGTAGTTGTCCGACAGCTTGGCTACGGCCTGCCAGTTGTCGGTCTGGGCGAGGGTGAAGCGCTCAATCAGCAGGTCGCGCACCACGAAGTCCACGGCCTTGCTGAACAGCAGCACGCTCACGGCCATGAGCAGAAACCGTCCGAGGCCAAGCAGGGCCGGCCGGCTGACCGGCCCCCGCAACGCCGGCAGCAGACCATGCCGCCGGCAAATGACAATCGAGGGAATCAGCGTGACGCACTGGGCCAGCAGGTAGGTCAGCAGGGCCTGCTCCACCGGCCAGCCCCCCGCCAGCACCGCCGCTACCGCGCCCACGCCCAGGGCGCTCAGCGCCACCGTCAGCCCCACATAAGCCCGCAGCCGCCCGGCCGCCAGCAGCACCGACACCAGCAAGGTGTGGGCCGTCAGCAAGGCAAGGCCCAGCACAAACAGGGCCACCCAGCCGGCCGTGGGGCGAAACATGCCGACCAGCTGCTGCCGCCCCCCGAGCAAAACCGCCGCGCCCAGCAGCAGCGCCACCGCGTTGAGGACCACGCCCGCGCCCAGCCACGCCCGGTAGCGGCCCGAGCCGGCCCGCAGCGGAGCGAGGTATTTGATGAGCCCCACGTGGACGCCTTCGTTCGGCAGCGTGGTAAACAAGGCCATCAGGTTCTGAAAGTGGGCCAGCAGGGTGAGGCCGCCAGGCCCGCCGTACACCGCCAGCAGCTTGTTGAGCAGCAACGCCCCGGCCGTGCGGGCCCCGATGGCGACGCCCGAACCGGCTGACCCGCGCAGAAAGCGCCCGAGCACGGCGGCGCGGGTTTCGGGGCGGACAATAGTTTCGGCGGGGACGGGCAGCATCGGGTCAAAAGTAGCGGATGTTCGGCCAGGACCTCAGGGGTACTGAGTTCTACGCATCACGCCGTCGGGTGCGGGGCTTGCCCCCGCCCGTCGTTGCCCGGTAACGCCTGCTTTCGTTCAACGACGGGCGGGGGCAAGCCCCGCCCCTACTTCGTGAACCACTTCGTGAACTACTTCGGGAGCCACTTCGGGAGGAGTATAGCGCAAAGTACCACCAGTCGGCAGTCTGGTAACCCGAGCGCAGCGGTACTCTGGTTATGGCCTGGCAGCGCTACTTGTCGAACGTGAGCTTGAGGCTGGGCACGCCGCCGAGGTGGCGCTTGAACTGCAGCAGGGACTGATTCAGGCCCGTAGGTAAGGTGGAGGTACCCAGATCGAGCAGGCGCAACCCGCTGGCCCGGCCGAAAGCGTGCAGTCCCTCATTCAGCATCACCACCGGACTGAAGGCGTTGTAGGCCAGGGGGCTGGCGGGATAAAAGTTGTAGAGCACTTCACTATTAACCTGGATGGCAACCGTCAGCGCGGCCCACTCCCCGGCGGCATCGCGCACCGAAAACAGGAAGTACTCGCGGGGAAACTGCCGGAACAGCTCCTGAAGCCGCGCCAGCTCCAGGGACAGCTGCTGACCTTTTTCCTGGCGGCAGCGGGCCAGAAACTCGTAGGCCAGCGGCAGCAGATACGGGGGTTCCTGCTCGAAGTGCAGACCATGGCGGCGACACTTGTGCAGCCGCCGCCGCTCCGAGGGATGCAGGCGGGCGGCAAAATCCGCCGCCAAGGGCAGGTGGTTGTTCAGCTCGGCCCGCGTTACCTGGTAGCCTGATTGGCGCAGGGCGTCCGTCAGCAGGGCGCTGCCGGCGGGGTCGTAGGCGAAAGGGTAGCTGCGGATGTGGATGTGGCGCAGGCCGCGGGCCAGCAGCTGTGCTTCGGTCAGGCGCAGAAACTCCAGGAGCACGTCAGCCCTCATCCCCGCCGCCAGCTGCACCGAGCCGAACGGCGCCTGCCACGGACTGTGCGCCGTGTCAGCGGCGCGGCTCACGTGGAACTGGGCCACCGTCAGCCCCGCGGCGTGGTCTTCGAGGTAAAACGACAGCCGCTCCCCATCGTGGGGCTGCCGGTTCAGCTGCCCGGGGCGCAGGTACAGAAACGACTCAAACGCCAGCGGCAGCACCGCCGCCTCGTGCCACGGGCCGGCCTGCACGCGCACCGCGTACCGGGTATCCGTGAGGGGCAGCAGGCAGAACGAAGCAGAAGACACACTCAACGGAATAGCGACAGGCAGGGCACGAAGGGCGAAAGTACGCGTAAATCTCCCGCCACGCCGCCCGGGCTAACGCCAGCCGGTTAGTTTTACACTGCTTTAGCCGGCAACAACGCTTGGGGCCCTGCCCTACGTACACGTTCCCACATTCCGCGCCCGACCTCTCCCAGCCCATGCCTACCGACCACATGCCCCTGGCAGCTTCCCCGCTGCCCCCGGAACCTGAGCCCGTTGCTCCTGCCGCCGGGGCCGACCCGGCCTTGGGTGGAATATCCGACCGGGCCGCTACCCGCCAGGCCCGGGAGCAAACCGTGGGCCAGCGCCCCGGCACGCTCACCGTGCGGGAAGGCTCCCTGGTGCCGCGCCTGTTTCTGATTTCGTACAGCGAAACCTTCTTCGAAGAAAAGGAATACCCCGATTACGACGCGCTGCGGGCTTATTTCCAGGCCCACCCCGAGCTGCGCCACTGGATTGACGTGCGCGGCTACAACAACCTGCCCCTGATGGAGCGCCTGATGCGGGATTTTGACCTCCATCCGCTGCAGATGGAAGACGTCCTCGGCGACTATCAGCGGGCCAAAGTGGAGCTCTTCGACGACAACCGCCTGTTTATGGTCTCGCGCATGACGGACTTCACGTCCCTGCTCGAAATCGACGACGACCAGCTGTCTCTCTTCACGGGGCCCAACTACGTTATCAGCTTTCAGGACGACTACGACGACTGCCTCGAAACGGTCCGCCTCCGGCTCCGCTCGGGCTTCAGCCAGATCAAGCGCAAACCGGCCCTGTACCTGGCCTACGCCCTCACCGACGTCGTGCTCGACCACTACTACCCCACCATGGCCGCCATTGGCGACTACATCGAAAGTCTGGAGGAGCGCATCTTTAAGAACGGCTCCGACCGGCGGATCCTCAACCGCATCCTGCACGTCAAGAAGGACATCGTCCGCTTCCGCCGCCTGGTGTACCCCGAGCGGGAGAAGATTGCCGAAATCCTGCGGATGCCCGAAGAGGTGATTCCGGAGGAGATGAAGATCTACTTCAAGGACTGCTACGACCACGCCATTCAGGCTATGGACCTGGCTGAAAGCTACCGCGAATCCATCAGCAGCCTGATGGACCTCTACCTCTCCGACCAGAGCAACCGCATGAATGAGGTAATGAAAGTGCTGACCATCATCAGCAGCATCTTCATTCCACTGAGCTTTGTGGTGGGCCTCTACGGGATGAACTTCCAGCGGGAAGCCCCCGACGGCAGCATCAATTACCTCAACATGCCGGAGCTGTATCAGCCCTGGGGCTACCCTATTCTGCTGGGCATCCTCGCGCTTATCGTAACGGGCCAGATGTACTACTTCTACCGTAAAGGCTGGCTGAGCAGTCGGTGAGATTCAATGATCAATGAGCAATTATCAATGAGCATGATCAATCAGTAATGTTGTCGTTCCTGATTTTCGTTGTGCGGCAGTTTTGCGAACAATGTAGCCAACGACCGCTGCTCTGGACTGGCCGCCGGGAGCGGATGTTGCACGTCCCGGGCCAACGACGACCGGCCCGACGGCTGGAAGCCGCCGGACCGGCAGCCGCAATTGCTCATTGCTCATTGATAATTGCTCATTGTTAATTGAATTTCAGCGCCGTGTGCCGCAGCTCGGTGCCGACTACCCGGTAGAGCTGATAGGTGGCGGCGGCCGCATCGTAGACCAGCCCTACCCGCGGCGTGCTGCTGTCGAAGGACTGGCCCCCGACGAGGCGGCCCTGGTTGTCGTAGAGATAGGCTTTGCGGGGCCCGGGCTCGGTGAGGACAAACACCCGGCGGCCGGGGCCGAAATCAAAAAACTGCGCGGGCTTCATTCCCGAAGTCACGAAGCTCCGGGTGAGCAGCTGCCGGCCCGTGGGCTCGAACAAGCTTAGCCGGCCGCCTTCCTCGCGGGTCACCACGTAGCTGCGCTGGTTCTGGTCCGGGATGAGGCGGAATACCGAGCTGCGGCTCCAGGTGGCCACGCGGCTCCGGCTCACGATGTCGCCGCTCAGGTTGAACGTGACCCGCTCCCCGTGCTGGGTGACGACCGTGAGGCGGGTGCGGCTCAGCGTGGATACCTTTTCCACGAAAGTCCCCGTATTGAGCCGGGCCCCCACGCTGATGGGGAATCCCGGGTATACGCTCCCCTGCTGGTCGAAGGCGTAGACGTAGCCGTTTTCCAGGGGCACCACAATTACGTCGCGTCCACCTACCACGAGGTAGTGCGGCGGGGCGGCCAACCCGAACTCCAGGCGCTTCGGCTGCCAGCCCGGGTAGGCCGTACCGTTGGTATCGTACAGAAACAGGTTGCCGCCCCCCCCCGCCACCAGCAGCCGGGCGGCCGTAGCCCCGGCCCCCGGCGACACCGTGAGGGAGCTTACCTGCACCGTATCGGGCAGGTTGAGGGGGAAGTTAGGGGCTTCGCGGCCGCGCTCATCGAGCAGGTGCAGGCGGTCGGCCGTGGCGAACAGGTAGCCGCCGGTGGCGGCGAATTGCCGTACCGGCTCTACTATCGGCCCGGGCAGCGAATCGGACCAGCTGACCACGTTGTCGGGCGTTACGTAGTGCAGCACGCTGCGGCCGTCCTGTACCAGCGTACCCGGCCGGGTGGCCCCGGCCACGGTTATCAGCGCGGGGGAGCTGGTCAGCGGCGTTTTGAAGGCCAGCGTACTGCCGGTGCCATTGGCCGTCTGGGGCCGGGCCACGGCGGGACCCAGCGCGGGATGCCGCAGCACCAGCTGGGTGTAGTACTGCGCCCCGGCGTCCGTTTCATTGGCGGCGGGCACGAATTGCAGCGCCACCTGCGGGAAGCGCTTGAACAGGGTTTCGTTGCGCAGCAACCCGGCCCGGCGCTCTTCCACCAGGGCCCGCAGCATCACGTTCCAGCTGTTGCGGGTATCCAGAAATACGCTCATCCGGGCCAGGGGCTGGGTTTCCTGCAGGAAGGCGACCTGGGTGGGAGACCGGCTCCACACTTCGCCGGCTACTACATCTTCCAGCCACTGGCGCAGCCCCGTGGCATCTTCCCCGAACACAAGGTAGCCCCCCACCTGCGTCACGACCGGCGCGGCGAAACCGTTGAACAGCGACCCCAGCAACCGCGCCGGCAGCTCGGGCACCCCGGTCTGGTAGATCTGGTAAGGACCTACCCGCTCGAAGCCCGGGCTGGCTCCCGTCTGCCGCCGCAGCTGCCCCAGCCAGGTGGCGGCCTGCCCGGCAGCCGGACAATACGCCAGAGCCAGCTTCGCCGGGCGGATACGGGCCGACGGGGAAGCCAGGTAGCACAGGGCCGCTTCCTGCCCCAGTCCGGCCGCGAGGCTATCGACGAGCGGGGCCGTACCGGCCGCCAGCGAATCAGCCGCCGGAGCGGGCCGGCGGGCCCCGCGCAACCCCGTCGTTTTATCCAGCCCCAGATGCACCAGCAAAGCCGTCCGGACCGACAGCACCCCGGCCATGCGCAGGCGCTGGGCCGCCTGGCCCCGCAGCTGCTGGTGCAGCGTACCCCGCGCCGTTTCGGGATTGGCAAAGCCATTGAACAACACCTTATTGCCGGCCAGCTTCATTTCAAACTGCCCGTTGCGGGCCAGGCTCGTGACCAGGGCCAGCCCGGGCCCGACTTCGGCGCGAAAAAACAAGCGCAGAAACTGCGGCATCCGCCGGTAGTTGATCAGCAGCGTGGCATCGACGTCCCGGAGCTGGAAGAAGTCCGTGTTCTGAAAATCGGCGGCCACGGAGGGCAGTCCGGGATGGTCGAGCCGCTGGATTACGGCTTCCACCAGGGCCGGGCTGGCACTCATGATCAGGTGGTTGCGGTAGTTGAAGTACGTCAGGCCGTGGCCCGTGCCCCGTTCGCGCACGTCGATGAGCTGCTCGCCGTGGTAGTCGCGGCGGCTGACGCGGTAGCGGCCGTCCCGGCCCAGGCCATCGACCAGGGTCCGTACCTGCCGGTACTCGCGCACGCTCCCGATAGGCACCTGAAACAGCACGTCGAAGGCCGCCGGGCCCGTGACGTGCACCGAGGTCAGCACTTTTTTGCGGCCCAGAAACTGTAGCAGCACGTTGCGCGAACCCGCTACGCTGTCGACCAGGGCCACGTTTTCCTCCACCTGCTGGAAGTAGCGCACGGCGGTCAGATTGTCCCAGAGCTGGGTTTCCTTCAGGTGGCGCATCAGCGTGGGATGGTCGCGGGTGGCCATCACGAACACGGCATCGTCGGGCACCAGCGCCCACATATCAACGGGGACGCGGGCCACGCTGCGGCGGTAGTACACGTAGGACGCCAGGGCCGAGACCATCAGCAAGCCACTTAGAAACACCAAAAGCTTTTGCGACATGCAGCGGGGCCGGGAGATGCGGGCGGCAAAAATAGCTATTCGAGGCCGGACCGCGGAAAGTTACTTTGCGGGAGCGGGAAATGCCCGGACCCGCAACTCCCCCACTCCTCCGCCGGCCCGGCGCAGCAGGGCGTGGATTATCGAACAATTCCATTCGTAGGCTTGGATCCCGTATATTGGGTACTTATCATGCCTTTATGCGTCGCCCGGCTTGCCTTCTGCTTTTTCTGCTGCTGACGGGGCTATGTTGCGCCTGCTTCCAGATCCGCGACCCGGAACCGGCCGATGCCGTCAGCGAATGGCTGCAGCCCACCCAGATTGATATCCTGCTCACCAACTTCACCACGGCCGTTGAGCGCCTGAACCCGGCCAACTACGAGCGGTGCTTCAGCGGCCCGGCCTATCGTTTTGTGCCCGACCCCACGGCGGCGGGCACCACCGCCGTCCTGTTTGCCAACTGGAGCGTGAGTGAGGAACGCGACTACTTCAACAGCCTGCGCCGCCGGTCGCCCGCCACGCCGGCCAACCGACTGACCTTTACGAGCCGGCGCGACCAGTTTTTCACCACTGACTCGGCCGAAGTATCGGCGCTGTACCAGCTGCGCATCGTGCAGCAGGACACCGCCTTTCGTCCGACGCTGCTCGAAGGCAGCATCCGGCTGGTGGTCCGGCGGCGCAACAACGAATGGAAGATTGCCGGCTGGCGCGACCAGCGCACCACGACGGCCCGCGCCAGCTGGACCGATCTGAAAAAATACTTTATCAGCCATTGATTTCCGTTGCCGGTTGCCGGTTGCCGGTTGCCAGTTGCCGGTTGCCAGTTGCCAGTTGCCAGTTGCCAGTTGCCGGTTGCCGGTTGCCAGTTGCCAGTTGCCGGTTGCCGGTTGCCGGTTGCCAGTTGCCGGTTGCCGGTTGCCGGTTGCCAGGGAAAGTGAACAGCAGCACGAAAAAACCACTGACCACTTATTTTTCCTATGAAACTGCCGTTACTGCCGTCGCTTTCGTTTCTGCCGTCGGCCGGGCTGCGCCGGGGGCTGCCGGCGACCATGCTGGTGCTGGCAGCGACGGCCTGCAATCCCTTCGCCCCGGCCCTCGACGACGTCGTTACCGACCCCAATAAGCTGCTTGGTAATCCCATCACGGTGCGCGGCTTCTTCGACCGGTTCCGCTCCAGCTACCAGCTGCGCGACTCCACCCTCTACGGCCAGCTGCTGGAGCCGCGCTTCACCTTCACGTTCCGCGACTTCGCCAACAACCTCGACCGTACCTGGAACCGCGACGTGGAAATCAGCACCACCTACAAGCTGTTCCGCGCCGCCCGCAGTGCCAACCTGCAGTGGACGCAGTACCTGCCCACCTCCGACACCGCCTTTTCCGATACGCTGGTGTACGTGGAGCGCTCCTTCAATCTCAGCATTGAGCAGCGCGACGACCAGAATTTCAACGGGGCCGGCTCGGCGCGCCTGGTGTTGGTGCGCAAAAACAAGGGCACCGCCTGGCGCATGCGCCGCTGGTACGACCGCAGCGAGTTTTAATCTGAACCACGGATTCCTCCGGATTTTGCGGATTAGTCGGATTTTGGGGACGATTTGCTTTTAGAGTTTTTTCCAAATACCAAAACACCTAAAAAAAACAGACGGTCATGCTTCATCTGGCGTCCGCGCAGTCGAAGCATCTCGCTCGCTTCGTCGGCAGGCCGTTGCACCGTCAGCCCGCGAGATGCTTCGGCTACGCGGACGCCAGATGAAGCATGACGTTCTGGTTTTTGGATGTTTGAGTATTTGGGGACGATTGGCTTTTGGCTATACCCCTGAATTCTGCGCACCTCTGCGCAACCCTCTGCGGGCCTCTGCGGGAAATACCGTTGTTAGTTATGGCCCGGAGGTGCTGGTTCCTTTCCAACCGCCTATCTTCCGGCCCCTAAAAGCTATTTCCCTGCCCAATGCCCGAACAACCAGGCCACTTCAAGCGCGCCATTACCCTTTTCGACGCCATCATGCTGGTTACCGGCAGCATGATCGGCTCCGGTATCTTTATCGTATCGGCCGACATTGCGCGGCAGGTGGGCAGCGCCGGCTGGCTGCTGGTCGTCTGGCTTATTACCGGCTTCATCACCATGGCCGGAGCCATCAGCTATGGCGAGCTGGCGTCGATGTTCCCGAAAGTGGGCGGGCAATACGTGTATCTGCGCGAGGCCTTCGGGCGGCTGACGGCCTTTCTGTACGGCTGGACGCTGTTTCTGGTCATTCAGACCGGCGTTATTGCCGCCGTGGCCGTGGCCTTCGCCAAATTCACGGGGGTGCTGATCCCCTGGTTCAGCGTAAAGAATCTGCTGTTCAGCCTCGGCCCGTTCGACTTCAGTAGTGTGCAGCTGCTGGCCATCATTCTCATCGTGGTCATCACGGCCATCAACGCGCGGGGCGTGCAGGCCGGCAAGCTCATTCAGAACGTGCTGGGCAGCACCAAGCTTATCGCGCTGGCGCTGCTGATTATCCTGGGGGTGGCTTTCGGGGTTAACGCCGAAGCCATTCAGGCTAACTTCCACGACCTCTGGACGGCCACCCGCCACGCCGCGCCCGGCGTGGCCGCCGCCACGGTACCCCTCAGCGGCTCGGCCCTGATTATTGCCATCGGCATGGCCATGACCGGCTCGCTGTTCTCCTCCGATTCGTGGAACAACATCGGCTTCGCGGGGGAGGAAATTCAGAACCCCGAACGCACCCTGGTACGCAGCATGGCCCTCGGCACGGCCATTGTGACGGCGCTGTATATCCTGCTCAACGTGGTGTATCTGCTGGTACTGCCCCTGGCCGGCTCGCCCGAAGCCACTACGGTAGCGGGCCGCGGCATTATGTACGCCCAGGACGACCGGGTAGCCACCGCCGTAGCCGAGTCGGTGCTGGGACCCGCCGGAGCCTACGTGCTGGCCGTACTGATTATGCTGAGCACCTTCGGGGCCAACAATGGCATCATCCTCAGCGGGGCCCGCGCTTATTTCGCCATGGCTAAAGACGGCCTGTTTTTCCCCGGCCTGGCTCAGCTGAACCGCGCCGGCGTCCCCGGCCGGGCGCTGTGGGTGCAGTGCCTGTGGGCCTGCCTGCTCTGTCTGAGCGGCTCGTACGGACAGCTGCTGAACTACGTAATGTTCTCGGTGATTCTGTTTTACGTCATCACCATCATCGGCATTTTCGTGCTGCGCCGCACCCGTCCCGAGGCTCCCCGGCCCTACCGCGCCTGGGGCTACCCGGTGGTGCCGCTGCTGTATGTGCTGCTGGCCTCGGCCTTCTGCATCATCCTGCTCATCGCCCCCGATACCGCCGAATTCTCCCGCCGCGGCCTGGGCCTGGTAGCGCTGGGGGTGCCGGTCTACTTCCTGTTCGGCAACCGGTTTGCCAATAAGCGACCGGTAGCGTAAGGAGCACCGCCTGGCCAGCAAAAAGCCCCTTCCGTTTGCACGGAAGGGGCTTTTTGCTGGCGTCAGGTAGTAGGGTAAATTACTTGCGACGACGCCTGGATGTTCCTTCCTCGGGCAGCAGCGTGACGTTGACGGGCTGCGCGCCCCGGGCCCGCATTTCCTGGTCCTTGTAGCCGCCGTAGCCGTAGGTCAGCGTGTTTTCGCCGGCGGGTACTTCCAGGTTGTAATTGCCATTGGCATCGGTGCTGGTTACTTTCCGCGAGCCTTTCAGCATTACGGTAGCCCCCGCCATGGGCCGGCCATCTTCATTCAGAATCCGGCCGGATAACGTGACGTTGGTCGGTTCGGCCGGCGCGGCTGCCGCCACCGGGGCCGGGGCTTCTTCCACCACCGGAGCAACCGGGGCCGCAACGGCCGCGTTGGCGCTGGCCACCGGAGCAGTCGTTGTGGTTACCGGCCGGGCGACGGGCCGCGCGGCGACGGCCGCCGTAGTCTCCGACCTGGCCGCTTCTTCTTCCACCTCCGCTTCCGTTTTTGCAGTTGCTTCTTCCGCCGGCCGGCTCCCGGTTACGGTGGCATCGCCGAGCATCACGGAAGGCATCACGCTGGCAATGGGCGAAACGCCGGTTTTGCCCGGTACGAAGGCGTAGCCCAGCCCCGCCAGCAGCACCACCACTCCCACGATGATACCGAGTTTGCGGTTGCCGGAGGACAGATCCTGTTCTTCGTCCTCTAACAATTCATTGTTGTCGTTTTCCGGTTCGGAAGGGTAATTTTCTAAGCTCATAGAGTTGCACTTGAGTAGTTTGAAAGAGTGGTTTTGCGGGCAGAAAGAGCAGAACAACGGGACCATCAGTACGACGTTTGCCCAGACGACTGACTAATGGTTTCTAAAGATATAGAATTAGTACCGTACAAACATAATTTTACCGTAACCCGACGGTAACTCCTGCGTAGCCCGGGCGCTAAGTTTAGAGCTTGCCGCTTGGTTGGGCCCGCCGCCAGGGCCGCCGGTCTTTCACCCACGTAGTGGCCAGCAGGCTGTTGAACGCAAGATAATCTCTCTGAAAAACGGCAGTAGCAGTTTGGTAGGCCGCGCTGTGCGCTATCAATGTCCGGCACCCTGACCCGGATTGACACAGGCTGCCCCAACAAAAAGCTCCCCGCGGTCAGGCGGGGAGCTTTCGGTCAGATGAATCCAATGTTGGTTAGTCGTGCGCACCCTCCGCCGGGCCGCTGGGGGCTTCTTCGCCGAACTCCTGCTCCTGGCTGCGGATGCCGTTGCCCATCTCGTAGCTCCCTTCCTTGGTAAAGCCGGGACCCTGAGCCTGCTCGCCATCGGTGGAATGGTTGTTGCCGCCCTGGGGAGTGGTTTCGCTGCCGCCGATGTGCAGGTTTTCGAGCTGGTCTTTCTGGTCGGAGCGCTGGGTGTAGCCGTTGGCCCCCACGTTGCGGTGGGCCGAGGCATCGTCCATCTCCTTGCCGTTGCTTTCGCCCTTTTTAAACGCCTTCTCCTTCTCGAACTGCTCGTTTTTGGGGATGATGTTTTCCGGGGCGGGGTTGTTGTCGTTATCGGTAGCCATGGCGGGAAGATTGTAGTGAAGTTTGGCTTCTCTTACGCACCCTGCCGGGCTTGGTTGAGTCCCTACCGGGCCTGGTCGTTCAGCGTCCAGTCGTAGGCGTAGTAGTCGGTGGTAAAGCCGGCGGGAATGGGCTGGGCGCCGCGAAACTGGTTGATGTAGGCCACCGTAGCTTTGCCGCCGGCCTTGAAATCATCGGCGTACCACTTGAAAATCTCCGATACCAGCACCTTTTTGGCTCCGGCATCGACGCGGATAAACTCCGGATTCGTCAGCACGCGCCGGGCCTGGGCGGTCAGCTGGGCGTCGAGCGTGGCGGGTGCGTAGGCTTCGCGGCTGAGGCGGGGACAACCGACGGCGGCGCACACCAGGGCGAAGTGAATGCGCGGGTCGTTGTAGGGCTGGCGCAGCCTGGTGGCTTCGAGGTTGTTGAGGGTGAGCTTTTCGCCGGCCACCAGATACAGGTTCTTATCGAAGAAGCCCGGCACTTTCATCACCGACTGCAGCGGATAGCGCTCCACCACGGCCCCGATTACGGTCAGGTTGTAGGCATTCAGATAAAACGCCTTACGCTCGGCGGCGGTGGCGGCTTTGGCGTTGAAGGTCTTCACCTGCCGGAGCAGCGTTTGCAGCGCGGCCGGCCTGGCCTTGAGGGCCTTGTAGTTCACGTTGCCCTCGGGACTCACGTATTGGCGCAGGAAAACGGAGGTGGCGGCGGCCAGGGATTCGGCATCGGGGGCCGGAGCGGCCATGGTGCCGGTAGCCACGCCCGCCAGCAGCAGCAACGGCAGCAGGCGGCGAAAGGAAGGGGTCAGGAAACCGAACAGAAGCATATGCAGTAGGTTTAGGAAAGTAAAATCAGGGCAGCTCGTGCTCCGGGCTATGCAAACCTGACGCCACAAACGTACTAGTCTACGGACCGGATTGTGATACGGCCGGGTTACATTTGAGTCACGACTCCGGAATATCCGGGCCTCCCGCCCTTCGCGCTCTACCTGCTTCTCTATGCGCCTCGTTATTATTGGCAACGGTATCACCGGCGTCACGGCGGCCCTCACCGCCCGCCGGTTGCAGCCCACGGCCACCATCACGCTTATTTCCGACGAGACCGAGCACCACTTCTCCCGCACGGCCCTCATGTACGTGTACATGGGCCACCTGCGCTACCAGGATATCAAACCCTACGAGGACTGGTTCTGGCGCGAAAACCGCCTCGACCTGCTGCACGCCACCGCCACCGCCCTCGATCCGGACCAGCAAACCGTGCTGCTCAGCACCGGGCAGCACCTTGGCTACGACAAGCTGCTGCTGGCCACCGGCTCGGTGAGCCGCTACGCCGACTGGCCCGGCCGGCACCTGCGCGGCGTGCAGGGCCTCTACAACCTGCCCGACCTGGAGAAGATGACCCGCGACACCCACGGCATCCGGCACGGCGTGGTGGTGGGCGGCGGCCTGATTGGCGTGGAGCTGGCCGAAATGCTGCACACCCGCAACATCGGGGCCACGGTGCTGGTACGCGAGCAGCACTACTGGAGCGCGATTCTGCCCCCCGAGGAAAGCCACCTGGTGCAGCAGCAGTTCGACGAAAACCACGTGCCGGTCCGCTACCAGACCGAGCTGCGCGAAATCCTGGGCGACGCCGACGGCCGCGTGCGCGCCATCGTCACTACGGCGGGCGAAGAAATTGCCTGCCAGTGGGTGGGCCTCGCCATTGGCGTAACGCCCAACCTGGGTCTGGCCCAAAGCTCCCTGGTGGAAACCGACCGGGGAATATTGGTGGATGCGCTGCTGCAAACGTCCGTGCCCAACGTGTACGCCGCCGGCGACTGCGCCCAGCACCGCCAGCCCGGCGCGGGCGAGGTGCCGGTGGAGCAGCTCTGGTACACGGGCCGGATGCAGGGCGAAACCGTGGCCCACACCCTCTGCGGGCAGCCCACCCCCTACCGCCGCGGCATCTGGTTCAACTCGGCCAAGTTCTTCAACCTCGAATACCAGACCTACGGCCAGGTCCCTGCCCGCGCCACCGACGGCATCGAAAGCTTCTACTGGCAGCACCCCGGCGGCCACCACGCCCTGCGCATCAACTTCGCGGCGGCCGGCCGCCGGGCCGTAACGGGCTTCAACGCCCTGGGCCTGCGCCTGCGCCACGAGGTCTGCGCCCGCTGGATCGAGGACCAAACCCCGGTGCATACCGTGCTGGAGCAGCTGGGCGCGGCCAACTTCGACCCCGAGTTTTTCCGTCGGCACGAACCGGCCATCATCCGGCAGTTCAACCAGCAGTATCCGCAGCGGCCCGCGGTGCTCAAGCGCCGTAAGGGACTTTTTTCAAGTAAGAATGAGAAATGAAGAATTAAAAAAGGCCGCTGCCTTCTCCCTTTTCAGGCTGACCGCTTATCCTCATTCTTCATTTTTAATTCTTCATTCTTAATTCTTAATTCTCACCCCGTGGATTTCTCCAAGCTCTATAAGCCCAGCGCCCTCAACAGCTACCAGTTCATTGCCGGCACCGGCCTGATCATGAGTGCCGGGGCGCATCTGATTCTGCATTTTCTCGTCAACCGCACGCTGCCGGGCTTCAACTGGCTCTACGTGTGCTGGGTGGCGCTGTACGCGGTAGCCTCGCTGATGAACCTGTTCGGTAAGCCCGACGAAGGCCATCATCACCATTAAGCCGGCCATCGTACTGTCATCCTGAGCAATGACCGCCCACGGGCGGTTCCCATCCGGTATTCTTCCGCCCTCACCTCTTGCCTTTCCCCGATGGCCTCTTCTTCTGCCGATACCAGCCTGGCGCTGGCTCACCCCCCGCTTCCGCTCACGGCTCCCTCCGAAAAGCTGACGCTGGCTGCCGTGGCCCTGGGGCTGCTGGCCCTGCTGGTGGCCGCCGCTGATGCCGATACCTACCGGGCCCGCCTGAGCATGTACCTGGCGCTGACTCTGCTGAGCGGCGGCACGCTGGCCTGGGCCGGGGTGAAGTTCGGCCACCGCCCCGCCGGGGTGCAGCAGAACAACCTCTGGCTCCGCGCCAGCACCAGCCGCGGGGCCATAGCCTGGGTGCTGGGCCTGGTGCTGACGGGCTTCTACGTGCTGCTCTACTGGTTTCCGGAGTATCTCGAACGCCTGATCCGTACCCTCGACCCGTTCAGCCAAAGCCTGCGCGGCAAGGCGGCGGACCAGTGGTTTCTGTACGGCACCTTCTACACGCTGGCGGTGCTGCTGATGGGCGGCCGGGCCCTGTGGAAATACCGCCACTCCCGCTACCAGCTCATCCGGACGGCCTCGGTCATGTTTTTTCAGCTGGGCTTCAGCTTTCTGCTGCCCGGTTTGCTGCTGCTGTTTCAGAAGCCGGAGTTCTACTTTTCCTACTTCTGGCCCCTGAAGTACGACTATCTATTTCCCGGCACCGTGGGCTACCTCGTGAAAGACGGGCAGGCGCTGGGCGTGTTCATGGTGTTCTGGGGCGCGGTGATGTCGTTGGTGGCCACGCCGGTGCTCACCTATTTCTACGGCAAGCGCTGGTACTGCTCCTGGGTGTGCGGCTGCGGCGGCCTGGCCGAAACCGCCGGCGACCCTTACCGCCAGCTGTCCGACAAAAGCCGGGCGGCCTGGCGCTGGGAAGTACGCATCATCTACGCGGTGCTGGTCTTCATCGTGCTGGTCACGGCCCTGTTGTGGGTGGCGGCCTCGGGCGCGGTGCCGGCTTTGCAGCCCATTTCCGAAGGGCTGAGCAAAACCTACGGCTTCGTGATCGGGGCGGTGTTTTCGGGGGTGATTGGGGTCGGCTTCTACCCCCTGATGGGGGCGCGGGTGTGGTGCCGCTTCGGCTGCCCGATGGCCGCCTACCTGGGCCTGCTGCAAAAGCACTTCTCCCGCTTCCGCATCAGCACCAACGGGGCCCAGTGCATCAGCTGCGGCAACTGCTCCAACGTGTGCGAAATGGGCATCGACGTGAAGCAGTACGCCCAGCGTGGGGAGCCCATCATCCGGGCCTCGTGCGTGGGCTGCGGCCTGTGCTCCACGGTTTGCCCCCGGGGCGTGCTCAACCTGGAAAACGGCCCCCGCGAAGGCCGCTACCAGGCGTCTGCGCTCATTCACTCCGATTCGCTGCGGATACTATCCTAAAAAACCCGACAACTTCTTTATCGATCGATATGAGATTAGGCCGGCTGTTGCAGACATTGGGAGTGGGATGCCTCTTGGCGGGATGCTCTGCCCGTCTACCCTCCAGCACCTTGCCTGGCGCGTACAGCGCGTACACGGCCCAGCCCATTATTGGCGGCGGCATTTCCTGGCCGGGTGATACTCCACCAAACCTGCGCTGGCAGAAATCCGGCGAGCTTGTCGATATAGAAAGCCCGAATCAGCCCATTTACCGGGGATTCTGCGACGATGCGGTGCTCAGGATGCAGGCCTGCGTGCTGGCGCCCACTGACCCAATGGCCCGGCTGGTTGCCCAAGCCCAGGCTGCTACCAAACAGACGCTTCAGTTCCCGGGAAACCTGCTGCTGCCCGGCGTGAGCTACCGGCCCGATGAGGCGGAAGTGTCTAACCTGGAGTGGCAACAGTTCATTCGCTACCTCAGCTTTGATAACGACTCAGCCCAGGCCGCCCGCATCTGGCCCCGCCGCGAGGCATTGCCCCGGCCCGACTATTTCACCGACCCATTTTACTTGCTCTATCCGGTCACTGGCATCAGCTATGAGCAGGTGCTGGCCTACTGCCGGTGGCGTAGCCAGCGCGTAACCAGCTTATACCAGCAGGGCCAGTTAAACCGGTCAGGCGCTCCGCTCGATACCTTACACCCGGATTTTGTCCGCATCGTGTATCGTCTACCTACGGAAACGGAATGGGAGTACATGGCTAATGCCGGCACCGCCCAACCATACGCAATGCCCTGCCTTGAGCAACCAGCTCAGGTCCGTTCGGCTGCGGCCGCTTACTTGAAGCGGCGTTCTGGCACCACCCAATCTGGGGAGCAGGTAAAGGCTGCCATTATCAGTTTCAACCGCACGAAAAATTCACTTCCCACCATTCGTTACCGCTGGGCGGGTCCGCAGTTTCTCACGCTGAATACCCCCGATTACGTGTACGGACTTGCCCCCACGCCTTTCGGCCTGTACCAGTTGGCCGGTAACGTGGCCGAGATGGTTCAGGAGCGCGGCGTCACGAAGGGCGGTAGCTACCTCGACCCACTGCCCACCTGCACCACTAAGGCCCGGGGAACTTACGCCGGGCCGGCTCCAAACGTGGGGTTCCGATGCGTATGCGAAGTATCATATCCCAACCGCCGGTAGGTTTTCACCCCAGAAACGCCAGCAGCGCCTTATGAAACTACCCTGGCGCTTCCAGGTGCGGGGTGTGGCGCGCTAAAAAGCGGAGCCCCAGCTACAAAACAGTCTTCAGTCGGCGGTGGTGGCAGAGTAGCGGTCGGAGGAGCTCACCTCAGCCAGCAAGTGGGTCAAAGTGCTGCGCACTTCCTGCAACCGGCTCTGGATGCCGGGCAAATCCTGCGGGCTGGCCGAAACGGTGCCGGTGCGCGTGGTGAGGTAGCGGACAAACGCCGCGTGGTCGTGCAGCAGCGTTTCCAGCTGGTGCTGGGCGGCCTGCCAGTCGGCCGGGCGGCCCTGGTGCAGATAGTCCGAGCGCAGCCGGATGGTCAGGCTCACCAACTCCGCCAGATTCGAAAGCAGCCCCTCTTCTTCCGGCGCGATGGTCCGCGGCTCCCGGCCAATGACGCAGATGGAGCCAATATTCTCGCCGTCGGGCATCCGCAGGGCGGCGCCCGCATAGAAGCGCATTCCGGCCGACTGGGCGATATAGGGGTTCACCAATCCGCAGCCTTCCTCCGACAGGTCGCTGTAAGCCAATACCTGGTTTTGCAGAATGGCCGCCGAGCACAGGCTCTCCGTGCGCTCCAGCCGCTTCAGGCCGGGCAGCCCGGTATTGGCCTTAAAGAAAACCTGCTGCTCATCGACCAAAGAAATAAGCGAGACGGGCAGGTTAAATAACTGGGCCGCCAAGGCTACAAATTCATCGAAGATAGGCTCCGGCGTGGTATTGAGAATCTGGAAATTATGCAGACTGCGTACCCGGCTGGCATCGCCGGCGGGAATCAGATTATCGGGCAGATTGGTCATAATAGAAACTTAAGGCACGGCTGGTTTGCGGAAACAGGGGCAAAGACGCCCGCAAAAATAGCCTTTATTTAGGTGGGCGGGTTTATCCTCAGCCCTGGGTCGGCGCCGGTGGCCCCCCCCGGCGTCCCGGCCGGGCTGGCGGGCCGGTAGTCTCCGGCTTTTTCCGCCAGGCCCCGCAGAATCTTCTTGGCGTTGCTCACGTGGTCGGCGGCCCCGCTCAGCGAGTTGAAGATGTACTGAATGACGCCGTGCTGGTCGATGACGAACGTGACGCGGCCGGGCAGCAGCCCCAGCAGGGCGCGGGGCACTTCGTAGAGCCGGCGCACCTGCCCGCCCTCGTCGGCCAGCAGTTCGAAGGGCAGCTGGTGCTTCCGGGTGAACTTCTGGTGCGACTTCTCACTGTCGGAGCTTACGCCCACGACATCGGCTCCCAGGTCCTGAAAATCCTCGTACTGGTCGCGGAACGAGCAGGCTTCGGCGGTGCAGCCGGGCGTGTCGTCTTTGGGATAAAAGTAGAGCACGAGGCGGCGACGGCCGCGCAGGTCGGCCAGGCGGAAGGAGGTGCCGGAAGTGGTGGTCAGGGTGAAATCGGGAGCTTGGTCGCCTACCTGGAGCATGAGCGCGGAACAGAAATGAAGATAAACCTGGTGGCGGGCAAACCGTTTGACCACCCGAAGGTTTAAGCCGCCGTGATGATTCTGCCATTTCCTCGCCGCATCTTTGTGCTTTTCCGGCAGGTGCCGCCGACCCGTTTACCGGGCGGCGGCAATCTGTTTCCGCTGCTTATTCGTTTGTCCCGCATGCCCCCCCTGCCCGCTGCCCCGCTCATCGACGTCATTATTCCGGCTTACAACGAAGAACAGTCCATTGGGCACGTGCTGGCCGAAATTCCGGCGGGACTGGTGCGGGAAGTGCTGGTCGTCGACAATAACTCCCGGGACCAGACGGGAGTTGTAGCCCGGGCGGCCGGGGCCACGGTGCTGCGCGAAAACCGCCCCGGCTACGGCCACGCCTGCCTGGCCGGCATGGCCCACTGCTTTGCCCGCCCCGCCGCCGAGCAGCCCGCCATCATCGTGTTTCTCGACGGCGACTACTCCGACTACCCCGCCGAAATGCCCCGGCTGCTGGCGCCCATCCTGCGCGGCGAGGCCGATATGGTTATTGGCTCCCGGGCCCTGGGCGAGCGGGAAAGCGGAGCCATGCTGCCCCAGCAGATCTTCGGCAACTGGCTGGCCACTACCCTGATGCGTGGCTTCTACGGCGTCCGCTACACCGACCTGGGGCCATTCCGGGCCATTCGCACCGAGGCCCTCAAACAAATCGGGATGGAAGACAAAACCTACGGCTGGACGGTGGAAATGCAGCTTAAAGCCGCCAAACTCAAGCTGCGCACCCAGGAAGTGCCGGTCCGCTACCGTCGCCGCATCGGCGTGTCGAAGGTTTCGGGCACGGTGAAAGGCACCCTGGGGGCCGGCTACAAGATTCTGTGGACTATTTTCAAATATCTGTAACCAGCGGGTAGGACCTGGTGCCTGGAAAATAGCCTGTCATCCTGAGCAGGGCGAAGGACCTTGTGCCAGCGGCACAATGAGCGTAGGCCGAGCTTATTCAACCCTGATAAGGTCCTTCGCAGGCTCAGGATGACAGACGAGAAAAAAAGCACTACTCAACACCAGGCACCAACTACCAGGCCCTAAGTACTAAGTAGGTCGTGAAAATTACTTTGCAATAAAAAAAACGTCATGCTCATCTGGCGTCCGCGAAGTCGAAGCATCTCTACCGCTTCATCAGGTCCGTTCAGCGAAGCGGTAGAGATGCTTCGACAGGCTCAGCATGACGTGCTGATAAGTCAAACTAATTCCTTCGGCCTACTTAAATGGAAATTGCCCTTCTGGTTCTCTACGGACTGTGCCTCGCGTTTATTCTGGGCTTCAGCCTCGCGCAGCTGCACCTCACGCGCCTGGCCCGCCGGGCCTACCGCCAAATGCCGGCCGGAGTGCCCGGGCCCATGGCAGCGGGCCAGTGGCCGCGCGTGACCGTGCAACTGCCCGTCTACAATGAGCTCTACGTGGTGGAACGCGTCATCGACGCCATGGCCGCCCTCGACTACCCCGCCGACCGCCTCCACATTCAGGTGCTCGATGACTCCACCGACGATACCGTGACGCTGGCCGCGGCCCGCATTGCCCACCACCGGGCCCGGGGCCTGCGCATCGACCACGTGCGCCGCACCGACCGGCAGGGCTTCAAGGCCGGGGCGCTGGGCCACGGCATGCAGCAAACCGACGGCGAATTCGTGGCCATCTTCGACGCCGACTTCCTCCCCGAGCCCGACTTCCTGCGCCGCACCATCCCCTACTTTGCCGAGCCGGGCGTGGGCGTGGTGCAAACCCGCTGGACTCATCTGAACGAGCAGGATTCCCTGCTCACCAAGCTGCAGGCCTTCGGGCTGAATGCCCACTTTCTGGTGGAGCAGGTGGGCCGCACGGCGGGTGGGCACTTCATCAACTTCAACGGCACGGGCGGGGTATGGCGCAGCACCTGCATTGCCGATGCCGGCGGCTGGCAGTCGGATACCCTCACCGAAGACCTCGACCTGAGCTACCGGGCCCAGTTGCGGGGCTGGCGCATCCACTACCTGCCGCTGGTGGCCGCCCCGGCCGAGCTGCCCGCCGCCATGGACGCGCTCCGCTCCCAGCAGTTCCGCTGGAACAAAGGCGGAGCCGAAACTGCCCGCAAGCACCTGGGCAGCGTGCTGCGCTCCGGCGTGGCCCCGAGCACCAAAGTACACGCCACTTTTCACCTGCTCAACAGCACTGTGTTCATCGCCATTCTGCTGATGGCGGTGCTGAGCGTGCCGCTGATCTTTGCCCGCGAGCACCTGCCCGAATTCAAGCCGGTATTCCAGCTGGCTTCCCTGTTTCTGCTGGCTTTGGCCCCACTCGTGTACTACTACTTCACCGCGTGGCGCCTGGCCGAGCCCACGGCCCCGTGGCGGGAGTTCGTGCCCCGGTTCCTGCTTTTCCTGGCTATGTCGATGGGTTTGTCGCTGCACAATGCGCTGGCGGTGCTGGCCGGACTGGCGGGCCGGAAGTCGGCTTTTATCCGCACTCCCAAGCTGGGCCTGGGGAAGCAGGTGCAGTGGCAGCAGCGCTACCGCACCGGCGGCCTCGACGGGCGCACGGTGCTCGAAGGCCTGCTCACGCTCTACTTCCTGTTCGGGCTGGGCGCGGGACTTTACTTCGGCAACCTCGGCCTGCTGCCCCTGCACCTGCTGCTGACCACGGGCTTCGGGCTGGTGTTCTACTACTCGGTCCGCCACAACCGACTCGCGGCATGAGCCGCCCGGCGCTGAACGTTGGGCAGGGAGTGGCGCTGCTCGTCAGTGCGGCCGCTTACGCTGGCCTGGCTTACCTGACGCCCCGGGCGGAGTTCGGGCCGCTGCTGCTCTTGTTTGCCGGGGCGTTCGGGGCGTATGCCTGGCTGCTTTACCGCCCCCTGCCCCTGCGCTACGGCCTGCTGGCGGCCCTGCTGCTGCGGCTGCTCTGGCTGCCGGCCACCCCCGCCCTCTCCGACGACTACCACCGTTTCCGCTGGGACGGCACGTTGGTGGCCACCGGCCGGAATCCCTACCAGCACCGCCCGGATGAGCTGGTGGGCGCCGCGCCGCCGGATTCGCCGCTGGCCGCGCTTTATCCCCGGCTCAACTCGCCCCATTATTACTCGGTGTATCCCCCGGTGTGCCAGGCAGTTTTTGGCCTGGCCGGCAAGTTGTTTCCCCACAGCGAATTGGGCTTCATCCTGGGGCTGCGCCTGGTTCTGCTGGCGGCGGAGCTGGCCACGGCGGCCCTGCTGCTGGCCCTGCTGCGCCACTTTGGTCAGCCCGCGGAAAAGGCGTTGCTCTACCTGCTCAACCCCTTGGTTATCGTGGAGCTGACCGGCAACCTGCACTTCGAGGCGCTGCTGATTTGTGGGCTGCTGGCCGCCCTGTGGGCCCTGACCCGCCACCGAAACGGGTTTTCGGCGGTGGCGCTGGCGCTGAGCGTGGCCACCAAGCTGCTGCCGCTGCTGCTGCTGCCCTTGCTGCTGCGCCGGCTGGGCTGGCGGGCTTTCCTGCGGTATGGCAGCGTAGTAGCGGTGGTAGTCCTGCTGCTGTTCGCGCCGTTCCTGTCGGCGGAGCTGGGGCAGAACTTCGGCCGCAGCCTCGACCTGTACTTCCACAAATTCGAGTTCAACGCCAGCCTCTACTACCTGGCCCGGGCCATCGGGTATCGGGTGACGGGCTACAACGAAATTGCCCGCATCGGCTCCGGCCTGGGTTGGCTGACGGCCCTGCTGGTGGCCGTACTAGCCCTGGGGGAAAAACAGCCCACGCTGCGCACCCTGCCGCTGGCCGCCCTGGCCGCCCTGATGGGCTACTACCTGCTGGCAACCATCGTGCATCCGTGGTACCTCACTCCGCTGATAGCTCTGAGCGTGTTCACCCGCTTCCGGTTCGCGCTGGTCTGGTCCGGGCTGATTGTACTGTCCTACGGAGCGTACCAAAGCGCGGCGTACGCCGAAAACCTGGGGCTGGTGGCGCTGGAATATGCCGGCGTAGCAGCAGTCCTGATCTGGGAGCTGCGCCGCCAGCCAATGGGTTTGACCTAAGGATAGCGAAGTCCGGGTACCGTCTGGTGGTAACGCGAAGTTTCACTTCGCGGGTCGTTGCGGCCGTTGGAGTCGCCTGCAACAACCTGCAACGACTCGCGAAGTGAAACTTCGCGTTACGGCTTACACGCATTGCGAAACCGCTTTTAGCAGTGTCGTGAACAGGGTAGCCAGTGCCCGCTGCTCTGGACTGGTCGCCGGGAGCGGATGTTGCACGTCTTGGGCTAACGACGACCGGCCCGACGGCTGGTAGCCGCCGGACCGGCAGACGCCCCGTTTGCGAAACCGCTTTAATGCGTCCAGTAGGCGTAGCGGCGTACGGCTTTCAGCGTCAGGTTGCGGCCGTCCCAGGTGGTTTGGCGCAGCAGCACGTTGGGATATTTGCGGGCAAACCAATACGCGTTTTCCTTCTGGCCGTCGAGCTGCACCTGCACCTGCCAGGCGGCTTCGGGCGTATCGTTGGGCTGAGCTTCGGCTACCGTTATGCGGGCCTGGTAGTAGACGGGGGCAGTGACTTTGCTGGTTTGCTGCAGGTCGCAGATAATAGCCTCAAAAGTGGGCAGCGCCTCAAAGTTCAGCGCCCGTAGCGTGTAGGGCAGGGCATCTTCGAAGAGCACGTCGTGGCGCAGCCGGCGCTGGCCGGTGCCCTGGCCGTCCCAGTAGGAGTTGTACGTCTGCTCGTAGCGGGTGCCTTCGTTGGTGAGGGCCTTGAACGTAGTGCCGCACCATTCCTGCGAGGACGTGGTCATTTTGTGCAGGGCCACGGGCTGGTCGCGGCGGAAGAACAAGGATGTAAGAAAGTGGTAGGGATACTGCTCGGTGGGGATGCGGCAGAACTGATTCACCTTCATCACCGGAAACAAATCCGGCCGCTGGTAGTCGTCGGTCTTGACGTCGAACTGCTGGTTGAATTCCTCCTTCACCGTAATCAGAGTGTACTCGAACCGGCGCTTTTTCTGGTAAATCGTCCGCTCTGCCTCATAGAGGGCTACTTCCGCCAGCCCGTCTTCCCAGAGCGTATGCATGGCCCACTGCTGGTTGAAGTGCGGCCGCAGGCGCGTCAGGGCAGCATCCACGGCCACGGCCGGCGGGCGCTTCATCTTCCTGGCTGCCGCATCATCGGAGCAGGCCGGGAGGCTGCTCCCCAAAACCAATAGAGAAAACAGGGATAAGAGCTGACGCATACACACAACGGAAAACGGAACTATGGCGCTGGAATACGGCCCAACGCCCGGCAGGTTTCCCTATTCGCCGGGGACCTGCTGCCGCCAGGCGACCAGGTCAGCCGCCGTATCCACGTCGCGCAGCCGGGGCAACAGGGCCACCCGAAGCCCCAGAGCGTGGGCGTCGGCTAGCGTAGCCGTCAACACCGAATCGGTACTCCAGCTTTTATCGGCAAACAGCGCCGCGTACAGCTTGTTCATGCCCAGCAGATAATAGCCGCCGTCAGCCGCCGGTCCCAGCACCACGTCGTGGCCGTGCAGCTGCTGAAAAGCGGCCTCCAGATGCGCCGTGCCCAGCTCCGGGCAGTCGGTACCGATAATGACCACGGCCGTAGCCCCGGCGGCAAAAGCGACTTCAAACGCCGTGGCCATCCGGTAGCCCAGGTCGCCGGCCGGCTGGGTTTGGTGCTCGTAGCCGGTCCAGCAGTCCGCGGAGTCGTCGGCCGGCGGGGCCTGATCGGCAAACCACACGGTTTTATGGGCCGGAGCCAGGCCCTCCGCGGCGGCGCGGGTGTGAGCCAGCAGCTCTTCGTACACCACCAGAGCCGCTTCGTTACCGATAGCTTGCGCTAAGCGGGTTTTCACGCGCCCCAACTCCGGGTGCCGGGCAAAAATAAGCAGATGCTGCAAGGGGAATGGGAGTGAAGTACTGTTGAATGCTGAATGACGAGTGCCGCCTGCTGTCATCGCGAGGAACGAAGCAATCCGTCCTCTCAAATGTACCGCGCTTTATAGAAGCCCCAACGTAGGCCAGCGTCTTGTGCTTACCCAAAACAAAAAAGCCCTTCCGGCCATATGGCCGGAAGGGCTTTTTTGAGCGGTTGCCGATTCATTGGGTTGCTTTTCAAGCGGGGTCAGCCCGCAAAAAAAGGCCCTGGCGTCAGAAACCAGTCACGCCTCGGCCAGAAGCAAAGCCCCTGGCTTAATAGCTTTACTATTTTTATTAATAATAAGTCTATTTGTGATGATTGTTTAATTGAAAAGGATGGATAGTTTTGTGCCGCTTTTGAACTGCTACTTGCCTACAGCCGCGGGCTACGGGTAAGATTGGGGGCTCATCGGATAGCCTGTTCATTACTTCTCCTTTTCTGTTGTCGCATGGATGCACACTTACTGCTGTTGAACCTGACCAACCCGACGCTGCTGTTCTTCGTGCTCGGTGTAGTGGCCACGATGGTAAAAAGCGACCTGGAAATCCCCCCAACTACCATCAAGTTTATTTCCCTGTATCTGCTGTTTTCCATCGGCTTCAAGGGCGGGCAGGAACTGGCCCACAGCCCATTCAACGCCGAAATACTGTACTCGCTGGGGTTCGGGCTGCTGGTGGCGGCGCTGGTTCCGACGTACACGTTCTTCGTGCTCAAGCGGAAGCTCAGCATTGCCGATGCCGGGGCCGTGGCGGCGGCCTACGGCTCGGTGAGCGCCGTCACGTTTGTGGCGGCCACGTCGTTTCTGGAAGCCCAAGAGGTGCGTTTTGGCGGGCACATGGTGGCCGTGATGGCCCTGATGGAAGCTCCCGCCATTATTGTGGGCGTAATGCTCATGCGGCGCTACGAGGCCGACGACACCGGAGCCGCCCCCCAGATGGGCTCCATCGTGCAGCACGCCTTCACCAACGGCAGCGTGCTGATGGTGCTCGGCAGCCTCGTCATTGGCCTGATTGCCGACACGAAACAGGCCGACGGCATCAAGCCCTTCACCACGGATATCTTCAAGGGCTTTCTGGCCATTTTTCTGCTCGAAATGGGCATGGTTACCGCCCGGCGCTTCACCGCTTTCCTGCGCTACGGGCGCTTCGTGACGGCCTTCGCCGTGCTCGTGCCCTTGCTCAACGGCTGCGTGGTGGCCGTCGCCAGCCGCGGCATTACGGAGAGCGTGGGCAACCGGTTCATCTTTGCCATCCTGGCGGCCAGCGCCTCCTACATTGCCGTGCCGGCGGCCATGCGCCTGGCCGCACCCAAGGCCGACCCCGGCCTCTACCTGCCCATGGCCCTGGGGGTCACGTTTCCGTTCAACATTACGCTGGGCATGCCACTATATTTTGCCCTCGTGCAGTACACGTAAGCGCCCGGCCGCGGGGCAGTACGCTTCTTTGACGGGCTTTTTGGGAGCTTGCCCCGTGGGGCGGCAGTAACCGGGGAGGCCAACGGCCGGCCGGGCAAAAGCAAGCAACGACGACGCGGGCAAAACACCTGGCCGCGCAGTTTTCCGGCTACCGTTCGCGCGGGTACATTTAGTTTTTCTTTGGCATACGAAGAAAGCCCTGCTCGCCACGGCAGTCGTCGGTGCTCCCCCTCAACCCTTTTTTTTTATTCCCATGCGCGTGCTTCGGTTCCTTGTATTACTCTTGCTGGTAAGCGCCCTGCGTCAGGGGGCCAGCGCCCAGCGCCGCCCGGCGGCCCCCGTCAAAAGCAATCCCAACGCCAAGCGCCGCGCCGGGGCCATCGACTCGGTGCAGTGGCGGCGCGAGCACTACGTCGTCAACCGCGACTCGGCCTTCCTCGACCCGCGCGCGGGCCTGCGCACGCTCCGGGGCGGCAACCGCCGCTTTGTGGAAAACAAGAGTATCCGGCCGCGCCAGGACCTGGCTGCCCTGCTGAAAGTTGAGAAAAAACAGAAGCCCTTCGCCGTTATTGTGGGCTGCTCGGACAGCCGGGTGCCGCACGAAATCCTCTTCGACCAGGGCCTGGGCGACCTCTTCATCGTGCGCACGGCCGGGCAGGTGATGGCCGCCGCTTCGTACGGCAGCATCGAGTTTGCCAGCCTGGTGCTGGGCACCAGGCTGGTGGTGGTGATGGGCCACCAGAGCTGCGGGGCCGTGGACGCGGCCCTGAAGCGCCCCGACGTGCCGGGCCACATCGTCACGCTCATCAACAGCATCAAGCACGCCGTGGCCGAAAGTAAGGACCAGCCCGGCGACCCGCTCGACAACGCCATCCGGCAAAACGTCCTCGACCAGGTCGAAGAGCTGCGCGACCTTGACCCCATCCTGAGCCGGAAGTACAAGAACGGCGAGGTGCTGATTGTAGGGGCCGTGTACCGGTTGCACGACGGCCAGGTGGAGTTTCTGCCCGAAACCCTGAAAAACCTGCCCGCTTTCCGCCCGGCGGCCGTTTCGGCCGCCGAAGAAGCCCCTAAGCACTAGCCCGCCCGATAAACTCCTGACCTTTTCTTGCGGCGCGGCCTGCGGGCCGCGTTGCTCGTTAGGGCGGGCGGCCTAAGCCCGGCCCGCGCCCGGCAAAGCAAGAAAAAGCCCCCGGCCGCCACAGCGGTCTTGTCCTTACCCAAAACTCAAAAGCCCTTCCAGCCATGTGGCCGGAAGGGCTTTTTTGAGCGGTTGCCGATTCATTGGGTTGCTTTTCAAGCGGGGTCAGCCCGCAAAAAAAGGCCCTGGCGCTACCTCCGGGGAGCCGGAAAAAGAGTTGGGTAAGGACAAGACGTAAGCCAGCGTCCGGGCTTTCTGGGTTAACCGGGTCTTCTTCGTTGCTCAGGACGGATTGCTTCGTCGTTCCTCCTCGCAATGACAGGCTGATTCAAAAGCCATCATTTCACTCGTACACCTTGGTGCCGCGCGTCAGCCACGGGCCCCACAGGGCGGAATAGGGGTGAATATTGTTGGTCCGGCCCCGGGCGTTGTATACCGGACGGCCTTCGTTGACCCACTCAAACAGGCCGCCGTAGAGGTTGCGCACGTTGGTAAAGCCCAGGGCGTTGAGCCGCTCCCCCACCCGCTCGCTACGGTAGCCCACGGAGCAATATACTACCACCGGCCGGTCGTGGGGCAGGTCGCGGAACGCCGCCTGCTCGTACGCATCGAAATCCACGAACCGGGCCCCGCGCAGGTGGCTGACCTTGTACTCGGCCGGGGTACGCGTGTCGAGCAGAATCACGGGGTTGGGTTTAGTGCGCAGCGCGGCCAGCTCGGCGGGTTGAATAGTGGGCACCGTTTCGCGGTACAACGAGCGCAGCAGCTGGGCGTAGGCCGGACTGGGCCCGGGGCCGGCCGGTTTTTCCTGGCTGCACGCGGGCCCCGCCAGCAGGCACAGCGCTGCCAACAGCAAACCAAAGCCGCTTTTTACCTTCCGCTCGATTCCGGTTCGCCTCATTTTTCTGCTTCAGGTAGTAGCCCCGCCGCAGCTGGAGCCGGCCCCGGCCGTGCAGCCGTAGCAGTGCTGGTTTACCACGATGGCGCGGGCGTTGAGGGCCGCTTCGTTGAAGTCGCGGATGTGCTGGGGGGCAGGAGCCGCCACGGGCAAATCCAGCTGCTGGTTGAAGTCGCAGTCGTAGAGCAGGCCATCCCAGCCGATGGACAGGGTGCTGCGGCACATCACGTTGGCCGCCGCCACGGGATTGTAGGCCGCCACCAGCTTTTCCATGTAGCTTTCGTAGTTGCCGCTTTCGAGCAGATACTCCAGAAACCGGCTGATGGGCAGGTTGGTGATGGTGAGCAGACTATTGAACACCACGCCGTGCTCCCGCAGCAGCCGCTGCTTAAAGTCGCGCTCCAGGGCCGCCTGGTTGCCGGGCAGAAACGCGCCGGCCGGGTTGAACACCAGATCCAGCAGCAGCCCCGAGCCCGCCACGCCGTAGCCCACGGCATTCAGCATTTGTAAGGCCCGGATGGAACGGCCGAATACGCCTTCGCCGCGCTGGGCATCGGTGCGGGCGGCCGAGAAGTGCGGCAGCGACGATGCTACCCGCACATTGTGGAGAGCAAAGAACTCGGGCAGGTCGTGGTACCTGGGGTTGGCCACGATAATGGTCAGGTTGCAGCGCACAATGGTCTGCCGCCCCAGCAGCGAAATCTGCTCCACGAACCAGCGGAAGTCGGGGTTCATTTCCGGCGCTCCGCCGGTGAGGTCCACCACCGGGATATCCGTCTGGGCCAGCGCCGCGAGGCACTCGCGCATAGTGGCCCGGGTCATGATTTCGGTACGGTCGGGGCCGGCATCGACGTGGCAGTGGCGGCAGGTCTGGTTGCACATCTTGCCCACGTTCACCTGCATCACGGTGAGGCCGGTGGGACGCAGGGGCAGCAGGCCGGTTTCGCGCAGCCGGGCCGCGAAGGGCAGCAGGTGCGCGCCCTCCGCCTCGGCCTGGGTAAGCACCGTGAGCTGGTAAGCGCTGTCGGCCAACGGATGGTGCTGGGCGTGGAGGGATCTGGTGGTCATGTGCTGATCGTCAGGACGCTAAAAGCTTTTTCACTTGTTTCGTCCAAGCTATATAACTCCATCCTCCAGAAGCAGGATGGGCTATGTATGCAATAGGAATTTCCTTTTGATCAGTCATAGAGTAAATCCACCACTTTTCCTCGCTACCCGTAACTCGCTTGATGAAGCGTAGTCCATCAGGCTCATCAGGCATTGCTTCCCAGAGACGTTTACCAACAACCAACACAACATCTGGCTTAGTTTCGTCAAGAATTTTCCTCAGTGAATTAGCCGCTCGACTCCACATTTTCTCTGTTGGAGCAATGCGTGGAGTGTCCCCCACTATATCTTGAATATAGTTACTGAAAGCAACAGCATTCCAGAACTGTTCAGGACTCAAATCCGGATTATCGATAGCCTTAGAAACCAGCGTTCTCAGCTTTGAGAAATAATTAAAGCGGCCATTTATAGCTAAATCCCGAATTACATTTTGAGTAAAATCTGCTAACTGGCTCTCTTCTGAATAGTGAGACTCTCCCAACAACAACATTTTCACTCCTATGATATTAGGCAAGCTATTGTATTCTAATCCTAACCAAGGATTAAATTCAAGTTCAAGTTCATTGTTATTCATACACTATATCTTTATACACTACATAGAAACTTCCTTGGCCTTGTTCATCATCTGCACGCCGTGGACCAGAGCCGAGCCGGCTTTGATGGCGGCCGCCACGTGTACGGCTTCCATCATCTGGGCTTCGTCGGCCCCTTTCTGGAGCGAATCGGTGGTGTACGCGTCGATGCAGTACGGACACTGCACGGCGTGGGCTACGGCCAGGGCAATCAGGGCTTTCTCGCGCTCCGAGAGGGCGCCGTCCTTAAATACTTCCCCGTAGTAGTCGAAGAACTTACGGCCCATCTCGGGCTGCCACTCGCTGATGCTGCCAAATTTGGCCAGGTCGGCCGGGTTGTAGTAGGTGTTTTTTTCCATGAGAGCTGAAGGAAGAAAGGCGGAAAGAGTTTTAGGAAAAGTGTGCCCGGCAAGGTAGCTGCCAATTGTCACCGGATTGTCCCCGGCCCCGGAATTAGTCGCGGCGCACCCGAATCGTGCCGCGTACAGGGCTGGCCGGACCGCGCTTAGCACCATAAAAAAGGAGCCCCGGACTTCGGTCCGGGGCTCCTTTTTTATGGCTTTCTAGAATTTACCCAACACCGTCATGGTGGAGAGCGTCGGATTTTCGCTGCCGCCTTCGGGCTCCACCGTCATAGCAAAAGCCTGGGCGCTGTCGATATCCTTCATCTGCTGCAGACTGTCGCCGGCCGTGGTGGCGGCTACCAGTACGCCCGCATCCACCGGCTTACCGTTGTCGAGGGCCCAGAGCTGGTACTGCTTGCCGGCGGGTGGGGCGGGCAGACTCCGGACGTCGACAAACACGGCCTTGGTAGCGGCATTGTACAGGATCCGCGCTTTGGCCGTGGGCGCGGCGGCGGTACCGGCCAGGTCAATGGCCCTGAACTCGTCGTTGCGGAGCACCCGCACTTCGGCCGCCAGACTCTTATTCGTGGCCTGCATGGTAGTCGCCACGCGGGACTGCTCGTTCTGGGCGATGACGAGGCTGGTTTCAGCGTCTTTCCACCGGTTGTAGAGGACCATATTGGCCGCGGCGCTGAACAGCAATAAAGCGACGGAAGCCGCCATCATCCAGCTGAAGCCTGAGTTCGGCGTTTCCGCCGTCGGTACTAGCTGCCGCACCACCGGCTCCGTGGGAGCGGCCATAGCTACTGCTGGAGCCTCCAGGTTGGTGGGCTGCTGGTGAATGGCCGTCTGCCACCCGGCCAGAACTCGTTCCCGCATTCCGGCGGGCGGGGTCTGAGCATGCGCCTCGGCGTACAATTCCACGGTCTGCGATATCAGATCCAGCTCCTGCTGAATCTCGGGACTTTCGGCCGCTCGTTGCTCTACCTGAGCGCGCTCTGCCTTACTGAGTACGCCCAGGGCATATTCTTCGAGGATTCCTGATTCGATGTATTCCTGAATGTCCACGGTTATCGAATCAGTTTTGACAATACTTTGATAGCTGCCCGGGCGCGGGTTTTCACCGTGCCGAGGGGCAGATTGAGTTCTTCCGCCACTTCGCTTTGCGTAAATCCGCCAAAATAAAGCAGGTCAATAATTTGCTTCTGCTCGGGGTTGAGCTTAGCCGTCATTTCCTGCAAACCAATGTGCTCGGGCCGGAACGTGGGAACGGCGGCCTGACGCAACGCGGCACTGCCCTCTAAAGGTTGCGTGCGACTACTTACGCGGTACTGCCGGGACCGGATTTTGTCGATGGCCAGATTCCGGCAAACGTTTAGCACCCACGTAAATAGCCGGCCTTTGGTGGGGTCGTAGGAGGCGAAGGAATGCCAGATCTTCACCAGCCCTTCCTGCAGCACGTCCTCGGCGACTTCCTCCGTTTTCACGATGCGCAGGATAACGCCGTAGAGCGCCGCCGAATATTTGTCGTAGAACAGGGTCATGGCCGATTCGTCCCGGTCGCGCAGGCGCTGCACGAGCAGCGCCTCAAAATCGGGAATCGTTGACTCAGGGGAGATTGGTGTCACGGGAGCAACTTAGGAGGAGCTGACATTGGTAGCATTACCGGCCAACAATGAGGCGAATGTACAGATAAAGCTAATTTCACTGATATGGTTTAAGCCGGAATCGTGAGGGAAGCCGGCTTTCTACCCGGCTTAAGCCCGGATCTGGTCCTTTTCTTACGGCTTATCCGTCGGCCAGGGGCCTGAACATGGCTTAGCTGGCCGGGTTTTCGTACTGGATTCCTCGTCCCTCCTATTCTTTTTCTGACTTTCCCGTTATGGCCATCGAATCTGTTAACCCCTACACGGGCCGCGTGCTGCGGCGCTTCCCGGCTTTCTCCTGGTCCAAAACGGAGCGCATCCTCGCCCAGGCGGCGCAAGCGGCCCGCACCTGGCCCCGGACGTCCTTCGCCGAGCGGGCCCGGCTGATGCACCGCGCCGCCGACCTGCTGCGGGCCCGGCAGGACGAGCTGGCCCGGCTCATGGCCCTGGAAATGGGCAAGCCCGTGACCGATGGCCGCGCCGAGGTCGAGAAGTGCGCCCTCACCTGCGCCTACTACGCCGACCACGCCGAGGAATTCATGCGGGACGAAATCGTGAAGACCACGGCCCGGCGCAGCTTCATTGCCTACGAGCCCCTGGGGGTGGTGCTGGCCGTGATGCCCTGGAACTTCCCTTTCTGGCAGGTGGTCCGCTTCGCCGCCCCGGCTCTGATGGCCGGCAACGTGGGCCTGCTCAAGCACGCCTCCAACGTGCCGCAGTGTGCCCTGGCCCTGGAAGCCATTTTCCACGATGCCGGCTTCCCGCCCGCCACCTTCCGCACCCTGCTCATCGGCTCCGAGCTGGTAGAAAAGTTGATTGCCGACGACCGGGTGCAGGCCGTCACGCTGACCGGCAGCGAGCTGGCGGGCTCCCAAGTAGCGGCCACGGCGGGGGCCCACATCAAGAAAACCGTGCTGGAGCTGGGCGGCTCCGACCCTTTCCTGGTGCTGGCCGATGCCGACCTGGAGCTGGCGGCCAAAACTGCCGCCCAGGCCCGCATGATCAACTCCGGGCAGAGCTGCATTGCGGCCAAGCGCTTCATCGTGCACAAGTCCATCCTCCGGCCCTTCATCAGCCAGCTCAAAACCCACCTGCTGGCCCTGCGCACCGGCGACCCGCTCGACGAAGCCACCCAATATGGCCCCCTGGCCCGCCCCGATCTGGCCGATGAGCTGACCCAGCAAGTGGAGGATTCGGTGCGGGCCGGGGCCAAAGTGGAATTGTTCGGGGGCCAGTCGAAACCGGGCACGGCGCTGTTCCGGCCCATGATTATTTCCGGCGTGCGGCCCGGCCAGCGCGCCTACGCGGAGGAGCTGTTCGGCCCCGTGGCCATCATTCTGGCAGCCCGCGACGACGACGATGCCATTCGCCTGGCCAACGACTCCCGCTTCGGCCTCGGCGCGGCCGTGTGGACCCGGGACGCGCAGCGCGGGGAAGCCGTGGCCCGCCGCCTCGAAGCCGGGGCCGTGTTCGTGAATTCGATGGTGAAGTCCGCGCCCGAAATGCCATTCGGGGGCGTGAAGAAGTCCGGCTACGGCCGGGAGCTTTCCCACCTGGGCCTGCGGGAGTTCCTCAATCAGAAAACCGTCTGGATTGGCGGGGAAGCCGAACCGGCAACGAAGAAGGTAGAATAGCCCCCTGTCATTGCTTCGCTCCGCTCGCCAGGACCGGCGCTTCTCAGCAATACCCCAGCAGCTTATAGGTAACGAAGCCCGTCATCTCATGCAGCAGCAGGAACCAGCGGGAAACGGCGGCGGCGCTGGGCAGCAGCCAGTAATCGGGGTCCAGCTGCCGGTCGGTGGTGCGGAAGTCGGCGGGCCAGGGCGTGGGTGCAAGGCCTACGCGGCGGAAGCAGCCCAGGGCCCGGCGCTGGTGGAAAGCCGACGTAATCAGCACCAGTGACTTTATTTCGGGATGTTGGGTCAGCAGCTCCTTCGTGAATAAGGCATTCTCGCGGGTGTTGCGGCTGCGCTCTTCCAGCAGAATATGGGCCCTGGGCACCCCGGCCAGCCGCAAAAGCGTGTACAGGTCGCGGGCCTCGGTGTGAGCTACCTGGCCCACGGCCCCGGAACCGCCGCTAATGATGATCCGGTCGATGCGGCCGGCACGGTAGAGCCAGAGCGTGTTGGTGAGCCGGTCAGCTCCCGGCCCCAGGTATACCCGGTCGTGGGGCGACTTGTGAATCTGGGTGATGCCGGTGAGCAGCACGCCCGCATCATGGTGGGCCAGACTCCGCAGCGGGGCCGGGGGCAATTCCCAGACCAGCAGGGCTTCGTTGCTCAGCGCGTTGTTGGGGCCGATTACCGTCAGCCCGATGATCACCGGCAGCAGGCGCCGCCGCCATTTCGGGTTGCGCAGCATACGCACGGTCAGCCAGATTCCGACCGGAAGAATGGCGTAGAGCAGGAGTTTGGAGAGCAGGAAAAACACGGCCGCGAAGCTAGCGGGAAAAAGCCCGGCGGGCTGGGAATCGAGCCGGCAGCAGCAGCAGCTTCAAAAAAGAACGTCATGCTGAGCGAAGTCGAAGCATCTCGCGTGGCATCGTTGCTATGGCAATCTGACGTCAGCAAGCGAGATTCCCCGGCTTCGCTCAGCATGACACTTCATTTTTGCGTGGTGCTTCTCTAGCCACGCGCTAGTTGCTCTGGGGCATAAAGTCCCGCAGGCGCTGGAGCATTTGATAAACCTCGTCCTCGGTTGTCAGCGTGTCGCACTCCAGCAGCTGGCCCTGGCAGTAACTCACGAAAAACGGGGCGACGCGCTGCTGCATCAGCTTCTGGGCCACCGGATTTTCTTCCGACGCCAGCCGCAGGAACAGAATGGATTCAAAGGGCGTATCGTCGGCAAACTTGGCAAAAGGCGGGGCCAGCTGATTGCAGATAGCACAGTCTGCCGCAGTAAACTTGACGAACACCTTCACATGGTCGCGGGTGTAGCGACGCAGGCCCTCATCGTTGGTATCGATTATCTGTTGGCGGGCAGCTTCTTTCATGAGTCGGGTGAAAACAAGGACGGCATACGGCCCTGCGGGTACTGGGTATGCAGACACAAAAACCGCCCCGGAAATTCCATCCGGGGCGGCTTTGTTAGCAACGCACAATGGTTGAGCTTCCTACGATTTTTTCAGCATCATGGTCCGGATATATTTCACCGGAGCACTGCCGTAGCTCAGAAACTGCTCGTTGAAGGCTTTGAGGTCGAAAGCGGAGCCCTGCTCCTTTTTCAGCTCCTGGCGCAGGTCGTAGATTTCGGTGTAGCCGGTGAAGTAGCTGCTGAGCTGCACCTGACTCTGGGTGGCGCGCTTCCATTTGCCCCGGGCTTCAGCTTCTTCCTGGAAGCCTTCGCGCATCAGCATCGCCACTACCTCCTGCTCCGAAGCATTGTTCACCTGCACGTCGCGGTCGAGGATGGCGTTCAGGGTCACGCGCATATTCCACTTATCCCACATCAGCCACATTTCGTCGGTGTTGCCGCCGTAGCCGCTTTCCAGCATCATCCGCTCGCTGTACACGGCCCAGCCTTCTATCATGGCGCCGTTGCCGAAGATGGACTTAATGAGCGAAGGGCTGCGGTTGGCGTACACTAGCTGGGTGTAGTGGCCGGGAATGGCCTCGTGGATGTTCAGGATCTGGAGCGTGTAGTCGTTGTACTCGCGCAGGTAGCTTTCGGCCTGGGTCGCGGTCCACTCGGCGGGCACGGGCTCCACGTTATAGTAGGTGTTGGCAGCCTGATCGTAGGGGCCGGGGGCCGATACCGACGCGCCCGCGCTGCCGCGCATGTAGAGCGGCGTGTCGCGCACCACCAGGGGCTTGGTAGGGTCCTGGGTCAGTAGCTTCTTGTCGTTCACGAACTTCACCAGCGTGGGAATCTGGGCCTTCACGGCCTTGGCGAAGTCGGCCGGGGCCGCGTGCTTTTCCGACAGCCTGCCGATTACCCGCTTAATGAGCTGGATGGAGTCGGTGGGCAGGGGCTGGCCGGCGAAGTACTTGGGCCAGAGCCGGGCGGCGCGCCGACCCATATCGTGCAGCAGCTCGGCTTTGTGGCGTTGGGCCTTGGCGTATACCTGGTCGGCGGTGGCCGTAGCCTGGATGTCGTAGACGAACTTGCGGTCGAACAGCGCCTGGCCGATGCGGAACGAGCGGAACTGGCCCTTGGGCAGCACTTCTTTTTCCAGGAAGCGGATGTAGCTTTCCATTTCCAGGCGGGTGGTGGCTATCCGGTCGCGGAAGTCCTTCTTCTCCCGCTCCGAAAGACCCGAGCGGCTGATGGAATCCAGCAGGGCCGGACCGAAAACTTCCATGCCGCCCTTGTTCTGCAGAATGGCCAGCTGGGTGTGCTCCTTAGTAGGCCGGCTGATGTTCTGCTTGGCGGCCTCATAGTAGTCTACCGAGCGGGAAATCTTGTCGGAGATGTTGCGCAGGCGGCGGTCCAGGGGGCGGTGGCGGCCGTTGAGCAGCTCCGATACCGACCCGCCGAGGTTGTAGCCGGCCGGGTTCCACTGCCAGCTGCGCAGCGTATCGGCGTACCAGCGGCTGCGGTTCAGGTAGTTTTCGAGCAGCCGGAAGTCGGTCTGGTTGTTCACCGACAGCTCGGCCACCGCAAACCCTTCCAGTTCCTTCCGCCGCCGGGCCTGGGCCGCCGCTTCGGTCTGCCGCCGCGCGGCCGTGGGTGCAATCAGCACCGAGTCGTAGCGGTGGTAGCCCTGGTCGGATGCCCACTCGGGGTTGTAGTACCAGAGCGAATCGATGAAGCGGGTTTTGAACTGCTCGAAGTTCGCGTCGGCCGTCGGCACGGCGGTGGTGCCGGCATGCTGGCCGGAGTCGCAGCTGCCCAGGGCTAAGGCGGTGGCGGTGGCGGCGGCCAGCAGCAGCAGTTTGGGGGTAAAGGGTTTGGTCATGCGGGGGAAAGAAGTAGAAGGGGGAGCAAGGTAGGCCACAAGGACCCGATTTCCTGCATAGCGTTGCCTGGGGCTTTCCTTTTCCCGACTGCCATTTCCCGCAGAGGCCCGCGGAGGTTTCGCGGAGGTGCGCGGAGTTCTGATGGCGTATGGACAGCTGCCCGGATCTGCTACCTTCGCGCTATGGTCCGCCTCCTGTTTTTCCTGCCCCTCGCGCTGCTGGCCTGCTCCCCGCCGCCGCCCGAAACCGCCCGCTCCCTGCCGTCCGCCGGGCCCCCGGCTATTGCGGTGGAATCCGAAGCCCCGGCCCAGGGCGCCGGCCGCTTCCCCGAAACGTTTGAGGCCGGCAGCAAAGGCGCCTACGCTACCGCCGACGAAACCCTGGGCTCCGGCTCCTGGCACTTCGAGGATGCCCTGATCGGCTCGTCGGAGCAGGACCACAAACGCGGGCAGCACGCCGCGCGGCTGCGGAACCAGGGCCGGTTGCGCATGAATTTCAGTACGGCCCCGGGCGTGGCCCGCATCCGCATCAGCGCGGCCGCCTACGGCGACGACGCGGCCAGCACCTGGGAGCTGTGGGGCAGCGTGGACGGCGGCCGCACGTTCCGCCGGATCGGCCAGCCGGTGCGTACGCAGGGGCCGCGCCTCGTAGCTACTGCTTTTGAAGGGGACGCGGCGGGTTCTCTGCGCCTGGAAATCCGCAAAACCAGCGGCAGCGGGCGGCTGAACATTGATGATGTGACGCTGGAAACGGCGACCGGTGCTCCTGCCGGCAGTTCCGCCGGTCCGGCCGCCGGGAGTACCAGTGCCCCGGCCGGCACTTCCCTGCCGCCGGCGGCCACCCGGCAGGCCACGGCCGTCGTTACCAGCCGCGACGATAATATGGCCCTGGGCAACCCCAGCGGCGCTACCGCCAGCCCCGCCAATGCCAACAACTACCTGCTCAGCAAACCCCAGTTCACCATGAGCTATAACGCCGGCCGGGGCATTCCGAACTGGGTGAGCTGGCACCTGAACCGGGCCTGGCGCGGCTCCGCGCCCCGCCAGGACGACTTCCGCCCCGATCCGGCCCTGCCCCGGGGGGTCTACGCCGTGTCGCCCCGCGGCTACGGCAGCTCGGGCTTTGATAAGGGCCACAACTGCCCCAGCGCCGACCGCACCACCGACCTCGACGACAACTCGGCCACGTTCCTGATGACGAACATGATTCCGCAGGCCCCCAATAACAACCAGCGCACCTGGAGCAGCCTCGAAGAATACGGCCGCGCTTTGGTGGAGCGGGGGCAGGAAGTCTACGTCATCATGGGTAGCTACGGCAAGGGCGGCACCGGCGCCAAAGGCTTCGCCACCACCCTCGACGGCGGCCGCGTGACGGTGCCTGCCCGGGTGTGGAAAGTGCTGGTCGTGCTGCCCGAAGGCTCCGACGACCTGCGCCGCATTCCCGCCCAGGCCCGCATCCTGGCCGTGGACACGCCCAACGACAACGCCGTGAGCCCCGACTGGAGCCGCTACCGCGTGTCGGTCGACGCCATCGAAAATGCCACCGGTCTGGATTTGCTCAGCAAGCTGCCCGTAGCCGTGCAGGCCCGGCTGGAAGCGGCAGTGGATAAGGGGCCGACGCGGTAAGCAAATGCAGGAACATGTAACGCGAAGTTCCGCTTCGCGGGGCGCTGCTGCTGGCTGTGGACGCATCGTTCTTCGCGGGGCGCTGCTGATGGCTGTGGATGCCTCGTTCAACGCGTCGCGAAGTGAAACTTCGCGTTACGGCCCACCAGCCTTTCGCTTCTTCCCTTCCCAACTATCCCCCTATTCCCGAAGCTGATGAAACTCCTGCTCCTCGCCGCGGTGCCGTTGCTGGGTACCTTCGCCTGTTCCACGGCCAAACCCGCCGTGCCCGCCGCCGCGCCCCGGTCACCGGCCGCGCAGGAGCTTTATGCCACCATTGCCCGGCAGGACAGCCTTATGTTCGTAGCCTTCAACCGCCACGACCTGGCCCGGCTGCAAACCTTCTTTGCCGAAGACCTCGAGTTCTACCACGACCGGGGCGGCCTGGCGAATTACCAGCAATCGATGGACGGCTTCCGGCGCATGTTTGAGCAAAACCAAACCACCGGCCTCAACCGCCAGCTGGTGCCCGGTACCCTGGAAGTGTACCCCATCAAAGACTATGGTGCGGTAGAAACCTACCAGCACCGGTTCTGCCACGTCGAAAACGGCAAGGACGACTGCGGCACCTTTAAGAACACCATGCTCTGGCGCCTCAAAGACGGGCAGTGGAAAGTAACCCGGGTTATCAGCTACGACCATTAATATACAGGACTTACGCACGGCAGCTTTCCCGCAGAGGTTCGCAGAGGTGGGGAGAAAGACTCTGCGGCCCTCTGCGTTTTACCTCTGCGAAACTCTGCGGGAAAGCTACTCTGTAAGCCGACTGCGTAAGTCCTAATATAGCAGACCATAGCCTTCCTACCATCCCGGTTTCAACCTCGAAGCGGATGAAACTCCATTACTCGCTCTGCTCCTGCTGGTCGCTACCACCGCTGCCTTTGCCCGGAAGCCAGCCCCCACCGAAAACCTCGTTCGGTAAGCCCACCCCAGAGAGAAGATATTGCCTCCGGGGAGCCAAGGGAATGGCAGAAGCTATTATCCAACGCTGGCTTACTGCCCGCCCCCAAACCGCTTCCCGAAGAAATTCCCCGGCTTCCACGTCGGCCGCTGGAGGTTCTGGGCTACCTGGTAGCCGATCAGAAAGTTGAGCTGGGCGTATTTCCGGCCCGCTTCGAAGTCGAAGGTGCCGTTGATGTCGTCCTGGGGCTGGTGGTAGGTAACGTCGCGCCACTTCTGCACCTGCTCGCTGAGGTTATTGGTGCCGTCGGCGGTTTTGTTGCCGTATTTGACGTGCACGGCCGGAATGCCCTGGACCACGAAGCTGTACTGGTCGGAGCGGATGAAGCGGTTCTGGATGGGTTCCGGGTCGGCTTCCACCGGGAGGCCCAACTGGGCGGCGGCTTTGGCCACTTCTGCTTCCAATGAGGAGTTCTCTGCCCCCAGCGGCACCACCGACAGCAGCGGGGCGATGATCGTGGGCATGTCGGTGTTGATGTCGGCTACGATGCTGGCTTTGGGCACCGTGGGGTACCTGGCAAAGTAGGCCGAGCCGAGCAGGCCCAGCTCTTCGCCCGTCAGGAGCACGAACAGCACCGAGCGTTTGGGCTTTTGCCTGAGGCTGGCGTAGGCTTTGGCAATTTCCAGCACGCTGGCCACGCCGGTGGCGTTGTCGTGGGCGCCGTTGTAGAGCGAATCGCCCCGCACGGCCGCCCCGATGCCAAGATGGTCGAGGTGGGCGCTGTGCACCACGTATTCATCGCGCAGCCGCGCACCGGAGCCCACGATTTTGCCCACCACGTTATAGCTGTCCACATCCTGGTAGCGGCTGCGGACTGAGGCCGTGAGCGTCACGGCCAGCGGTTGGGAAGCCGGTTTGCCGGTCCGCAGCGCGGCAAACGTGCGGGTCGTATCGGTAGCCGCGCCGGCAAAAAAGCGTTGCAGCGTGGCCGTGCTCACCGAGCCGACCACCTGGATCTGTCGGGAAGTATAGGTCCGCGAAACTGCCACCTGGCCCTCCGGCCCCAGCACGCTCACGGCTCCTTTGCCGACGTTTGGCAGCTTCGTCGTCGGCTTACTCACGGCCAGCAATACGCCCACCGCCCCGTGCCGGGCGGCCGTTTGCAGAATCGTCAGCAGGTCGGTGGCGTAGAGCTTTTCATTGCCCGCAAGGTGCCGGGGCTCGGTGCGCGTCACCACCACGATTTTACCTTGGGCATCCAGGCCGGCATAATCATCATAGCCCAGCTCGGGGGCGCTGATGCCGAAGCCCGCGAAGACGACGGGGGCCGTAACCTCAGCGGCCGGCTGCTGGGGGTTGGGGTAGAACATAAAGTCCGCGCCGGCGCGGTAGGCTGCGCCGGAGCTGCTGAGCGTGCCGCCCGGCTCGGTAAAGGCCCGCCGCAGCCGCACCTTCTGCACGTAAGTCTGGTGGTCGCCGGCCGGCTGCACGCCCAGCTTTTTAAGCTGCCCGGTTACGTAATCCACCGCCAGCTGATAGCCCGGCGTACCCGGCTGGCGCCCCCGCAGCTTGTCGTCGGCGAGGTAGGTTACGTGGGCTTTATAGTCGGCCGCGCTGACTTTATCCAGGGCTTTAGCCACCGACCTGGGTAGCGGAGCCTGGGCAGACCCTGGGTGCGCCAGGGCGCAAACACCCAGCCCCAAGGCCAGGGCCAGGCTTTTCATGCGAAAGGTCATAGAAACTGCAGGGTAAAAAACGAAGATCAGCAGCCGGAAGTGGCCTAGGTTTCCGTCAGCACCGTTTTGAACCCGGCCAGCTGGCCCGCCGACGTTTTGCCCAGCGCATAGACCGGCACCTGCGAGCCGCTGCCGACGCGGTACACCTTGGTATCCTGCAGCTCCTGCTTCATAAACATCTGCAGGGCTTTGTAGCGGTTGGCCAGCTCCGGGTCGCCGAGCACGCCGTCGTCGGCGGTGTGGTTGCGCAGGAAATGCACCAGCTCCAGCGTTTCGACTTTGGTACCGGCTGCTTCGCCAGTCAGCTTCAGCAGCGCGGCATCGGTCAGCTCGCCGGCGGGCGCGGCGTAGGCAACCGGCGTCAGCGGCGCTTCCGACTCGCTGATGAACAGCAAATCTTTGGTGAGGTGACTGAGCTGCTCCGTGGTGGCATCCGCCGCCTCAGGAGCAGCGGCCAGGCCGGACCCGACCGTTTCGCGCTCCGCTTTGGTTTCCATCGGCTTCACGTCCTTGCCTGTACCGTCTGCGCCGGGCACCCGGGCCGCAATGGCGGCGGCCAGCTCCTGCATCCGGGCTGCCGCCACCTTTATTTTGGGATTGGCAAAGTTCAGGTCCGACACCTTGTTCATCGGAATCAGGTGAATATGGGCGTGGGGCACTTCCAGCCCAATCACGGCCACGCCGATACGCTTGCAGGGCACGGCGGCCAGCACCCCTTTCGCCACGCGCTGGGCAAACTGGTGCAGGGCGGCCAGCTCCGCCGGCGGCAGGTCGAAGATGTAATCCACTTCCCGCTTCGGAATCACCAGCGTGTGGCCCTCTACCAGCGGCGTGATGTCCAGAAACGCCAGGTGGTGGTCGTCCTCGGCAACTTTATAGGCGGGCAATTCGCCCGAGACGATGCGGGAAAAGATGGAAGGCATGAGGTGAAGTTGTGAAATAGTGAAGTTGTGACGAGAAAACGGGTACCAGCAGCGCCTCTGCGCTATAGCGCCTGCGCCAAAGTACGGGGCAAAACGCAAAAAGGGCGAAACCGCTGGTTTCGCCCTTTCAGGAGTGCTGGTAATTCACTCTTCACAACTTCTCCATTTCCCCGACTAGCGGCTGATTTCCAGAATCTCGAACTGAAGCTTGCCGGCCGGCACGATGATTTCGGCGGTGTCGCCGGCTTTCTTGCCCAGCAGGCCCTTGCCAATCGGCGACTTCACGGAAATCTTGCCGGCGGCCAGGTTGGCTTCCTCCTCGGCTACGAGCAGGTAGTCGAGCACCATATTATTTTTCAGATTCTTGAGCTTCACCTTGCTCATGATGAGCACCTTGGTCAGGTCCAGGTTCGTCTCGTCGAGCACGCGGGCGTTGCCCATCACTTCTTCCAGCTTGGAGATTTTCAGCTCGAGCAGACCCTGGGCGTCTTTGGCGGCGTCGTACTCGGCATTCTCGCTCAGGTCGCCTTTGTCGCGCGCTTCGCGCAGGTCTTCGGCAGCTTTTGCCCGGCCGCGGACTTTCAGCTCCTGCAGCTCATCCTTGAGCTTTTGCAGGCCTTCGGGACTATAGTAATTGACGGAAGACATGTCGGGGGGATGATTAGCTAAAAAACAAGGAGAACGGTCGGCGAGGCCAACCGTTCTCCAAAAAGGTTCTGAGACAAATATACGAAGACCCGGCAACTTCTGCTACCTCTGTTCCGGGCGAAGACGAAGAAAAGCCCCAATCTTGTGCGCCAGCACCTCGTTGATTCGCTGGTACGACTGGTGGGTCCAGCCGCCTATGTGCGGCGACAGCACCACGTTGGGCGCAGTTTTAAGAAAATCGAACTGCGCCAGCTGCTCCGGGCTGAGCTGGGTCAACTTTTCCTGCTCCAGCACGTCCAGGGCCGCGCCCCGCACCTGCCCGCGGTGCAGGCCCCGCACCAGGGCCGCATGGTCCAGCACCTCACCCCGGGCGGTGTTCAGCACCCAAACAGGGTGGCGAAAACCCGCCAGAAAGTCTTCATCGACAAACTGATGATTGGCGGCCGAGTAGGGAATATGGATGCTCAGCACCTCGGCCCGGGCCTGTAGCTCGGCCAGCGGCACCAAGGTGGCATTATGGTCGCCGGCGCAGTCGGGGTTGTGGTCGTAGGCCAGGACGGTGCACCCAAAACCCGCCAGCCGCCGGGCAAAAGCGCAGGCCATATGGCCGTAGCCCAGCAGGCCGATAACTTTCCCCCCGATTTCCTCCCCCCGGTTGGCTTCGCGCCGCCACATTCCCTGCCGAACCTCCGCGTCGGCGCGGGCAATGTTGCGGAACAGGGCCAGCAGCAGCCCCAGCGTATGCTCGCCCACGGCGTCGCGGTTACCTTCCGGGGCGTTGAGCAGCGTAATACCGGCCGCGGCCAGAGCGGCCTCGTCGATGTTATCGACCCCGGCGCCGGCCCGGGCCACGTAGCGCAGGTGCGGCCCGTGGGCCAATAGCTGCGCCGTCACGCGCAGCTTCGAGCGCACCATCAGCCCATCGTAGGGCTGGGCGGCCAGCGCGGCGGGGATTTCGGCAGCGGTCAGATCCGGTCGGTAGTGCAGCGTCACGCCCAGGGGCGCCAGCAGCTCCGAAAGGGAAGGGTGCATTTCGTCAACTGCTAAGCAAATAGACATCTTGGGGTTGTTTCTATTGATTGTTAAAAATCGTCTGTCCTGCTGAGCCTGTCGAAGCATCTCGCGTGCTGCGTTGAATTACTCGTCCCGGCGTCAGCACGCGAGAGACTTCGACAGGCTCAGCAGGGCGTTCTTTTTGAATATTTAGCCTTAGTTACCAGCTACCAGCCGGTGTTTCTCTATATGATTGGTCAGCCACACAAACTCGGCTACGCCCAGCTGCTCGGCGCGCTGGTTGAAGATTGGCTCCAGGGTATTTTCGGCCGTCATGCCGAACGGCTTCAGGGCGTTGCGCAGGGTTTTGCGGCGCGTAGAAAAGGCCTGCTTCACCACCTTAAAAAACAGCTTTTCGTCGCAGGCCAGCTTTTCGGTGTCGTTGCGCCTGAGGCGCAGCACTGCCGACTGCACCTTGGGGGGCGGAATAAACACGTGGGGCGGCACCAGAAACAGCAGCTCCACGGTGTAGTAGGCCTGCAGCAGCACGCTCAGGATTCCGTACACCTTCGAGCCCGGCCCCTCGGCCATGCGCTCGGCTACTTCCTTTTGCAGCATGCCCACCACCTCGCGCACCTGCTGGCGGTGGTCGAGCACCTTAAAGAAAATCTGGGTGGAGATGTTGTAGGGAAAGTTGCCGATGATGCTCAGCGGCTGGTCCGGAAACAGCTGGCTCAGATCCTGCTTCAGGAAGTCGGCGGAGATAATGCGACCGTGCAGAGCGGGGAAGTTGCGCTTCAGGTAAGTCACCGATTCGCGGTCAATTTCAATGACGGTGGTTTTATACTCCGGGTGCTGGAGCAGGTCCCCGGTAAGCACGCCCATGCCCGGCCCGATTTCCAGCACTTCCGTCACCCCATCGGGCAGACGGAGGGCTTCCACGATACGGCGGGCTATTTCGGGTTCCGCCAGGAAGTGCTGACCGAGGTGTTTTTTGGGGCTGACGTGGTCCATAGGGAGGAGCTGGGAGAATCGGAGTTAGAAGCTAAAAGTCAGGCGTTAGAAGGCAACAGGCAGCAGCGGCGGCGAAGGGGGAAGTAAGTAGTAGCCGTCAGATACCAAAGCACATCTATAGTTGGCTCCTGGCTTCTTGCTCCTGGCTTCTTGTTCCTGTCTCCTGGCTTCTGGCTCCTCTGAAAAAACGCCTACCTTGCGCCACTTACATGGCCCCAAAGATACGTCCGTCTATGCCGATTCAACTAGCCCACGCCGCCACGCTGCCCCCGGCGGCCGATTCCGTCTTCCTGCTGCCCGCCGGCACCAAGGAGCTGCCCGCCGCCCTGGCCGACCTCCCCGAGGCGGCCCGCACGTACGTGGCCGACCAGCTCGCGGCTGATTCCAAGCTGATTACGGTCAACCACTACTCTCACCGCCACTACTTCGTGGTGGCCAGCGAGAAAGGCACGGCCCAACTTATTGCCGAAGCGATGCGCAAGAGTGGCCACCAGCTGCACACGCAGGTAAAGGCCGATAAAGTCGCCGAGCTCTACATTCAGGACCTGACCAAAGACGCGGATGGCCAGCTGGCGTTAGCGCTGGCCGAGGGCCTCTACCTCACGGCCTACGCGTTTGAAGGCTACAAAACGGACGAGAAATCGAAGAAGGCCGCCGTACTGACCCGCGTGCTGCTTACCGGCGCGGCCTCGGCCGAAGCTATCCAGGAGCTGGACAACCTGCTGCAGGGCGTATGCCTGGCCCGGGACCTGATCAACGCGCCCCTGAACAAGCTCAACGCCACTCAGTTTGCGGAGCGCATGGCGGCCGCCGGCGACGAAGCGGGCTACCACACCGAAATCCTCGATCTGGTGCGCATCGAAGCCCTGCGCATGGGCGGGCTGCTGGCCGTGAACCTGGGCAGCCCCGAGCCGCCGACGTTCACCATCATGGAGTGGAAGCCCAAGAACGCCCGCAACGCCAGACCCTACGTGCTGGTGGGGAAGGGCGTGGTGTTCGATACCGGCGGGCTAAGCCTGAAGCCCACCCCCGGCTCGATGGACATGATGAAGTGCGACATGTCGGGTGGCGCGGCCGTGACGGGCGTGCTCTACGCCCTGGCCAAAAACCAGGTGCCGGTCCACGTTATCGGCCTGGTGCCCGCCACCGACAACCGGCCCGGCGGCATGGCCTACGTGCCCGGCGACGTGCTGACGATGTACAGCGGCCTGACCGTGGAAGTACTTAACACCGACGCCGAAGGCCGCCTGATCCTGGCCGATGCCCTGGCTTTCGCCAAAAAGTATGAGCCCACGCTGGTATTCGACATTGCCACCCTCACCGGGGCGGCCGCCCGCGCCATTGGCAAGGAAGGCATCGTAGCCATGGGTACCGCCGACGAAGACCAGCTGCTGGCTCTCAAACAGGCGGGCAACCGCGTGCACGAGCGGGTGGTGGAGTTTCCCCTCTGGGATGAATACGCCGAGCACATCAAATCCGACATTGCCGACATCAACAACCTGGGCAAAGCCGAAGCCGGCGCTATTTCCGCCGGCAAGTTCCTGGAGCGCTTCACCGAAGGCACCCCCTGGATTCACCTCGACATTGCCGGCCCCGCCTACCTCACCGCCCCGGATTCCTACCGCGGCAAAGGCGGCACCGGTACCAGCGTGCGGCTGCTGTACGACTTTTTAGTAAACCAGGAGTAAGCCGCCCGTCGTGCTGAGCCGGTCGCAGCCTCTCGCGTGCTGATGTTGGAGTAGTAATCTGACGTCAGCACGCGAGATGCTGCGACCGGCTCAGCATGACGTTCTTTTACCTAGCACGACCACCCACCCCACCATGAACAACCTTCCCCGCCTCGGTATTTCAGTCGGCGACCTGGCCGGCATTGGGCCGGAAATCATCTATAAAACGCTTCTTGACAGCCGCCTGCTCAAATACTGCACCCCCGTGGTCTATGGCACGGCCACCGTATTGTTCGATGACTTTCCGGCCGACCAGCAGGCCGAGCCGCTCACGTTCCGCCAGGTCCGCGCCGCTGCCGACATTGCTCCCGGCAAGCCCAACGCCGTGACCTGCTGGGAAGATGACTTTACTCTGACGCCGGGCCAGCCTTCGGAAGCCTCCGGCCGCGCGGCCCGTCAGTCGTTGCTGGCAGCGGCCCGCGACCTGAAGGAAGGTCTGCTCGACGCCCTCGTCACGGCACCCATCAGCAAGGAAAACACCCAGGCTGATGACTTCCGCTACCCCGGCCACACCGAATTTCTGACCAGCTTCTTCGGGGCCCCCGAAAGCCTGATGCTACTGGCCAGCGAAGATCTGCGCGTGGCCACCGCCACCGGCCATATTGCCCTCAGGGATGTGCCGGCCAAGCTCACCAAGGAATTGCTGACGGCCAAGCTGCGCATCCTTTTGAAGTCGCTTAAAGCTGATTTCGGCATCGACAAGCCCCGGGTAGCCGTACTCGGCCTGAATCCCCATGCCGGCGAAAACGGCCTGCTGGGTACCGAGGAAGCGAATCTGGTGAACCCCATTATCCAGCAGTTTTTACAGGAAGGCCACCTCGTGTATGGCACCTTCCCCGCCGACGGCTACTTCGGCACCGGCCAGTTCCGCAAGTTCGACGCCACGCTGGCGCTCTACCACGATCAGGGGCTGATTCCGTTCAAAACCCTGGCCTTTGAGCGCGGCGTCAACTTCACCGCCGGCCTGCCCATCGTCCGCACCTCCCCCGACCACGGCACGGCTTACGGCCTGGCCGGGCAGTTCAAGGCCGATGAAACGTCTTTCCGCGAAGCCGTGTACCTGGCCTGCGACCTGGTGCACCAGCGCAATAAATACGCGGGCCTCAAGCCTCTGATTCCCGGCCCGGCGCTGCGGGGCGGACGACACGAATAGCCTAAGTTCCGGTCTTTCGGCCGACGGATTTGTCCGGAGCAGAGCCGGTAGAGCCGGTATTTAGCTGCGGTAGCAGTATTTTTTTTCTGGCTGCTCCGGCCGACTATTTCTGCCTGCAACGCTTTGCCAATGAAAGCAATAGGACGGATGCAGTAATTTCGTTTCAGCACACTTTCTTTCCAATAATGAAATTTTGTTTGCTGTTTTAAAACTATCCCCGTAGGTTTGCAGACCCAAAGCCGTCGTACCCGGTGGATTTGGGTCTTCTTCACTTCGCTGCATGACGCTCCAGACCCCCACCGATTACCGTACTGCCCTGCGCCGCCTCGATGCGCTGGTAGCGGCCGGAGTCGAAGGCAACGCGGCGCTGGAAACCGAGTTCCGGGAGCTGATCCTGGCGCTGGACGTGTACGAAAGCAAGCTGGGGCTGCTGCCTATTCCCAACCTGCCCACTTCCCTGGCCGAGATGATCGAGCTGAAGCGGCAGCAGATGCGGCTTAAGCAAAAGGAGCTGGCGGAGCTGCTGGAAGTACCGGCCGGCCGCCTCTCGCAGATTCTGAGCGGCAAGCGCCGCGTCACGCTCGACCTGGCCAAGCGGCTTTATGAGCGGCTGGGCATTCCGTCCGATTTCATTCTCAAGAACGCCTGAAGCGCACCATAAGGCTTAGCCTACTTTTTAAAAACGGGGGAAACCAGCTACTTTTGCCCCCTGCCAGCTACTCTACCGTGAAAAAGGACTCCCAATTCGACTTGGCCATTGCCAAACTAGCCCACAAAACGCACCAGTTTGCGTTTGAGCTGGACCGGACCTTTTTCGATCAGTTTGAGCAGAGCCTCATTCCCGACGGCAACCTGCACGCGGACGTGACGCTGACCAAAACTGACCGCCTTATCACCCTCGATTTCCGCATCACCGGCACCGTGCGCCTGATCTGCGACCGGAGCCTAGATGAGTTCGACCAGCCTCTGGATATCACCGAGCAGCTGCTGGTGCGCTACGGCGACCGGGAGGTGGAGCTCGACGACAACGTGCTGCAAATCACGCCCGATACCCAGACGCTGCCCATTGCCCAGCACCTGTTCGATTACATTGGCCTGGCGTTGCCGATGAAAAAGCTGCACCCACGCTTCCAGAACGAGCCCGACGAAAACCCCGGGGCCGACAGCAAGCTCATCTTCACCACCCGCCAGTCCGGCGACAACGACGAGGATGAGGATAGCGGCGACCCGCGCTGGGATGCGCTGCGCAACCTCAACTAAGGGCCTACCACACTTAACCTTCAACATTTAACCTTTCCTGACTTATGGCACATCCTAAGCGCCGAACCTCCAAAACCCGCCGCGACAAACGTCGCACCCACCACCAGCTCACGCCAAAGGCCATCACGCTGTGCACGAGCACCGGCGAGCTGCACCTGCGTCATAAGGCCTACGTGGTAGACGGCGACCTGTACCTGCACGGTAAAGTAGCCATCAAAAACTACGCCCCCGTTGCCGCTGCGGCAGCTCCCGCTTCCGACGAAGAATAACCTTCGTCCGGCCGGTAGCCCCGGTCCGTCCTCCCGACTCCGTATTCCTTGATACCTCGTACATGAAGATAGCCCTGGACGCAATGGGGGGTGATTTCGCTCCCCAGGCAGCCGTCGACGGCGCGGTGCTGGCAGCGGCAAAGCTCGCTGGCAAAGCTCAGATTGTGCTCATCGGCCAGGAAGAAGTCGTCCGGCCCCTGCTCCAGCAGCACGGGGCCGCGGCGGCGAGCCTGGAGCTGGTGCACGCCTCCCAGATCATTGCGATGGGGGAGCATCCGGCCAAAGCCTACCAGCAAAAGCAGGACTCCAGCATTGCCGTGGGCTACCGCCTGCTGCACGCCGGCGACGTGGAAGCTTTCTGCTCGGCCGGCAATACCGGCGCGATGCTCGTGGGTGCCATGTTCAGCGTGAAACCCGTATCCGGCGTACTGCGCCCGGCCATTGCCAACTTCACCCCGAAGCTGGCCGGTGGCTATGGCATCCTGCTCGATGTGGGGGCCAATGCTGAATGCAAGCCCGAAATGCTGGAGCAATTCGGCGAACTGGGCTCGTTGTATGCGCAGTACGTGCTAGGCATTCCCAAGCCCAAAGTAGGGCTGATGAGTCTGGGGGAAGAGGAAGGCAAAGGCACTTCCGTTACCCAGGCGGCCCACCAGCTGCTGAAGGTGAACCCCCATATTCACTTCGTCGGCAACATTGAAGGACGCGACCTGTTCAACGACAAAACCGACGTCGTGGTCTGCGACGGCTACACGGGTAATGTGCTGCTGAAAATGGCGGAGTCGATCTACGAGATTCTCGAAGCCAAGCAGATGCACGATCCGTTTTTTGACAAGTTCAACTACGAGGCCATCGGTGGCAGCCCCATTCTGGGCATCAACGACAACGCCATCATCGGTCACGGCGTGAGCACGCCGCTGGCCATCTGCAACATGCTGTTGCAGGGCTACCAAATGGCCGAATCCGGCATCTCGGATCAGATAAAATCTACTTTCAAGTCGTAAGTCGGCCCGCGCCCCGCGTGGGCTGACTTGTGCTTTTGCGCGCCCAATGAAAATCACTGCCGCCGTTACCGGAGTGGGCTCCTACGTGCCCGACTACGTGCTGACCAACAAGGAGCTGGAAAAGCTGGTGGATACCACCGACGAGTGGATAACCACCCGCACCGGCATCAAGGAACGGCGGATACTGAAGGGGGAAAACCAGGGCACGTCGGTCATGGCTATTAAAGCCGTGCAGCAGCTGCTGGCTAAAACCGGCACCCGGGCCGAGGAAATCGACCTGCTGATCTGCGCTACGACGACCCCGGATCTGGTGTTTCCGGCCACGGCCAACATTATTACGGCCGCCGTGGGCGCCACCAACTCATTCAGCTTCGACATGCAGGCGGCCTGTTCGGGCTTCCTGTTTGCCCTGGCTACCGGCGCGCAGTACATTCAGGGCGGCAGGTATCGCAAAGTAGTTATTGTAGGAGCCGACAAGATGTCGTCTATCATCGATTACACCGACCGCGCCAACTGCATCATCTTTGGTGATGGGGCCGGGGCGGTGCTGCTGGAACCCAATACCGAAGGCCTGGGCCTGCTGGATCAGGTGCTCCGCTCCGATGGTAACGGCGAGCAGTTCCTGCACCAGAAAGCCGGGGGCAGCCGCCGCCCACCCTCCGCCGAAACGGTAGCCAACCGCGAGCATTTCGTTTATCAGGAAGGGGCCACGGTGTTCAAGTTCGCCGTGACTAACATGGCCAACGTAGCCGCCCAGGTAATGGAGCGCAACCAGCTGACCAACGATGATGTCGCCTGGCTGGTCCCCCACCAGGCCAACAAGCGGATTATTGATGCCACCGCCAACCGCATGGGCGTGGGGCCGGAAAAGGTGATGCTCAACATTCAGCGCTACGGCAACACCACCAACGGCACCATTCCGCTGTGCCTGGCCGACTACGAGCAGCAGCTGCACAAAGGCGACAACCTGATTCTGGCAGCTTTTGGCGGCGGTTTCACCTGGGGTTCCATCTACCTGAAGTGGGCCTACGATCCGAAACCAGATCCGCAAACGGCATAAATAGCGGGCCGAACGCGGAAAACTCCTATACTTGTACTCCCGACGAGCCGCCCCACCACCTGCCGGGACGGCTCTTTTTTTTGAATTAGTAATTTTGAATTAAGAATTAAGAATTGAGCCGCCCTCCATCCTGGAGTCGTCACTGGTCCATTCGAATTTCTACTTCTTAATTATTAATTACTAATTATCCATTCCTCCTTCCCACCACATGGCCACCACCGCAGACTTTCGCAACGGACTGGTACTTGAGTACAACAATGACTTGTACGTCATTACCGAATTCCAGCACGTCAAGCCGGGTAAGGGCCCGGCCTTCGTCCGGACCAAGCTTCGCAACATCAAAACCGGGAAGGTGCTCGATAACACCTTCAACGCCGGCGTCAAAGTAACCACGGCCCGCGTAGAGCAGCGCCCCCACCAGTTTCTCTACAAGGACGACTACGGCTACACGTTCATGGATAACGCTACCTTCGAGCAGGTGTCGTTGCCCGAAGCCATGGTGCCCTTCGCCGACCTGATGAAGGAAGGCCAGGAAGCCACTATCCTGTTCCACGCCGAAACCGAGCAGCCCCTCACGGCCGAGCTGCCCACCACCGTGGAGCTGATCGTGACCTACACCGAGCCCGGCCTGAAAGGCGACACCGCCACCAACACGCTTAAGCCCGCCACGGTGGAAACCGGTGCCCGGATCCAGGTACCGCTGTTCATTGATACCGACACCAAAATTCGCGTCAAGACAAGCGACTACTCCTATGTCGAAAGAGTCAAATAAGCAGCCGCACAAGTCGTCCCCCTCCAGCGCCTCTATGAAAGCCAAAGAATTACAGGACCTGATTGACTTCATCGCCAAATCGGGGTTGAACAAAGTCAACATTGAAACCGAGGAATTTAAAATCTCGGTCCAGCGCGAGCCCAGCTACAAGCCCGTTATCAGCTCGGCTCCGGCTGCACCGCAGCAAGCAGCGTTAGCTCCGGCACCGGTGGCTGCTCCAATAGCGGCTCCCGCCCCGGCTCCGGCTGCCGAAGCTGCCAGCGCCAGCTACGTACCGCTGAAAGCCCCGATGATTGGTACCTTCTACCGTTCCAGCAGCCCGGAGTCGCCGCTTTTCGTGAACGTGGGTGATCTGGTGGAAAAAGGCCAGGTGATCTGCATCATCGAAGCCATGAAGCTCTTCAACGAAATCGAAGCCGAGGCCTCGGGCCGGGTGGTGAAAGCTCTGGTTGAAAACGCCACCCCGGTGGAGTACGACCAGCCGCTGTTCCTGATTGAGCCGATGTAATTTTTAGTATTGAGTAGTGGGTAGTGAGTATTGAGACTAGGTAGCTCCCTGAAGACGGAGTTTGTCTCTACCCTATTCTCATTACTCACTACTTAATACTCAATACTGAACTCGTGTTTAAGAAAATACTGATTGCCAACCGGGGCGAAATTGCGCTGCGCATTATCCGTACCTGCAAGGAAATGGGCATCAAGACGGTGGCCGTGTACTCCACTGCCGACAAGGAAAGCCTGCACGTGAAGTTCGCCGATGAGGCCGTGTGTATCGGGCCACCGGCTTCCACGCTCTCCTACCTGAGCATGCCCAACCTGATTGCGGCCTGCGAAATCACCAACGCCGACGCCATCCACCCCGGCTACGGCTTTCTGAGTGAAAATGCGGAGTTCTCGCGCATCTGCCAGGAAAACGGCATCAAGTTTATCGGGGCCACGCCCGAGATGATAAACCAGATGGGCGACAAAGCCACCGCCAAAGCCACTATGATTAAGGCCGGCGTACCCTGCATTCCCGGCTCGGTGGGCCTGCTGGATTCGGTGGAGCAGGGCAAGAAGATTGCCGCCAAAATCAAGTACCCCGTGATTCTGAAGGCCACGGCCGGCGGCGGCGGGCGCGGCATGCGCGTGATTAACTCCGACGACGAGTTTCAGAAAGCCTGGGACGATGCCCGCACCGAGTCGAAGGCCGCCTTTGGCAACGACGGCATGTACCTGGAGAAATTCGTGGAGGAGCCGCGCCACATCGAAATCCAGATTGTGGGCGACCAGTACGGCCGCGTGTGCCACCTTTCGGAGCGCGACTGCTCCATTCAGCGCCGCCACCAGAAGCTGGTAGAGGAAGCGCCGTCGCCGTTCATGACCGAAGAGCTGCGCGAGAAGATGGGCACGGCCGCCGTAGCCGGGGCCAGCGCCATCAGCTACGAGGGTGTGGGCACCATTGAGTTCCTGGTGGATAAAAACCGGGACTTCTACTTCATGGAGATGAACACCCGGATTCAGGTGGAGCATCCCGTGACCGAGGAAATCATCAACTACGACCTGATCAAGGAGCAGATCAAGGTGGCGGCGGGCATCCCGATTTCGGGTAACAACTACTTCCCCAAGATGCACGCCATGGAGTGCCGCATCAACGCCGAAGACCCGCGCAACGGCTTCCGCCCTTCGCCCGGCAAAATCACGGTGCTGCACATTCCCGGCGGCCACGGCGTGCGCGTCGATACCCACGTGTATGCCGGCTACGCCATTCCGCCGAACTACGACTCGATGATTGCCAAGCTCATCACCACGGCTCAGACCCGCGAGGAGTGCATCGTGAAGATGAAGCGCGCCCTGAGCGAGTTCGTGGTAGAAGGCGTCAAGACCACGATTCCCTTCCACCTCAAGCTCATGGACGACGAGAAGTTCAAGGAAGGCGTGTTCACCACGGCGTTCCTGGACTCGTTTGACTTTTCGACTTTGTAAGCCGCTCACATTCCTTTTTACAAAAATGCCCCAACAGCTTTGTTGGGGCATTTTTGCTATTGGGCGAAGTACAAAAGCGAATTACTGTTTATCTTGCCTGCATGGAACCGCACCGACTTACCATCCCCGACGATGCCGATTATCGCCAGCTGGTGCGGATAGCGGATGCCGTAGGGTTGCAGGTGGCGGCTGATGGTACGGTGTCAAAAAAGCCGTTGAAGCCCAAGCGGACGCGGGAGGAATTACTGCTCATTATTGCCAAAGGAGCCGATGTGAGCAATATTCCTGACCCGCTGGCGTGGCAGCGGGAGCAGCGTGCCGGCCGCGACCTTCCCTTTGAGCAATGAGTTATTTGCTGGACAGCAACATCCGCATTCATTCGGCCAAGCCCGCCTTGCAGTTGCGCATCTGAGTTGAGAACCCGGAAACGGCTGTTTCTGCTATCAGTCAGGTGGAAGTGTTGGGATTTCACGGCCTGTTGCCCGGAGCACAGGCCTACTTTGAGGCCACGTTCGAGCTCCTGCAAATAATCCCGGTTTCGGCCGAAGTTGTTGATGTGGCCATACGGTTCGGGCAGCTCTACCGACTGCGGGCGGCCGATGCCATCGTGGCCGCAAGTGCCTGGCTGCAAGGCCGCACCCTGGTTTCAGAGGATGGTCACTTTCGGCGCGTACTAGGGTTGGAGGTGGTGAATCCGTTGGCGAAGTAAACCCCGTTTCCCAGCAACCGGCCCTGGATTCCGTATTGGTTTTGTTTAACCAAAAGACCGACTCCCCAGTCGGCCTTTTCTTGCTTAGTTCACCGGTGGGCTGTTCGTCTCGATTTCTGTCACCAGCTCGCCATACCACTGCTCGCCGTACTTGCGGATCAGCGGCTCCTTAAGGAACTGGTAGATGCGCACGCCCAGGCTGGCGCCGAAGCTGCAGGCGGGGTTGCAGATGTTCCAACGGTCGTAGTTCAGCGCCTCGAAGCCGTCGTACTTGCTGATGCGGATCGGGTACAGGTGGCAGCTGATGGGCTTTTTGAACGAGGTAGCCCCGGCCAGGTAGGCCTGCTCGATGCCGCACTTCAGAATGCCGCGCTCATCGTAGAGCGCGTAGGCGCACTCCCGGTCGTTGATGGTGGTGGTACTGAAGTCGCCTTCCCAGTCCTTGATGTAGAGGCCCTGCTGCTCGATGGCCTGCTGCCCGGCTTCGGTGAGGAAGGGCTTGATGTTGGCGTATTCCTGCTCCAGGATCCGCAGCTCAGCGTCTTCCAGGGGCGCGCCCAGGTCGCCTTCCACGCAGCAGGCGCCCTTGCAGGCTTCGAGGTTGCAGACGAAGAAGTTGTCGCGGATGTCGTCGGAAATGACGGTATTCTGGATGATAATCATGCTTAGGGCTTCACGCAGTGGTTCGCAGTGGGTAGCGCAGGGTCTCGCGGGGTCGTTCAACGGTCATAGCGGAACCCTGCGAAATCCCCCCCGAGACCCTGCGAGAAATAACGTCCGCAAAGATAACCCCGTTTCCGCACTCGCCCCGAAAGGCGTACCTTTGCCTCTATAGCCGAGAGACTGAATTACCCTGACGAATGGCCTTAGATTACCAGAAACTTCTGAACCCCTCCCAGGCCGCCGCGGTCATGCAGATCGACGGCCCCTGCATGATTATCGCCGGCGCCGGCTCGGGCAAGACGCGCGTGCTCACCTACCGCATTGCCAACCTGCTCGAGCAGGGCGTCGACCCGTTCAACATCCTGGCGCTGACCTTCACCAACAAGGCCGCCAAGGAAATGCGCGCCCGGATTGAGAAAGTCGTGGGCCCCGAGGCCAAGAACGTGTGGATGGGCACCTTCCACAGCATCTTCGCCCGCATCCTGCGCTCCGAAGCCGACAAAATCGGCTACCCCCGCCACTTCACCATCTACGACACTCAGGACAGCAAAACCCTGCTGGGCCAGATCGTGAAGGAAATGGACCTCGACGACAAGCTCTACAAGCCCAACATGGTGCTGGGGCGCATTTCGGCGGCCAAGAACAAGCTCATTTCGGTAGAGCAGTACCTGCAGGACCCAGTGATTAAGCAGGACGACGAGGCGGCCCTGCGGCCCAAGATCGGGGCCATCTACCAGCAATATGCCCTGCGCTGCTTCAAGGCCGGCGCCATGGACTTCGATGATCTGCTCTTCAACACTAACGTGCTGTTTAAGAACCACGTCGACGTGCTGAACAAGTACCAGAACATCTTCAAGTTCGTGATGGTCGACGAGTACCAGGACACGAACTACTCCCAGTACCTGATTACCCGGAAGCTGGCCGCCAAGGAGCGCAACATCTGCGTGGTGGGCGACGACGCGCAGAGCATCTACGCCTTCCGCGGCGCCGACATCACCAACATCCTCAACTTCGAGAAGGACTACCCCGAGCTGCAGGTGTTCAAGCTGGAGCAGAACTACCGCTCCACGAAGAACATCGTGAAGGCCGCCAACTCGGTCATCAAAAACAACAAGGCTCAGCTGCGCAAAGACGTATTCTCCGAGAATGAGGAAGGCACGCTGATTGAGGTGCTGAAAGCCTCTTCCGACAACGAGGAAGGTAAGCTGGTCGCCAACAGCATCTACGAGGACAAGATGAACCAGCATCTGTCCTACGAGAACTTCGCCATCCTCTACCGCACCAACGCCCAGAGCCGGGCCATGGAGGAAGCCCTGCGCAAGCTCAACATCAAGTACAAAATCATTGGCGGCCTGAGCTTCTACCAGCGCAAGGAAATCAAGGATCTGGTGGCCTACCTGCGCCTGACCGTCAACCACAACGACGAGCAGGCCCTGCGCCGGGTGATTAACTACCCCAAGCGCGGCATCGGCGACACCACCATCAGCAAGCTGATCAACTCGGCCGAGGAATCGAACCACACGCTGTGGGAAGTGGTGAGCAACGCCAACTCCTTCCTGAATACGCGCATCGCCAACCCGATTGAGACGTTCGCGGAGCAGATCAAGAGCTACGCGGTGCTGGCGGGCAAGGAAGATGCCTTTGAGGCGGCCAAGTTCATTGCCAAGAACTCGGGCATGGTGGAGGAGCTGTATTCCGACAAGAGCATTGAGGGCCTGTCGCGCTACGAAAACATCCAGGAACTCCTGAACGGGGTGAAAGCCTTCGTGGAGGACCCGGAGCGCGAGGAAAAGTCGCTGGCCGCCTTCCTGCAGGATATTGCCCTGGTTACGGATACCGACCTGAAGGACGCCAAGGACGAAGGCGAGTCGGTGACGCTGATGACGATTCACTCGGCCAAGGGCCTCGAATTCCGCAACGTGTACATCGTAGGCATGGAGGAAAACCTCTTCCCGAGCCAGATGATGATAACCTCGCGGGCCGACCTGGAGGAGGAGCGCCGCCTGTTCTACGTGGCCATCACCCGGGCCGAAAAGAAGCTCACCCTCAGCTACGCCACCTCCCGCTACCAGTGGGGCAACCTGCGCAGCTGCGAGAAAAGCCGCTTCCTCGACGAAATTGACCCCCAGTACGTCGACTTCAAGTTTGCGGCCAGCCCGGCGGGTTCCGGCGACGGTACCTTCGGCCACGTGCTGGAGCGGCGCAGCAACCTGCTGCCCACCCCGCCCCGTAAAACCGTGGCGACGAAGTACGTGGCCCCGGCTGACTTCAAGCCCAGTGATACCAGCAACCTGCAGACCGGCCAGCGCGTGGAGCATCCCAAGTTTGGCTTCGGCGCGGTAACCAAGCTCGAAAAGCAGGACGGCTCGGTGAAGGCCATCATCCAGTTCGAGGAAGTGGGTGAAAAGACCTTATTGCTGAGTTTTGCGAAATTGCGCGTCGTTAGTTAGCCGAACGTAGTAACTTGACCTTAGCTAACGCTGTCGGCTCGTCCGGCAGCCTGTTTTTGGGTACGCCGGCCGCCTTCTTTCTGGCCCCGCTCTTACCGGCTGATGCTGCGGCATCGCCTTTTCCTGCTTTCCACAGCCGCTTTCACTCGCGGCTTCGCCTTTTCCCAATGGCTTTACCTTCCCCTTTCAAACACGAGCTGCTACTGCGCGAATACGGCCAGAGCACCTACGAGCTTATTCAGCAGCTGCGCACCATCGACGACCGAGAGGAGCGTACCAAGCGCGCCCAGCAGATCGTGCAGCTCATCTTTCGCCTGAATGCCGCCCTGCGCGACCAGCCCGATTCCCAGCAGAAAGTCTGGAACCACATCTTTGAGATGACCGACGGCGAGCTGGACGTAGACGCTCCCTTCGAGCTGCACAAGCTCGACATTCTGGCCAAGCAGCCCCAGCGCGTGGCCTACCCCACCAAGGGACCCAAGCTGAAGCCTTACGGAGGCAGCGTGGAAACCATGATCACCCACGCCCTGACCCTGGAAGACCCCGCCGAGCGGGAGCTGGCGACCATTGCCATCGGGCGCACCATGAAGTTCCTGTACCGTTCCTACAGCAAGGAAAACGCGAAGGACGTCACCATTCTCAAGCATCTGAAGGAGCTCTCCGGCGGTAAGCTGGAGCTCGATCCGACCCGGGTAGATGACGAAGGCCTGTTTGAGTTCAGCACCATGCCCGCCCCCGCCGCCGCCACCAGCACACGGTCCGCACCGTTCGTCGTGCCCCAGCCCCGCAGTGAGCGGAGTGACCGGGGCGACCGGGGCGACCGGGGCGACCGGGGCGACCGGGAAATGCGCCGCGGCGGTACCAACAACCGGCGCGACAAGCAGCGCCGCGGGGGCAAGAAAAGCCGCCAGGAACCCCAGCAACCGCCTCAGTAATATTTTTTTTTAAGAAGCCAGGAGTTAGGAGCAAGGAGATAGAATGCCATCAGGCAATTCTCTCCTTGCTCCTAACTCCTGACTTCTAACTCCTCATATCCATGGCCTCATTTGAAGTAATTGGCGGCACTCCGCTGAAAGGCGAGATCGTGCCCCAGGGCGCAAAAAACGAAGCACTGCAGATTCTGTGTGCCGTGCTCCTCACCGCCGAGCCAGTCACGATCAGCAACATCCCCGACATCCGCGACGTGAACAAGCTCATTGAGCTGTTGCGCGATATGGGGGTAAAAGTGGGCAAGCTGGCTACCGACACCTACGTTTTCCAGGCCGAAAATATCAACCTCGACTACCTCGATACGCCCGAGTTCGTGGCCCAGGCCGGGTCCCTGCGCGGTTCGGTTATGATCCTGGGTCCGATGCTGGGCCGCTTCGGTAAGTGCCAGCTGCCCAAGCCAGGCGGCGACAAAATCGGCCGCCGCCCGCTGGACACCCACTTTTTAGGGCTGGAGAAAATGGGCGGCAAGCTCACCCTCGAAGGCACGGACTTCTACCGCATTGCGGCGCCCAACGGCCTGCACGGTACGTATATGCTGCTCGATGAAGCTTCGGTAACCGGCACGGCCAATATTATGATGGCGGCCGTATTGGCCGAAGGCATCACCACCATCTACAATGCGGCCTGCGAGCCGTATTTGCAGCAGCTTTGCAAAATGCTGGTGCGTATGGGGGCCAAAATCAACGGCATCGGCTCTAATCTGCTCACGATTGAGGGCGTGGCCAGCCTCGGCGGCACCGAGCACCGCATGCTGCCCGACATGATTGAAATTGGCTCCTTCATCGGCCTGGCCGCCATGACGGGCTCGGAAATCCTGATCAAAGACTGCCAGATTCCGGAGCTCGGCCTGATTCCGGACACCTTCCGCAAGCTGGGCATTCAGCTCGAGTTCCGCGGCGACGACATCTTCGTGCCAGCCCAGGACCACTACGAGATTGCCACCTATCTCGACGGCAGCATCCTGACGGTTTCGGACCACACCTGGCCCGGCTTCACCCCCGATCTGCTCAGCATTGTACTGGTAGTGGCTACCCAGGCCAAGGGTACGGTGCTGATTCATCAGAAGATGTTCGAGTCGCGGCTGTTCTTCGTCGATAAGCTCATCGACATGGGGGCCCAGGTTATCCTCTGCGACCCACACCGTGCCACCGTTATTGGCCTCGACCGGCGCAATGCCCTGCGCGGCATCACTATGAGCTCCCCCGATATCCGGGCCGGCGTAGCCCTGCTTATCGCCGCGCTTTCGGCCGAGGGCCGGAGTGTAATCGAAAACGTGGAGCAGATTGACCGCGGCTACCAGTTCATCGATAAGCGTCTGAACGCCTTGGGCGCCCAGATCCGGCGCCTGTAAGCCTACCGTTCTACTATAACCTGAAGCCCGGTCTTTTCTATAAGACCGGGCTTTTTTGGGGCCATACCAGAGGCCGTGGGTTACCCGTCAGGCTTTTGGCGATGAACTGAAGATGTGGTTGGTTCTTATCACTCTTTATCCTTGCCCTATGAAAACTTGTGCGTGGACCCTTGCTTTGTTATTTGTTACGGCGTGCAGCGCCAAGCAATCCGCTTCAGAACAAGATAAAACTCTTGCTGTAGCGGAATTGATGGAGTCACCAGGTGGGGAAGAGGCCGGTGAAGCGGTACCCGATGCCGACGAGCCCACGCGCATAACGGCGGCCCCGGCGACCAGCCGCAAGCTCATCTACCACGCGCAGGTTCGGGTGAAAGTAGCCGACCTGGTCCGGGCCAACGCCCGCATGGACAGCCTCACCCGGACCTACGGAGCCTACGTTTCGGCGGCGGCGGAAACGCGGCAGGATGGCGAGTGGGAACATAAGATGACAATCCGGGTGCTGCCGGCCCGCTTCCCGGCACTGCTGGCCAGCCTGAATGGCCTGGGTACGCTGGAATCGAAAACGCTGGGCACCGACGACGTAACGGCGGAACACGCGGACGTATCAGCCCGGCTGCGCACCAAGCGGGCCCTGGAGCAGCGCTACGTAGCTTTGCTGAGTCAGGCAAAAAAGGTAACGGAGATTCTGGAAATTGAGGAAAAGCTCGGGGAAGTGCGCGGCGACATTGAAGCCACGGAAAGCAAGCTAAAAACCCTCGACGACCAGGTGGGCTATTCTACTATCACGCTCACCTACTTCCAGGAAATCACGCTGAACACGCCGGATGCCCCCGTGCTGTCTTTCGCCAGCCGTTTCACTCAGGCCTTCTACAGCGGGTGGGAGCTGCTAACCGCCCTGGTGCTGGCCCTGGTTACCACCTGGCCGCTGCTGCTCTTGGGCGCGGCCGGAACCTGGGGCTGGCGGGCCTGGCGGCAGCGTCGGCATCCGTTCCCAGCTGCTAAAGCCGGCTGAAATAAACTGCCCGTACTTACCCAGGCAAAAGCCCCAACCGATGACCGGCTGGGGCTTTTGCTTTTGATAATCAGGCTGTAGCGCAACTAGTCTACCACCATATCCACGACCGACGTCACGACCGACAGCACGACGCTGAACAGCAGGGCGGCGAAGAAGCCATCGACCTTAAACCCGGCCAGGAAATAATCGGCCAGCAGCACGATAACGGCGTTGATGACCAGCAGAAACAGGCCTAGGGTGAGCACCGTGATGGGAAAGCCCAGAATCTTCAGAATCGGCTTGAGCACGGCATTTAGAACGGCCAGTACGATAACCAGCAGAATAGCGTCGCTGAAGCCCCCCAGATGCGCCCCGGGCAGGAATTTGGCCAGCACGAACGTCAGCACGGCGGTAAGCAGGAGTTTGAGGATAAATCCCATGGGTATGGTAGGGCAGGTTGGTAAAAAAAAGAAGTCCGACCCGCCGGTCGACAGGTCGGACAACGATACGCAAATTCGCGGTGGACGTTGGCCGGGATATTTACTCCGCTACGCGGGCCTGGAGGCGGCCCTGGGAAACGCCCATCCAGTGTGCCATCTGAAACAGGAGCCGCGCCCCCACAATGGCGTTCCACTCGGTGTCGCCGGGGGCTACTTCGTTCAGGTCGCAGCCGATGATGGTCCGGCCTGACTCGACGATGGAACGGATCAGGTACAGCGCTTCCTCAAACTCCAGACCGCCGGGAACGGGCGTGCCGGTACCCGGGCACAGCTTGGGGTCCAGCCCGTCGATGTCGAAGCTCAGGTATACTTTGGCAGGCAGCTGGGCAATGATCTTACTGCAGACCTTCTTCCACGACTTCTTGGCAAACTTTTCATTTGACAGAAACCGGTTGTGAAACATCACCACCCGGCCACCCGACTGGGCCACCAGCTCGGCTTCCTGCTGGCATAAGTCGCGGATGCCGACCTGCACCAGCTTCTTCACCTGGGGCAGTCTGAGGGCGTTGTACATGATGGAAGCATGCGAATACTCGAAGCCTTCATAGGCCGGGCGCAGGTCGCAGTGGGCATCGATCTGCAGAATACCGAATTCCTCGTGCCGCTCCGCCAGGGCGTGCAGGTAGCCCAGGGGCGTACTATGGTCGCCGCCCAGTACTACCACGCCTTTGCCGGCGTCGAGGTAAGCGCCGGTTTTCTGCCGGAGCCATTCCACCATGGCCTTGCCCCGTACGCCGATTTTGGCGGTGGCACCCGCGAATTTGCCGGCATCGGCCGCTGGCTGACCGGCTTCGAGCCAGGCAATGTAGTCGGCGGCCAAAGTGCGCAGGGTCCGGCTTTCGGCAGAAATTTTCTCATCTGACTCTTCCATAGCCAGGCCCATCCGCCAGGCGTCGGGCAGGTCCGGGTCGTAGAGGTCTACCTGCAAGGAAGCAGCCCGGATGGATTCGGGCCCCTGAGCGGTGCCTCCGCGGTACGATACGGTCACTTCCCAGGGCACGGGCACAATAACCACCTGGGCTTCCTCAACGGTGAACGGCAGGCCATACACGCCCCCGGCCGCGTCGCCGAGGGCATTGGGGTCGAAACCGGCTAGTTTTTTCTCTAAGCTCGAAGGCATATCAGTTGTGAGTTGTGAGTTGCCAGGTATGAGTTACCAGTTGTCAGTTGCCAGTTGTCAGTTGCCAGTTGTCAGTTGCCAGTTGCCAGTTGCCAGTTGCCAGTTGCCAGTTGCCAGTTGTCAGTTGTCAGTTGCCAGTTGTCAGTTGCCAGTTGCCAGTTGCCGGTTGCCGGTTGTCAGTTGTCAGTTGCCAGTTGCCGGTTGCCGGTTGTCAGTGGCCAGTTGTCAGTTGCCAGTTGTCAGTTGTCAGTTGCCAGTTGTCAGTTGCCAGTTGCCAGTTGCCGGTTGCCGGTTGTCAGTGGCCAGTTGTCAGTTGCCAGTTGTCAGTTGTCAGTTGCCAGTTGCCAGTTGCCAGTTGCCAGTTGCCAGTTGCCGGTTGCCGGTTGCCGGTTGTCAGTTGCCGGTTGTCAGTTGCCAGTTGCCAGTGGCCAGTTGCGTTAAGGGTTGCGAAGTAGTCGTTGAACGAACTGGCAACTGGCAACTGACAACTGGCAACTCATACCTGGCAACTCATAACTGGCCGCCCAGAAAATCGTAGGTGCGGATAATTTCCAGGATCTTATCGAAGGTAGTGCGGTCGAAGAACAGCATCAGCGGCAGCTCCACCGAGTTTTCTTTGTCCGAAAACTGGGTGATAACCGAGAAAATCAGCGGCTGCACCAGGGCTTCGTGCGTCATCAGGCTGGTCAGCGCGTTGGCAATGTCGCCCCGGGGCGCAACGGGCGGCGCCCCGTAGATTTTGGCCTTCAGAATATTGGCCAGCTGCGTGACCAGCGCCCCGGTGATGATGTTGCTGATTTCGAGCAGCAGTGACTCCTGCATCTCATCAATGGCAATGGACTCGGGCACCGACATGCGCAGACAAACCCGCGACAGGCGTTGCACGTGCTGCCCCGAGAAAAACATCAGAGTCGTGCCCGTGAAGTCACCCCGGATATCGGACTGAATGACGGCGTGGGTATCGGAGTACTCGAGCACCTTGTCGAGCATATTATGCCCGGGCATGATGTCCAGATTCGGAACTTCGAGCAATACTTTTTCCTGGGCAATGGTGGCGAAAGAATCAGCCGCCCGGGCCAAGCCTATGTTCAGAATCTCACGGATAATATCCCGCTCTAGTTCCGTCATGTGCAAATCCATAGGAGTCAGTCAGTTGAGTGGGATGAACTACTATAAGGTCACCCGGTGTCTGCAATACGTGTTGTTAGGGTCGCCTGGCTAGAAACAGGCGCGTCAGCGCCGGCACATCGAGCACCAGACACACCTGGCCGCTGCCCAGCAGCGTGACGCCACCAAACAGGTCAATCATATCCAGCGGCTTGCTCATGGGCTTGATGACAATGTCCTGCTGGCGCAGAAAACGGTCGACGATGAGGCCCAGCTTGCGGCCGTTGTAGTTTACGATGATGATGTCCTGCCGTCCCACGAGGCTGGCTTTGGAAGCCGTCGGCAGCGGGCCCTCCTCGGCGCTGTGCAGTAAATTGTGGAGGTTGATGACCGGAATATTTTCGCTCAGCACCCGGGCCAGCAGCACGCCGCCGACGATGTGCATCTCCTCGGGCCACAACGATACCACCGAATCAGTGTGCATGAGCGGAATGGCGTAACTGCGGTCGGCCAACTCAAACAGCAACGCGCCTTTTACGGCAATAGAAGTAGGCAGCACCAGCGCGAACGTGGTTCCCTGACCCAGTACTGAATCGACGCGCAGCTGCCCACCCAGCGAATCAATGGCCAGCTTCACTACGTCGAGGCCCACCCCGCGGCCGGAAATATCGGTTACTTCCTTGGCCATGGAGAAGCCCGGCTCAAACAGGAAGGCCCGCACCGCATCATCGTCGAGGCCGCGTGCCGTGCTGGCCGTGACCAGTCCGCGCTCCACGGCTTTCTTACGCACGCTTTCCACGTCAATACCCCGGCCGTCATCAATCACCTGAATCAGCACGTCGTCGCGTTCAGTCTGGGCGGAGAGCGTAAGGTGGCCCTGCTCCGGCTTCCCCGCCTGCACACGCGCGGCCGGCGTTTCAATTCCGTGGCCAATAGCATTGCGCACGAGGTGCAGCAGCGCATCGGTAATGATCTGCAGGATGTTACGGTCGATCTGGATGTCCTGCCCGGCAATGAGCAGTTCGACGTCCTTGCCCTCAGCCGTGGCCACGTCGCGCACCACGCGGGGAAACTTGTTGAACAGGGAGCCCACGTTTACCAGCCGGGCATCCATCACACTGTATTGCAGATCGTCGGCAATACGGAACAGGTGAGCCGCCGTACTTTGCAGGGCCGGGTTCCCTATCTCCTGGCTGAGGGTCAGAATCCGGTCCCGGTCAATAATCAGCTCTCCTACCAGGTTGAGCAGATGATCGAGCTTTTTGATCTGAATGTAGACCAGATCCGACAGCTCCAGCTTGCGCGTGGCGTCCTCGTCGGTATTGCTCAGGTCTTCTTCCAGAATGGGTTCTTCGCCCTCTACCAGTCGCTCCAGGTTGGCTAGCAGCAGGTCAGCATTGGCCGTTTCCTCCCCGTCGCCCACGGCCCGGATCATCAGGCCCAGCGTGTCGACGCCGGTAAACAGCACCGGCACCAACGAGCCCTCAAAAGCCCGTTCCTTGCTGCGAATCAGCCCGAAAATGGTTTCCATCCGGTGCGCCACCTCGCCAATGTCGGCATAGCCCATGGCCAGGGCGTTGGCCTTCAGGTTGTGCATAAACCGGAATAGCTCATTCAGGGCTTTTTCATCGGTCGGGTCTTTTTCCAGCTCGCTGATGTACCGGCTCATGGCATCGTAATATTCCAGGGCCTCGGCCATGAACATCTCGCGGTACTCCTGCTCCCGTGACTTCATCGTGCGGCGGGTTGGGAGAAGGACGTAGTGGCCCCGGTCCGGAGAGTACGACTCACTACTGCGGCGCGGTTCAGGTACTCGGCCAGCTCCGGCAGGGATAGGGCCGCATTGGCCAGCCCGGCCTTAATCACCGACTTCGGCATACTGAATACGGCCGCCGAAGCTTCGTTCTGCGTCAGCACGAGCCCTCCGGCCTGACGGATACTGCGTGCCCCAAGCGTGCCGTCGGTGCCCAGCCCCGTGAGCACTACGCCAATAGTGTTGCGCCCAAACTCCCGTGCCACTGACCGCATAAGCAAGTCGATGGAAGGTTCGTCGGGGGTCGGGCCAGCTTCCGGGCTGACGTCCGTTTGCCAGGTAAGCCAGGCCCCTTTCGCCACGGGTCGGATAACCATGTTTTGTCCGCCCGGGGCCACGACAATCGTTCCCGCCGCCAGTAGGGCGCCGGGTATACCGGCCATCACCGGCATAGCCGAAGCCCGCCGCAGACGCTCCACGAAGGAATCGGTGAAAGAGGCCGGCAGGTGAACAGCTACCATAATGGTGGTATAGGGCATCGCACCCAGGGAGCGGATCAGAGTTTCGACGGCTTTAGACCCGCCGGTTGAGCCCCCAATAACTATCACGCGGTTGGGCGGCATAGGCACGGTAGGCAGGCGGGTAGTTGCTGGACCGGCTGAAACTATAGCCCCGGACACCCGAGCAGAACGAATCTTGCGCAGCAGGTCCTGCCGGTAGCTACTGAAACCAGGGTGCTGGCGGCCCAGCAAAGGGAGGATATGGTCATACACGCCCCAGCGCGCGGTTTCATTCAGCATACCAGCCAAGGGCGCCGTGTTGCTGTAGAGCAGTATGGGCACAGCATGCCGTTGCGCCAGTTGCTCCAGACCCCGCAGCTGGTTTTCGGCCGCTAGTATCAGTCCCGGCCGAAGACGGCGGGCCTGACTTACCAACTCCTCGGAACCAACCGCCGAGCCCACCACCCGCAAGTCGGGCTCGGCATGCAACAGCTTGGTCAGCTCCATGCGCACCAGGGTGGGCAAGTCGCCGAGCAAGAGGGTGAATGGAGCAGAAAGATCGTACACTGAGTGGGGAATACGCGCTGAAATCAAAGCTTCAGCCTGAACCAGGAGTCATGGCCGGGCCAGGCGAATAGTTAGTCTTCGGTGGAACCGGTATCAGCGCTCTGTAACGCGCTGCCCACGATTTCGAGGACCTTCTCTTCCGAAAACGGCTTCACGATGTAAGCGGTAGCCCCGCTTTCGAGGGCTTCGTTCACAATGATTTCCTGCCCCACGGCGCTGCACATCACCACCTTCACGTCGGGCTGCTCCTGACGGATGCCCTTCAGAACATCGAGGCCCGTGTTGTCAGGCAGAATAACGTCCAGGGTAATCAGATCGGGCTTGGTAGCCGCGGCCATTTCCAGCGCCTGCTGTCCGTTGGCAGCCTCCCCAACTACTTCGTAGCCGGCATCGGTAAGCATATTCTTAAGCATCGTGCGCATGTAGAACGAGTCGTCTACGATGAGAATGCGGTTTTTCATACGGTTTGGTTCAGTGAAGCGAAAAGAGGAAACGGAGAGCGACTGCGCGCGAATCAGCCCTTTGTACGGGCCGGAGCAGGTGAAGATTCTGTTTTCGGCTGGAGCTGCATGATTTCCTCCGGCGAGAGCAGCTTAAGCATGTCGAGCACGATGATAATCCGCTCGTCTACCTTGGCGATGCCCTCAATGTATTTATCGTGAATGTTGATATCCTGGATGAACTCCGGTGCTTTCTCGATGATGGAAACCGGAATGGACAGCGGCTGGGGCACCTCACGCACCACGATGCCGATGGTGTAGTCCTTGGCTTCTACCGCCAGCGTGTAGCTCACGCCGGTGAGGGGCGTGGTAGCCGAGCGCAGCTTGAAGCGCTCTTCCAGGTCGATGATGGCAATGATGTCGCCCCGCAGGTTGGCAATACCTTTAACGAAGGAAGGGGTCTTGGGCATCCGGGCAATATCCGGCGTAACGGTCACTTCCTTCACCTGCTCGATGCGAATTCCATACTCCTCGTCGCCGAGCCGGAACACGATGAGCTGGACCAGCTTATCCTGTTTGACTACCTTTTTCTCGTTGGTCGGTTCTATGTCAGGCATGCCCAATAAGGTTGGGGAAGCAGGCCACCGCACTATCAGGCGGCAGCCTGCTCACCGGGAATTTGCGAATGAGTTATTTGGCTTTGTTCTTCGCCCGGGCTTTGGGCACCGCCTTACCGTTGACCGGAGCCGTCGGTTCCGCTGCCTTAACGGCAGCTGCCCGGCGGGCAGTGCGGCGCTCAGCGGACGCCGACTGGCCATTGGCCGGCCGGGCCGGCGTCGCCGGCGCTGGAGTCGGACGCTGCCGGGCACTGACTTTATTGGCGGCCGGAGCTGAACGCTGGGCAGTACCGCTACGTCCGTCAGCCACTCCCTTACGGTCTAAAGTCCGGCGCGGAGTACGCTCCGGGGTCGTTGCCGGGGCCGGCTGGGCGGCCCGCTGGCTGCTCATGCGGCGCAAAGCCCCCCGGCGCTCGGGCTCGGGCTCGGGCTCGGGCAGCATCTCCTCCGCCAGCTGGAAGGCCGACAGCCCCAACTGCAGATCATCGGCAATGTCGGTCAGGTTCTGGCTCGAAGTGGTCAGCTCCTGCATCGAGGTCGACAGCTGCTTGGCGGTACTGGCGACCTGCTGAGTGCCGGAGGCCGTCTGCTCGGCAATGGCTACCACTTCTTCCACGTATTTTACCACGTCGCCAATGGAGGTCTTCTGGACCTCGGTGGCCGTGAGAATGTCGCGGGACGTGCGCAGCGTTTCGCCGCTGCTGGTGGCAATGTTTTTAAAGGCGCTGGAAGCTTCGAACGTGGCGTTCTTGCCTTTCAGTACCCGGCCTTCCATGGTCGAAATAGCGGTGGCGGCCGAGGTCGTATCTTTCTTAACGTCTTCTACCAGGGTGGCAATTTCGGAGGCCGACTTGCGGGAGCCTTCGGCCAGCTTGCGAATCTCCTCGGCTACTACGGCGAAACCACGGCCGGCTTCCCCGGCGCGGGCGGCTTCGATGGCGGCGTTCAGCGCCAGCAGGTTGGTCTGCGAGGCAATGTCGGTGATTACGCCCAGCGACTTGCTGATTTCCTGCGAGCGGGTGCTCAGTACTTCGATGGTGCGCGAGGTCTGGGTGGCGGCGTTGGAGATTTCCTCCATGTTCTTTACCACTTCGGCTACGGTTTTCAGACCGAGCTGGGAAGTTTGCTCCCCCAGGATGGCCGCTTTGTTCACCACGTCGGCCTTACCGGCCGTTTCCTTGGTGGCCTGCATGATTTCCTCAATCAGCTTGAAGGCCTGGTCGGTTTTCAATGCCTGGTTCTGGGCGCCTTCGGCCATCTGCTGCATGGCCAGCGCCACGTCTACCGTAACCCGGCTCATCTCCTGGCCCTTGGCCGCCATTTCCTCCGACGACTCGCCCACGAACTGCGACGACTCGTTGATTTCGCCGAGCAGCTCGTTGAGGTTGTCCACGGCGATGTTCAACGCGTTGGACATCGCCAGAATGTCGCCGGCGGTCTGGATTTCAACTTTCTGAGTCAGATCACCTTCCGAGATGGCGCGTACCACGCGCGATACTTCGAGTACCGGCGAGGCAATGGATTCGATCAGGTCGTTGAGCGTGTCCACGATTTCCTTCCACGAGCCCGATACGCCGCCGACCGTGGCGCGCTCGGTCAGCTTGCCTTCTACCCCGGCTACTTTCGCTACCCGGCTTACTTCCAGGGCGAGGCGGTTCAGGTCGTCCACCATGCGGTTGATGGTGTCGGCCAGCTCGGCTACTTCGCCTTTGGCCTCCAGCTTCAGCTTCTGGGTCAGGTCACCTTTCGATACCCCGGTTACTACTTTCACGATGCCCCGCACCTGCGTGGTGAGGTTGGCGGCCATCGTGTTTACGTTGTCGGTGAGGTCTTTCCAGACCCCGCTCACGTTGGGCACGTTGGCCTGGCCGCCGAGACGACCTTCGGTACCTACTTCCTGGGCCACGCGGGTTACTTCGCCGGCGAAGATGTTCAGCGAATCCACCATCCGGTTGATGTTGTCCTTCAGGTCGAGCAGCTCGCCTTTCACGTCAACCGATACCTTCTGGCTCAGGTCGCCGCGGGCTACGGCGGTGGTTACGTTGGCAATGTCCCGTACCTGCGAGGTCAGGGAGGCCGCCATGGTGTTTACGTTGTCGGTAAGGTCCTTCCAGGTTCCGCGCACGTTCGGCACCACGGCCTGACCGCCCAGCTTGCCCTCGGTGCCTACTTCGCGGGCCACCCGGGTTACTTCGTCGCCGAACGTGTTCAGCGAGTCCACCATCTGGTTCAGGTTTTCCTTGAGCTGGAGCAGCTCCCCGCGCACGTTTACCGTTACTTTCTGGCTCAGGTCACCTCTGGCTACGGCGGTAGCCACGTTGGCAATGTCCCGTACCTGCGAGGTCAGGTTCGAGGCCATGGTGTTTACGTTGTCGGTCAGGTCTTTCCAGGTTCCCGACACGCTCGGCACGTTGGCCTGACCGCCCAGAATCCCTTCCGTACCTACTTCGCGAGCCACCCGGGTTACTTCCCCGGCGAAGATGTTGAGCGAGTCCACCATCTGATTCAGGATGTTCTTCAGGTCGAGAATCTCGCCGTTCACGCTCACCGTCATCTTCTGGGTCAGGTCACCCTTGGCTACCGCGGTAGCTACGGCGGCAATGTCCCGTACCTGAAGCGTCAGGTTCGAGGCCATCGTATTTACGTTGTCCGTCAGCTCCTTCCAGGTCCCCCCCACGCGGGGCACGTTGGCCTGGCCGCCGAGCTTGCCTTCGGTGCCTACCTCACGGGCTACCCGGGTTACTTCGTCACCGAAGATGTTGAGCGAGTCTACCATCTGGTTGAGGATGTTCTTGAGCTCCAGGATTTCGCCCTTCACGTTTACCGTCATCTTCTGGCTCAGGTCACCCCGGGCCACGGCGGTAGCTACGTTGGCAATGTCGCGCACCTGACTGGTCAGGTTGGAGGCCATGTAGTTTACGTTGTCGGTCAGCTCCTTCCACACGCCGGCCACGTTGGGCACGGAGGCCTGGCCGCCGAGCTTGCCTTCGGTGCCTACTTCCTGGGCCACCCGGGTCACTTCGCCCGCGAACAGGTTCAGCGAGTCCACCATCTGGTTCAGGTTCTGCTTGAGCTGCAGCAGCTCCCCCTTTACATCGACGGTGATTTTCTGGCTCAGGTCGCCGCGGGCTACGGCGGTAGCTACGTTGGCAATGTCCCGTACCTGCAGCGTCAGGTTGGAGGCCATGTAGTTTACGTTGTCGGTCAGCTCCTTCCACACGCCGGCTACGCTGGGTACGGAGGCCTGGCCGCCGAGCTTGCCTTCGGTGCCTACTTCCTGGGCCACCCGGGTCACTTCGCCCGCGAACAGGTTCAGCGAGTCCACCATCTGGTTCAGGTTCTGCTTAAGCAAGAGCAGCTCCCCTTTAACGTCAACCGTAATCTTCTGCGACAAGTCGCCTTTGGCCACGGCGGTAGCTACGTTGGCAATGTCGCGCACCTGACTGGTCAGGTTGGAGGCCATGTAGTTTACGTTGTCGGTCAGCTCCTTCCACACGCCGGCCACGTTGGGCACGGAGGCCTGGCCGCCGAGCTTGCCTTCGGTGCCTACTTCCTGGGCCACCCGGGTTACTTCGCCCGCGAACAGGTTCAGCGAGTCCACCATCTGGTTCAGGTTCTGCTTGAGCTGCAGCAGCTCCCCCTTTACATCGACGGTAACTTTCTGGCTCAGGTCGCCTTTGGCTACGGCCGTGGCGACGTTGGCAATGTCCCGTACCTGCGAGGTCAGGTTCAGGGCCATGGTATTTACGTTGTCGGTGAGCTGTTTCCATACCCCGCCCACGTTGGGTACCGAGGCCTGGCCGCCCAGTTTCCCCTCCGTACCTACTTCCTGGGCCACGCGGGTTACTTCCCCGGCAAACAGGTTCAGGTTGTCAATCGTCTTGTTGATGGTTTCGGCCATCACCTTGAAGTCCCCCGACACCGGAATCTGGAAGGTTTCGTCCAGGTTTCCTTTGCTGATGTTCTTGAGTACTTTGCCTACTTCCAACACCGGTACGGCGATGCTATCGACCAGGCCGTTGATATTGTTGATCATGTCGCGCCAGAAGCCCGAGGCATTTTCGGCCGAGGCCCGCGCTTTCAGGTTGCCTTCTACTCCGGCCACCTTCGAGATGCGCGACACCTCGCCACCTACGCCGCCGATCATCTCTACCATCGAGTTGTAGGCTTCGGCGATTTCGGCGAAGATGTCGTCGTTCTGCTTGGTCAGGCGCACCGATACGTCGCCCTTCTTAAAGGCGTCGAGGGCGTAGAGCACCCGGTTAAGCTGGTCGTTGACGTAATCGGCTTCCTGGCTGTCCTCCGAGCCGCGGCCACTCCCCCGCTTCCGGGTTATATCGGAGCTGGTCCGGGCCCCGGCCGGCCGCAACACCTGGCCTTTATCGTAGGCAGCCGACGGCGTGGGCAGGGCGGCAGTAAATGACTCGGGAGCGTCGGTTTCCGGAGTGGTAGTAATCTTGGTAGTCTTACCTGAAGCCATACGAAAGGATGGATTGCGAAGCCTGGGAAAAGAAGGGCGTGCTGTAAACCAGAAACCGCCACGCAGCGGCCCTCAGACTTACAAAGGTAATAAATACGGCCTTTCCCCCCCCATGAGTTTGCAAATAGGAAAATACTTTGCCAAGTATCATATTATAAAGCACTTGGCGGGTTCAGGGCAACAAAATAAGCCGGTCCGCACCGGGAACCAGACCACCAGCCAAGGGGCTAATTACAAGCCGTTGCGTGGTTACGCCGGATTATTGCAGCATCTTTGCGGCAAAATTCAACTTTTGCTTTGCTTCGGGCGTTTCCTACCCAAACCCACTCATCCTCTGCCCTTCCGTACCTCTTATGGTAAAAAATCTAGTCATCGTCGAGTCCCCGGCCAAAGCCAAAACCATTGAAGGGTATTTGGGTAAGGACTTCATCGTGAAGTCCAGTTTCGGCCACGTCCGCGACTTGCCGAAGGACAACAATGCCATTGATATTGCCAATGGCTTCAAGCCCACCTACGTGGTGTCGCCCGACAAGCGGGAAATCATTTCCCAGCTCAAGAAACTCGCCAAGGAAGCCGAAATCGTATGGCTGGCGAGTGACGACGACCGCGAGGGCGAGGCCATTTCCTGGCACCTGGCCGAAACGCTGAACCTGAACAGCGCCAAAACCCGGCGCATCGTGTTCCGCGAAATCACCAAGAACGCCATTCTCAATGCCATCGACAACCCCCGGGAAATCGACCTGAACCTGGTAAATGCCCAGCAGGCCCGCCGGGTACTGGACCGGCTGGTTGGCTTCGAGCTGAGCCCGGTGCTGTGGAAAAAGGTGAAGACCGGCCTTTCCGCCGGCCGCGTGCAAAGCGTAGCCGTGCGCTTCGTGGTGGAGCGGGAGCGGGAAATCAACCAGCATAAATCCTCTTCCGCCTACCGCATCACGGCCCGTTTCGACGCCGGCCGCGGTGCCGTGCTCGAAGCGGAGCTGCCGACGCGCTTCAAAATCCAGGCCGAGGCCCAGGAGTTTCTGGCGCGCTGCATCGGCGCGACCTATAAGATTGAGGACCTGGAGAAGAAGCCCGGCAAGCGCAGCCCCGCGCCGCCCTTCACCACTTCCACGCTCCAGCAGGAAGCCTCGCGCAAGCTGGGCTTCTCGGTGGCCCAGACCATGAGCGTGGCCCAGAAGCTTTACGAAGCCGGTAAGATCAGCTACATGCGGACCGACTCGGTGAATCTGAGCCAGGACGCGCTGGCGGCGGCGAAGGCCGAAATCAGCAGCGCCTACGGCCCCGAGTACGCCCACACCCGCCACTTCAAAACCAAGTCGGCCTCGGCCCAGGAAGCCCACGAAGCCATCCGCCCCACCGACTTTGCCCTGCTCAAAGCCGGGTCCGACTCGCAGGAGCAGCGCCTCTATGACCTGGTCCGCAAGCGGGCTATGGCCTCGCAGATGGCCGACGCCACCATTGAGCGCACGGTGGCTACTATCGGTATCAGCACCCAGCCCGGTACCAATCTGACGGCCAGCGGGGAGGTCATCACGTTCGAGGGCTTTCTGAAAGCCTACAGCGAGTCGAAGGATGAGGAAACGCTGGATGAGGAAGCCAGCCCCGAATCGTCGTTTTCGCGGGGACTGCCGCCGCTGAGCCTGCAGCAGGAGCTGCCTTTACAGAGTCTGAAAGCCACGGAGCGGTTTGCCTCGCCGGCAGCGCGCTACACCGAAGCTTCGCTGGTGAAAAAGCTGGAGGAAATGGGCATCGGCCGGCCTTCTACCTACGCTCCTACCATCAGCACGATTCAGAAGCGCGGCTACGTGGAAAAGGACACCCGCGAAGGCAAGGAGCGCAAGTTCCACGTGCTGACGCTGGACGGCAACACGGTGAACGTAGAGGCCAAAACCGAAACCTACGGCGCCGACAAAGCCAAGCTCTTCCCGACCGATACGGCCATGGTAGTCAATGATTTTCTGGTGGAACACTTCCCCATTATCATCGACTACCAGTTCACGGCCAAGGTCGAAGGCGAGTTTGACCTGATTGCCAACGGCCAGGAGCAGTGGGGCAAGATGCTGGGCGACTTCTACGGGGCCTTCCACGAAACCATCGAGCGGGGGCAGGACATTGAGCGCAGCACGTTGGGCAGCACCCGCGAAATCGGGCTGCACCCCGAAACGGGGCAGAAGCTGACCGCCCGCCTGGGCCGCTATGGCCCCTACGTGCAGATTGAGCCGAAAGAGGGCGCCCCGGAAGATGAAAAAGCGGTGTACGCCAGCCTGCGCAAAGGGCAGTTCATCGAGAACATCACCCTGGAAGAAGCCCTGGACCTGTTCAAGCTGCCGCGCATCGTGGGCCAGTTCGAGGACAAGGACATGACGGCTTCCCTGGGCCGCTTCGGGCCCTACATCCGCCACGACAGCAAGTTCTACTCCCTCACCAAGGAGCAGGACCCGCACACCATTACGGCCGACGAGGGGGTGACCTTGATTGAAACCAAGCGCAAAACCGACGCCGAGCGGCTGATCAAGAGCTTCCCCGAGCGGGAGGACATTCAGGTGCTGAACGGGCGCTTCGGGCCCTACATCGTGGTGGGCAAGAAGAACGTGAAGATTCCCAAGGGCGAAGAGCCCGCCGACCTCACGCTGGCCCGCTGCATCGAGCTGGGCGACGCCACCCCGGACAAGCCCGCCAAGGGTGGCCGCTTCGCCAAGAAAGCTGCCCCGGCGGCTGAAGAAGCGGCCGATAAGCCCGCCAAGAAAAAGCCGGCGGCCAAAAAAACCGCCGCCAAAAAACCGGCGGCGAAAAAAGCTCCTGCCACCACGGCGAAGAAGCCGGCGGTAAAAGCCAAGTAGAGCTAACGACTCATTCCTCAAAAGGTCCTGATTTCAAAATCAGGACCTTTTTTGTACTCGTTCAGTTGACCGGTATTTAACCTGGTCAGCTTGAAATTTAACCTGGAAGGGCTCGTTAGTACGCTATCCGGTCCGCTACCCTTTACCACGTTATTCATGCGATATTACGCCGGGGCTGCCCTAGCAATGCTCACTACCTGCACCAGCAGCCCCACTGAAGCCGACCAGCTCACCACGGCCCCAGTAGCTGTTTCCATTCAAACCGGTACGGTGGAGCCCAACCGCTACGCCTGGCTCCCGGCCGGCACCTATGATAGAAAGCACAGCGTGGCCGCCCGGTTTGCGCCCCCGCGCGGATGCCGGCGGGTGGCGGTGGCCCCGGGCTCGTTTGGGCACTGGCTGCGGTATCTGCCGCTGCTACCCGCGGGTACGGCCGTGCGGCTCCACAATGGCCAGTTGAAAGACCCGCAGGATGTGCATGCCGCCGTGCTCGACATTGACGTCGGCACCCGGGATTTGCAGCAGTGCGCCGACGCCGTCATCCGCCTGCGGGGGGAGTACCAGTTTGGGCAGGACCCGACGCGGGTGCATTTCCACCTGACCAGCGGCGACGATGTCCGGTTTGCCGACTGGGCCGGTGGGCAGGGCTTCCGGGTGAGCGGCGACCAGGTACTGCCGGCCCCACGCCCGGCCGAGCCGCCCACCCACGCCGTATTCCGCCGCTACCTCGACCAGATTTTCACCTACGCCGGTACCCTGTCGCTGGCCCGGGAGCTGTCGGCGGTGCCGCTGACGGACGTGCAGCCCGGCGACGTGCTGATTCGCGGCGGCTCGCCCGGCCATGCCGTTATCGTGCTGGATGTAGCCGAGCAGTTGGCTACCGGCCGCCGCTACGTGCTGCTGGCTCAGAGCTATATGCCCGCCCAGCAGATGCACGTGCTGCGCAACGTGTGGGGCGACGCGGGGCTGGGGGCCTGGTTTGCGGTAAACCCGCAGGAAACCCGCTTCGGCACCCCCGAGTGGACGTTCAGAAATGATGAGCTGAAGCGCTTCTAGAATTGCGGCCGGCTGGCTACTTTGCGGCCGTCCACCCTCAGCGTCCTCTGCGTAAACCTCTGCGCTCCTCTGCGGGAACCGTCGTTGTTAAATAATGCTCATGAAAAAGAAACTGGTTGCCCTCACCGGCGCGGGCATCAGCGCCGAAAGCGGCCTGGCCACCTTCCGCGGCTCCGACGGCCTCTGGGAAGGACATCGGGTGGAAGACGTAGCCTCGCCCGAAGGCTGGGCCCGCAACCCGGCGCTGGTGCTCGACTTCTACAACCAGCGCCGCGCCGCCGCCCGGGCCGCCCAGCCCAACGCCGGCCACCGGGCCCTGGTGGCCCTGGAGCAGGAGTTTGAAGTGGTCATCATCACCCAGAACGTGGACGACCTGCACGAGCGGGCCGGCTCCCGCCACGTGCTGCACCTGCACGGTAAGCTGTTTGAGTCGCGCAGCACCCGGCACGAGGACCTGATCTACCCCATGACCGGCGACACCATTCACCTGGGCGACCGGTGCGAGAAAGGCCACCAGCTGCGGCCCAACATCGTGTGGTTCGGGGAGCAGGTGCCGCTGATGGAGCGGGCCATGGAAGAAGCCGCCACGGCCGACATCTTTATGGTAGTGGGCACCTCGTTGCAGGTGTACCCGGCGGCGGGGCTGGTACAGTATGCGCCCGCTCACTGTCCTGTTTACATTATTGACCCCCACCAGCCCCCGCTTACGGCCCGGCGCAACCGGCACTTCATCACCGAGCCAGCCAGCACGGGCGTGCCCCGCGTGGCGGCCGAGCTAAGGCGCCAGCTGTAAGCGCATGGCCTCTATTTTCGGACACGTGGCGCTGGGCGTCACGCTGGGCAAGCTGCTGCTGCCCGACCCACGGTACCTGCGCTATTGGCTGCTGGCCGCTGCCTGCGCCTTCCTGCCCGATATTGACGTGGTGGGCTTCCGGTTTCAGGTGCCTTACGCCAGCCTGTGGGGGCACCGGGGCCTGACGCATTCGCTGTTCGCGGCGGCTATGGTTGCTTCCGCTAGCGTTGCGCTGGTCCGGCTTTTCCACCGTCAGGCCGGGCCGCCGCCGGGCCGGCTGTGGGTGCTGGTATTCCTGGCCACGGCCTCGCACGGGGTGCTCGATGCCATGACCACTGGCGGACTGGGGGTAGCATTTTTCAGCCCGTTCAGGCTGGAGCGCTACTTTTTCGGCTTCAACCCGATTGAGGCTTCGCCCACTGGCATCCGGCAGTTCGTGGGTTCGACGGTGTGGCGGGTGCTGCAGAGCGAAGCCATCTGGGTGGCGCTGCCCTGCGCGCTGCTCCTGACGGTGCAGCGGCTTTTTTCGCGTCAAACCGCGGTAGCCCGCTGACCTTATGCACCCCGGCTGGATTTCCTGCGTAAGGGGGATTTCAATCCTCCGTCCCGCTTCCCTTCTATGCGAAAAACTTACCGGCTGCTCCTGGCAGCGCTGCTTACCGCACTTGCCCCTGCCCTCTATGCTCAATCCTCTACCGCGACCCACGCCGTCTATCTACTCGGCAATACCGCAGAAAAAGAGCTGCCGCAAGCGCATTTGCGCGTTTTACGGCAACAGCTGGAGCAGCACCGGGGCCCGTTTACCGTAGTTCATCTGGGGGATATTGCCGCCAATACCGGCCTCCAAAAAGAGCCCGAAGCCAGTACCACCGCCCGCATCGACCAGCTCCTCGGTCTGGTGCAGGGCCTGCCCAACGGCCGCATCTACTTCCTGCCCGGCGACAAGGACTGGGACAATTCCGGCCCCGATGGGCTGAAGCGGGTGAAGCGCCTGGAAGAATACATCGAGCAGAAGCTCCCCGGCCAGAACGCCTTCCTGCCCACCGGCGGCTGCCCCGGTCCCGAAATCGTGGACCTAGCCCCCAACGTGCGCCTCGTGGCTATCAACTCCCCCTGGTGGACGCACCCCTACGACCGGCCCGAAGCGCCCGATACGGAGTGTAAAACCATGACTAAGGAGGAGTTTCGGGAGCAGCTCCAGGACGTACTCGACGACACGAAGGGCAAAAACGTGCTGCTTGTGGGTCACCAGCCCGTTATCAGCAACGGCGTGTACGGGGGCCGGATGCCGCTGAGCCGCCAGCTGTTTCCCTTCGAGAATGGCGTGCCGCTGCCGGTATTTGGCACCCTGTATTCGGCCTACCGCCAGAACGTGGGCCTGCCCCGCGACCTGGCCAACCCCGCCTACCAGGAGCTGCGCCGGGAAATGCTGAACACGCTCCAGGAACATCCCGGCGTAGTATACGCCGCCGCCCACGACTACAGCCTGCAGCTTACCCGCTTCGAAGACAACTACCACCTGGTAGCCGGCAGCTTCACGGAAAAAGACCACGTGGGCGCCAAAGGCCAGTCGATGTATAACGCGGCGCAGAAAGGCTACTCCCGCCTCGACTACTACGCCGACGGTACCGTGAAGGCCCTTTTTTACACCTTCGACAAAGCCGGCACTACTGCCGGAGAAGCTTACAGCGCCACGCTGTTCCAGTCGGCCTGCACCGAGCCGCGCCTGCCCAACGTGCCGGTGAACTTCTTTATTCCGGAGTGCCCGACGGCAGTGAAGGGCGTAGCGGCGCCCAGGCCGGATGCGGCCTCTCAGCCCACCGTGACCCTGGCGCCGGGGCCGCAGTACAAGGCCGGGCCGGGCAAGCGGTTTTTTCTGGGGCCGGGCTATCGCACTTCCTGGACCCAGCCGGTGGCAGCCAAAACCCTGGACCTGGCCACCGAAAAGGGCGGGCTGCGCATCTTCGGCAAGGGCGGCGGCCGGCAGACCACGTCGGTCAAGATTATTGCCGCCGACTCCTCCGAGTACGTGTTCCGCTCCGTGGATAAGGACGTGACCAAGATTCTGCCGCCCGAGCTGCGCAACTCCGTGGCCGCTGACGTGCTGCGCGACATCACGCCCACAGCCCACCCCTACTCGGCCCTGGTTGCTGGCTCCCTGCTCGACCGGACCGATATTCTGCACGCCCGGCCCCGCCTGTTCGTGCTGCCCGACAACAACACGCTGGGGCCCTACCGCGAAAAGTACGCCGGCCTGTTCGGCACCCTCGAAGACCGGCCCGGCGACCCCAAGCCCAACCTGCCCGGCTTCGGCGGGGCCGACGAAGTGCGCCGCTCGTTCAGCTTTTTCCGCCAGCTCTACAAGGACCACGACAACCGCATCGACGCCCCGGCGCTGGCTAAGGCCCGGGCCTTCGACATGCTGGTGGCCGATTTCGGCAAGCACGAGGACAACTGGAAGTGGGCCGGCTTTAAGCAGGGCAAAACCACCGTATTCCGTCCCATTCCCCGCGACCGGGACCAGAGCTTCACTCTCTGGAACGGCCTGCTCACCTATACTGCCAACCGCGAGTGGGCCGTGCCCAGCATTGAGGATTTCCAGAGTGAGTTTCACGACATGGAAAGTCTGAACTGGCCCGCCCGCCACCTCGACCGGTTCCTGCTCACTTCTCTCACCCGGGAGCAGTGGCAGGAAGCAGGCCGTTACCTGCAACAGCGCATCACCCCTGCTGCCATCGACCAGGCCACGGCCGAGCTACCGAAGGAAATCCAGCCTATTTCCGGGCAGGACCTCAACCGCAAGCTAAAAGACCGGATTCAGGAGCTGCCCAAGGCCCTGGATGAGTATTACCTCATGCTGGCCAGGCGGGTGGACGTGGTAGGCTCCAATAAGGCCGAGGTGTTCCAGGTAGACCGCCAGCCCGACGGCAACGTGCGGGTGCGTATGTTCGACAAAGGCAAGGACGGCGACGTGCCTAGCGGTGAACCGCTGTTCGACCGCACCTTCAAGCACCGGGAAACCGACGAGGTGGCCATTTACGGCCTCGATGGCAAGGACGTATTTACCGTGACGGGTACGGCCCCTAAAAGCGTACTGGTCCGCATTATCGGTGGCGACGGCAAGGATAAAATAACCGACGAATCGAGCGTATCGGGGCTGCGCACCAAAACTAAAATCTACGACGTCACAGACACGGAGCTGAAGCCAAGCAGGGAAACCGATAACCATACGTCTGATAAGCTGACCGTGAACCACTACGACCGGGAGGCGTTCGAGTACGACGGCTACAACCCGCGGGCCACGCTCATCTACAACCGCAACGACGGCTTCGGCATCGGGGCGGGCTTCGATATCGTACGCCAGGGCTTCCGCAAGCCGGACTACAAAAACCTGTACGGCATCGACGTGCGGGGCTCTTCCAACGGCAACTTCCAGGTGGCCCTGAACATGCGTCAGCGCCACGCCATCGGCACCTGGGACATTGGGGCCCGCACCGAGTACGGCAACTTCTTTCCCTTCTACAACTTCTTCGGGCTGGGCAACAACACCGCAAAAGACGAGACGCAATTCGATAACGGCTACTACACGGCCCGCTACAAAGGCTACACCTTCAATGCCTTCACCGAGCACGTCTTCTTCCAGCGCAGCCGGCTCCGCTTCGGTCCCGCTTACGAGCAGTACACCAGCAGCTTCGCCGGCACCAGCCTGCTGGGCCAGCTGCAAACCACTCCGCAGCCGGCCGACGTGGTGCGGCCCAACACCGCGTTCCAGCGCCTGGTGGGCCTGAATGCCCTGCTCGACCTCGACCTGCGCGACCGGAAGCTCTTTGCCCGCCGCGGGGTGCGCCTGCTGGCCCAGCACGACACGTACCACCAGCTCAACCGCACCAAGGGGAACTTCGGCCTCACCCAGGGCTTCGCCGAATACTACGGCACGGCCCGCCTGCTGGTGCCTGTGACGCTGGTCGTGAAAGGCGGCGGGGCCAGAAACTACGGCGACAACGACGAAATTCCGTTTTACAAATTCACCAGCCTGGGGCAGCGCGAAAACCTGCGCGGCTACTACCGCAACCGCTTCAGCGGCGACGCCAGCCTGTACCTGAACACGGAAATCCGGCTGGCCTTGGGCCGGGTGCAAACCTCCTTCCTGCCCTTCTCCTACGGTGTATTCGGCTTCTACGACCGGGGCCGGGTGTACTTCAAAGGCAACTCCCCCGGCGGCTGGCACGACGGCTACGGCGCGGGCTTCTTCATCGCCCCGGTCTCGGATCAGCTGGCGTTGTCGGTGTCCTACCAGAAGTCGCCGGAGAATGGCCTGATCCAGTTCGGCGTGGGCTTCCGCATTGACCAATAGAGCCACGATACTGCGCCTCTCGGCGTTGAACGACAATCGTTGGGAAGGCGCGAGCGACGCGACGCAAAGGGTCGCGGCTCTATATCCTGCCGGCACCTTCAGCATCTATGCCGCCGCCGCTCGGCGGTGCCGAGTGCCAGTTACGCTTGAGCAGCTGAGCTGCGAATCGGCCCGCACCTTCAGCACGCCTCTTACCCGACGGCGTGGGACGCTCGTGGTTGGCAGGAGGCGGGGAAATTTGAAAAAAGCTAGTCTGGTTGCTGCAAACGGCTATCTTTGGCTTCCTTTTTTTATTTCCCCTTCCTGATGGAGTATCCCCTGCTGAAACTGGCCGCTATCGATATTGGCTCCAACGCCGTGCGTTGCCAGATTTCAGCAGTTCTCCACTACGGCGACCGGTACCGGCTGAAGCGGGTGGAATACGTGCGCTACCCGCTGCGACTGGGCGAAGACGTATTCGCCACGGGCACCATCTCGGAAAAAAAGCAGGACAAGTTTATCAAGTTCCTGCACGCCCTCAAGCTGCTGATGGAAGTGCACGACGTGGCCCCAAACCACTACCTGATCTGCGCTACTTCGGCCATGCGCACGGCCACCAATGGCCCCGAAGTAGCCGCCCGCATCCAGCGGGAGCTGGGCATGACCATTCAGGTAATTGATGGCCAGGCCGAAGCGGCCTATATCAACCGCGTCATCGAACACCTGCTCGAAGACAAGAAGCACTACCTGCATATCGACGTCGGCGGGGGCAGCACCGAGTTCAACATCTACCACGACCGGCACAAGGTCGCGTCGCAGTCGTTTGAAATCGGGTCGATCCGGCGGATGCAGCAGGAAGAAAGCGGGATGCAGACCACCGGGGCCCAGAACGGACTGTGGGAGCGGATGCAGGAATGGGTGACGGAAAACGGCCGCAAGTACCACGTCACCCGGGCTATCGGCACCGGCGGCAACATCAACAAGCTCTACAGCCTGGCCCAGTCCTCGCTCGACAAGCCCGTGACGCGCCGGCGCATGGCCACTGTGCTCGCCAACCTGACCAAGATGACCATGGACGAGCGGGTGAACGTAGCCATGCTCAACCCCGACCGCGCCGACGTGATTATTCCCGCCGGCCACATCTACCTTTCGGCCATGGAGTGGGCCAACATCAGCCAGATGATCGTGCCCGACATCGGCCTGAAAGACGGGATGCTGCAAACCCTGTTCGAAACCCACTTCGAGGAAATCCGGCCCCATGCCGACCATTCCGGCATCACGCCGGTAGCCTCGGTCCCCAGCCGCTCGGCGGAAATGGAGTAGGTTGGTGGTTGGTTTTTGGTGGTTGGTTTTTGGCTGTTCGTTATTGGTTCTCGGCTGTCATCCTGAGCTTGCGAAGGACCTTCCTCTTATTTCCTACGCGGTTTGATTCACAGTACCAAGTCCTTTACCAGGCGATGGTAAAGGACTTGGTACTGTGAACTACGTTGGCAGTGCAGAAAGAGGAAGGTCCTTCGCAAGCTCAGGATGACAGCCGAAAACCAACAGCCAACAGCCAACAGCCAAAAACCAACAACGATAAACCAATAACCAATAACCAAAAACCAAAAACCAACAATCAACAACGACCTACGCGTTGGCGAAGCCGTCCTCCGCGTCGGCCTCGCCTTCCATCAGGGCGACGTCCTTGATGTCGTCGGAAACAGTTTCGTCGATTTCATCCTCTTCGTCCGCAGGTTCCGGGCAGACTTCCAGCGCCGTGGCCTCATCAGATTTCCGGGCAGCTGCCGCCAGCTGGTGGCGGGCCTGCTGAAACATGAGGTGCAGCAGCCCTACGGGGGTAGCCGCCGCCATTCGCTCCTCGTCGCGGCGGTAGAAGTCGCGGTGCACGTTCACTACGGGCTCATCCGGGCTGGGCTGGCAGCGGACGTAGGCCCCGTCTTCGCGCATCTGGTACGAGTTCTGGTTGTCGAGCAGGTTCAGCATCAGGATGCTGATGGCCTCCCGCTTGAGCTGGGGGTTGACAATGAGAAACAGGGCCTCAATGCGCCGGTCGAAGGAGCGCACCATAATGTCGGCCGAGCCGGCGTACAGCTTCGGGTCGCCGGCCTGGTGGAAGTAGAACAACCGGGCGTGCTCCAGAAAGTCGCCGACCACGCTGCGCACTTCGATGTTCTCACTCAGCCCCACCCGCCCCGGCCGCAGGCAGCAGATACCCCGGACGATGAAGCGCACCGGCACGCCGGCCCTGGACGCCTTATAAAACTCATCGATGAGCTCTTTGTCTTCCAGGGAGTTCATCTTCATTACAATACCACTGGGCAGGCCCTTCTTGGCATTGCGCACTTCCTCCCGAATCAGCTGGATGAGTTGCTGACGCATATCCTTGGGCGCCGTAATCAGGTACTCGTATTCGTCGGGCTGGGAGTGGCCGGTGATGACGTTGAAGAATTCCGACACGTCGTGGCCGTACACGTCGTTGGTCGTGAGCAGGCTCACATCGGTGTATACCTTGCTGGTCTGTTCGTTGTAGTTGCCCGTGCCGATGTGTACGTAGCGCGTCACCTTCTCCCCTTCCTTGCGGATGATCATCAGCAGCTTGGTGTGGGTCTTGTACTTGCTGACGCCGTAAATCACGAAGCAGCCGGCCTTTTCCAGCCGCGCGCCCTCCCGGATGTTCTTTTCCTCATCAAACCGCGCTTTAACCTCAAACAGCACGGAAACGTGCTTGCCGTTTTCGGCCGCTTTGAGCAGCGCGGCACTCACCCGCGAATCGTCGGCCAGGCGGTAGATAGTCTGCTTGATGCCCAGCACGTGCGGGTCCTCGGCGGCCTGTTCCAGCAGCCGCACCACCGGCTCGATGCTGTTGTAGGGATGATGCAGTAATACGTCGTGGTGCTTGAGGAACTCAAACATATTCTCCTCCGCGCCCTCCGGCAAGCTCAACGGCGGCACCGTGGCGGGGGGGCGCGTGGAGCGGCTGCGCAGGTTGGGGTGCTTCAGAATCTGCAGCAGGCCCTTCATATCCATCAGCGAGTTGATGACGAACACGTTGCCGTTGTCGATCTGCCAGCGTTCCTTCAGCACGGCCATCATTACGGGCGAAGCATCCTTCTCCACTTCCAGGCGCACCACCCGGCCCTTCTTGCGGGTTTTGAGGCCCACCTGGATTTCCTTGATGAAGTCGGAGTCGATATCGTCGGATTCCTCCAGCGTGAAGTCGCCGTTGCGGGTGATGCGGAACAGGTTGGCCGAGACGATTTCCACGTTGCGGAACAGCTTGGGCAAATTGGCCCGCACGATTTCCTCGATGGGCACAAACATCACCTTGTCCTTGCGGGTGAGCTCGAAAAAGCGCGACAGGTTCTGCGGAATCTGCACGAAGGTGAGCCGCTCCTGCCCTTTGCCCTCCTCCACCGGCCCGGTTCCCGACTCAGTCCCGATATTGGTAGCGACCCCGAAGATCAGCATCTGATTCATCATCAGCGGGAAACCATGGTAGGAATCGTACACCATGGGCGTGAGCAGCGGAAACACGGTATTCTTAAAGTAGCCCTCGGCCTTCTTCAGCTCCAGTTCCGTCAGATCGTCCATCCGCAGGATGTTGAACCCGTTGCGCTCAAACTGGGGCTTGAGCTCATTGATATAGGTCAGCGACTGGTCGTTGACGAAGCGGTGGGCGAAATCGAGCAGCTTGCGGCGAAACGGCAGCTCGCGCAGCCCCGAGTAGTCGACGCGCTCCTTGCCATAATCCAGATAGTTGTAGAGCGAGCCCACCCGAATCATGAAGAATTCGTCGAGGTTGGAGGACGTGATGGCCAAAAACCGGAGCCGGTCAAACAGGGTACGGCCCGCATCCTTAGCCTGGTCGAGCACGCGGTAGTTGAACCGCATCCAGCTCAGGTCGCGGCTGATGTACTTGCTCTTGCGGATAAGGTCGGCAGATTTGAAGAGTTTCATAGCGAGAGTAAAAGCCGGGTAATATACGTGCCGCGGCTTCAGTTACGCGTTTTCACGCGGTGAAATAATGGCCGGGGCTTCAGTTTCGACCACCAGCTGCGGATCAATCAGCGCCGCCACCTGCACCATGGTCGTTGTGGACCGGATGTCGGCAAAGGCTTCGGCATGCGCCCGCCCCACGGCTGCCCACTGGCTAAGGTCAGTGACGACGTACATGCGCGTACGTACCACATCGGCCAAAGTAGCGCCGGCAGGGTGCAGAGCGGCCTGCATTTTTTCCAGGACCTGCCGGGTTTGCTCATAGGCATCCGGACCCGACGCCGTAGTCCCCGACACTTCCACTACGCGGCCCACCCGCACGGCCCGGGAGTAGCCCACGATACTTTCCCAGGCGGATGCGGAAGCAATAGTGCGGCGCATAGCACGAAGTAAAAAAGGAAGTAATGGAAAAAAGCCCGCCTTGCGGCGAGCTTTTTTCTAGTTCAGGCCCACCCGCCGGAATGATGACCGCTGCTCCAAACCAGCGGCCAGCGTTTCCGCTCCGGCTCCGGGATGAGCGTTACACATCCAGTTTGGCGTACTTGGCGTTTTTCTCAATGAAGTCACGACGGGGCGGCACTTCATCCCCCATCAGCATGGCAAACAGGTGGTCGGCTTCGGCCCCCGACTCCACGTCGACGCGCTTCAGCGAGCGGGTGTCGGGCTGCATGGTGGTGGTCCAGAGCTGCTCGGCGTTCATCTCGCCCAGACCCTTGTAGCGCTGCACGTTCACCGTTTCGGGCTTGCCACGACCCAGCTCTTCCTGCGCCGCCATGCGTTCCGCTTCGGTCCAGCAGTAGCGCTCCTCCTTACCACGCTTCACCAGGTAAAGCGGTGGCAGGGCAATGTAGATGTAGCCTTTGTCGATCAACTCGCGCATGTAGCGGAAGAAGAACGTCAGGATCAGCGTCCGGATGTGCGAGCCGTCGATGTCGGCGTCGGTCATGATGATGATCTTGTGGTAGCGCAGCTTGTCCACGTTCAGCGAGCGGGTGGTGCTGCCGTCATCTTCGTCGGTCTTCTTTTCGAAGCTCACGCCGAGGGCCGTAATCATGTTCCGGATTTCCTCGTTTTCGTAGATGCGGTGCTCCTGCGCCTTCTCCACGTTCAGGATCTTACCCCGCAGCGGCAGAATAGCCTGGAACGCCCGGTTGCGGCCCTGCTTGGCCGTGCCGCCGGCCGAGTCGCCTTCGACCAGGTACAGCTCGCAGATAGCCGGGTCCGACTCGGAGCAGTCGGCCAGCTTGCCGGGCAGGGAGTTGGAGCCCAGCACCGATTTACGCTGCACCATTTCGCGGGCCTTGCGGGCCGCGACGCGGGCTTTGGCGGCCAGAATCACCTTCTCCACGATGATGCGGGCTTCCTTGGGGTTTTCCTGCAGATACTGGTTCAGAATCTCACCCACGGCCGTATTCACGGCTCCGCTCACGTCGGAGTTGCCGAGCTTGGTTTTAGTCTGGCCTTCGAACTGCGGCTCCTGCACCTTCACCGAAATAACGGCGGTGAGGCCTTCCCGGAAGTCATCGCCGAGTACTTCTACCTTGGCCTTTTCGAGCAGACCCGACTTGTCGGCGTAGGCCTTCAGCGTACGGGTGAGGGCCGAGCGGAAGCCGGCTACGTGGGTGCCGCCTTCGATGGTGTTGATGTTGTTGACGTAGCTGAAGATGTGCTCCTGGTACGAGTCGTTGTACTGCAGGGCTACCTCTACCGGCGTGCCGCCTTTCTCGCTTTCCACGTGAATGGGCGCGGGCATCAGCACCGTGCGGCCGCTGTCGAGGTACTGCACGAATTCGCTCAGGCCGCCGTGGGAGAAAAACTCCTCGTACAGAAAAGAACCGTCGTCTTCCTTCTCCCGCCGGTCCGTCAGGGTGATGCGGATACCCTTGTTGAGGTACGACAGCTCCCGCAGCCGGTTGGCTACCGTTTCGTATTTATACACCGACTCGGTGAAGATGGAGGCATCGGGCAGAAATTCCACCTCGGTGCCGTGCTCTTCGGTGTCGCCGATTTCCTTCACCGCGTACTGCGGCACCCCGATTTTGTACTCCTGCTCGTACATGTGGCCATTGCGGCGCACGGTTACTTTCAGGTCGCTGCTCAGGGCATTCACGCAGCTTACGCCCACGCCGTGCAGACCACCGGATACTTTATAGGAATCCTTGTCGAATTTGCCGCCGGCGTGCAGCACGGTCATCACCACTTCCAGGGCCGAGCGCCCCTCTTTCTGGTGGAAGTCAACCGGGATACCGCGGCCATTGTCGCGGACGGTGACGGAGTTATTTTCGTTGATGGTTACTTCAATCCGGTCGCAGTGACCGGCCAGGGCTTCATCGATAGAGTTATCGACCACTTCCCACACTAAGTGGTGCAGCCCTTTGACGCCCGTATCGCCGATGTACATCGACGGCCGCTTGCGTACAGCCTCCAGACCTTCCAGAACCTGAATACTATCGGCGGAATACAGATCGTCGGCTTTGTTTACTTTCGGTTCGCTCATGAGTAACGCTCTTGTTGCAGCTTATTTGCTTACCGACAAAGATACCGATTTTATCCGGTTTTTGCCAGCTTTCCGAGGTTTCCAGCCAGCCGGCAAAACCCAAAAAAAGGCCTCTTAGAAGCGTTTGATGGCCTTTTTCGAAAAACAGGCACCCCTGGTTATTCCTGAGTACGGACACCCCCAAAAAAGCTCCTTCCGGGTGGAAGGAGCTTTTTCAGAAAGAAGCAAATGACTCCGGCAGCTTATTGACCTATAAGCTTCTGCCGGACCACACCACTTTCGGTGCGTAGCTCCAGCGTATACAGGCCGGCTTTCTCCTTGCTGATCGAACCCAGCAGAGGCGTCGGAGCCGAAGCTGTCCAGGTCAGTCCCCGGTCCGTAGATTTCAGCACGCGGACGGGGATACCCGTTGTTTGATCAGCGGGGTTCTGCAAGTGGATGGTACCGGCCCAGATCGTGTTGCCAATTGCGCAATACGACCCCACCAGCCCAAATTCACCCGCACTCAGCGGGGCCGGCAGATTGGAGGCCGCTACGTGCATCCTGGTCCCCCCGCCATTGCTGGTGGTGTAGACTTCAAATGAGCCGCCATTGGGGTCACCCAGCGTCACCCCGTTGTTGGCATCGAAGAAATACACCCAGTTGGCAAAACCAACCGGGGCCGCGAACCGGGAAATGGTGGTGGACTTGGTCCAGCGGGTGCCGCCATTCACCGTTTTCACGATTTCGCCGCCCCCGGCGGCCCCGAACTGCGCCACGAAAGCCGTATTGACATCCAGGGCGTGAACACTGGCGGCCTGGCAGTTGGCCGCGCCATTCACCGGATTGAACGACCAGGTTGCGCCCCCATCAGCGGTCCGCGTGAACAGGTTGACCGTAGCGCCCTGCGCGCTTTCCTGGACCAGCTGACGGTGTGCATCTGCCGGGAGCAATAGCTCGGCGGCGTCGAGGGGTTGGTTGTGTTCCGGAGCGTCCATTGGGCCTGGGCCGAGAAACCCAGCCCGCAGCATAAGGCAAGGGGAAGTAGAATTTTCTTCGTGGAAAGAGAAACGAGGGGGGAAGGAAAAGATAAGTGAGAAACCAGCTTTTGCACGCCCCGGCAACGGACCCAAGGGAAGGAAAAAGCCGCGTGTTGAACGTCCAAGATAAGCTTTTCCAAAAAAATCTAATCCGGAAAGTATATCAACACAAAAATGCTCTGATGGCGGGGTAGCCATCAGAGCATTTGCCATTGCGTACTGTGGCCCCGATGTGATTCGAACACATGACCGGCTGCTTAGAAGGCAGCTGCTCTATCCAGCTGAGCTACGGGGTCAAAAACAAATAGCCGCCTGCCCCAAAGGCGGGCTGGCGGCTACAGTGAAGTCGGGGTGGCAGGATTCGAACCTGCGGCCTCCTGCTCCCAAAGCAGGCGCGATACCGGGCTACGCTACACCCCGAAAACTAATTATGAATGCTGCATTATGAATTCTGAGGTGAGTTATGCCCAATTCAGCATTCGTAATGCAGCATTCATAATTATCAAAGTGGAGAGAGGGGGATTCGAACCCCCGGTAACCTTTAGAGCTACGGCAGTTTAGCAAACTACTGGTTTCAGCCACTCACCCATCTCTCCGCAAAGGCTGCTCTTCCGTCCGAAGAGTGCGCAAATATACGACTAGTCCCGAAAAACAAACCCTCCCCCCCAAAATAACTTGTCCTGCTGAATCAACCCCTAAGACGATAGCAACCTATCTTTGCCAACCCGGCGGACCAGTGCGCACGTCGTTTTCCAATGAATTATAACCAGTTGGCTAACCCGCTACCTTTATGAGCTGGGCCTTTCCGCTTTCGTGGATGGAGCTCTCAGCGGCCCTTCTTTTTTTGGGGCTCTACGTTGGGTATGCGCTGCGCACCCGTCGGCTGGCCCTGCCACTGCGCCAAAAAGGCTGGCCGCTGGGCTGGAAACTGGGACTCCGGCTCCTGTATTTCGCCTTACTGCTGGTGGCCCTGCTGGGCCCCGCCTACGGCGTCACGCAGCAGCCCGTTCGCACGGCGGGCAAAGATGTCTGGCTGCTGGTAGATCTGTCGCGGTCTATGAACGCAACCGATGTGGTGCCCACGCGGCTACAGAAAGCCCGGGCGGAGCTAACTACCCTGATCGGACGCTTTCAGGCCGACCGCATCGGGTTAATCGTTTTTGCGGCTGATGCGTTCGTGCACTGTCCGCTTACCTACGATCAGGGGGCGCTGCAGATTTTCATCAATACGCTGCAAACCGGTCTGGTCCCGGTTGGGCCTACCGACCTGGCGGCCCCGTTGGACTTAGTCCTGGCCCGCCTGAAAGCGGCCCCTGCCGTTGCCGGAGCACCACCCCGGGCAACGGCGCTGGTATTGATCAGTGACGGGGAGGACTTTGGCGAAAGTCTGGAACCAACCCTGCGGGAACTCACCCGGTCCGGCGTCCGGCTGTTTGCCATGGGCGTCGGCACGCTCGAAGGGTCTCGCCTGCCCCGGATAGCCGGCCGCTACCTGCGCGATGCTCAGGGGCGCGATGTGGTGACCAAGCTCGCCCCGCTGGCGTTACGGCGTCTGGCCGAGCAAACCAATGGGCAGTATTTCGAACTGACAGACCGGCGCAATGAATTTCCGCTGCTGGTCAACGCATTAAACCGCGTGGAAGGACAAGCCCAACAGGTTCGTACCGTAGCCGTGGCCGATAACCGCTACCGCTACCCGCTCCTGCTGGCCCTGGTTCTGCTGCTGCTGGATATCCTTGTCACCGTGAAAATAATTCGCCCGTGAAAACTTTCCTCTTAACCAGCCTAGTGGTTCTGGGCGGCTGGGGAAGCCTTACCCACATCCGCGACCGTAACGCTGCCGTTCAGCGGGCGGAGGCGGCTTACGCGCGGGGAAATTTCCGGCTGGCGGCCGCCGCTTACCGCAAAGCGGTGGAGCAGCCCGGGGCCGCCGATGAGGCGTTGGTACTGAATCTGGCCCACGCCTGCCTGCGGGCAGGACAGCGGGCCGAAGCCCGGAGCTGTTACGGCCGCCTACTCACGAGCCGAACCTCATCGACGCGCAGCATTGCCCGCCAGCAGCTAGCCGTTCTGGCCGCGCAGCAAGGCGACTACGCCCGGGCAGTAAGCCTGCTGCGCCAGGCCTTACTGGCCGATCCGACCAATACTGCCGCCCGCTATAATTATGAAGCGCTGAAATCATACCTGGATCGTCAGCAGCGGGAACCCCGGATTCCGCCGCCCGCTCCGGCCGGCGCGGAGGCCAATGAGCCGCGCCCCACAACCCCAGAAAACCCGGCCAACCAGCCCCGGTCCAGGGCCGGCAACGACCGCACCGGCCAGCTCGATAATCCAGCTCAGCCTGAGAATCCCTTGAATACACCGCAGGCCCGGCCGGACCAACAGGGCCAGCGTGACCCCGGTCAGTCGGCGGCCAGCGCGGGCCGGGGGGCCGCGGGCTTTCAGCCGGGGCAGGGCAGCCAGCAAAAAGTAGCTATTGGCTCGGAACCCGGCTCCGTGCGGGGGCTGAGTGAGGCAGCCGAGGGAGTTGAAGATGGTACCCGTCGACAGCCGGGCGCACAACCGGCATCCCTGAGTGAGACCCAGCTCCAGACTCAGCGTGAGCGGCTGCAACAGATGAACCTCAGCTCGGGGCAGGCCCGGCGGCTGCTGGAAACCCTGAACGCGGCCGAACAACAGTATCTGCAGCAGCTGCCCCACAAGTCCTCCCGCCAACCCGATCCGAAAAAGCCCGCCTGGTAAACCCGGCCTGATCCGGAAAAGAGGTGGTCAGCAGGCCGGGCCGGAACTTTGCGGGCTGGCTGCCGGCCAATTCTTACCTTTGCCCCCTATTCCACCCAATTCCCCACCCCTCCCGCTTATGCAAATCAAAGAAGTTGTAATCGTTGCTGCTGTGCGCACTCCCATTGGCTCATTCGGCGGCAGCTTGTCGTCGCTGTCGGCGACGGAACTGGGCGCTATTGCCCTGAAAGGCGCTTTGGCAAAGGCCGGTGTCGATCCGAAGGAAGTGCAGCAGGTGATTATGGGCAACGTCATTTCGGCCAACCTGGGTCAGGCCCCCGCCCGCCAGGCCGCCAAGAAAGCCGGTTTGCCCGACACCGTTGAATGCACTACCGTGAACAAGGTGTGCGCTTCGGGCACCAAAGCCATTATGTATGCGGCCCAGGCTATTATGCTGGGCCAGGCCGATGTGGTCCTGGCGGGAGGCATGGAAAGCATGTCGAACGTCCCCTACTACCTCGACAAAGCCCGTTTCGGCGCTAAGTACGGCCACGGCCAAATGATTGACGGTTTGGTGCGCGACGGCCTCTGGGACCCCTACCACGACTACGCCATGGGCAACGCGGCCGAGAATACGGCCAAGGAAATGGGGTTCACCCGTGAGCAGCAGGATGCCTTTGCCATTGAAAGCTATACCCGCAGCGCCAACGCGGCCAAAGCCGGCAAGAAGAAGGATGAAATCGTACCCGTCACGATTGAGAGCCGCGGCAAGACCACGGTTGTGGAAGATGATGAGGAGTATCTGAAGGTGGACTTCACGAAAGTAGCGGGCCTGAAGCCGGCCTTCATTAAAGAAGGCGGCACCGTAACGGCCGCCAATGCCTCGACGCTGAACGACGGCGCGGCGGCCGTGTTGCTGATGAGCCGGGAAAAGGCGGAAGCACTGGGCGTAACGCCGCTGGCCATCATCCGCGGCTTTGCCGACGCGGAGCAGGCGCCCGAGTGGTTCACCACCACGCCGTCGCTGGCTATTCCCAAAGCCCTGAAAAACGCTGGCATCGACGCTTCAGAAGTAGATTTCTACGAAATCAACGAGGCATTCTCGGTGGTGTCGTTGGCCAACAACAAGCTGCTGAACCTGGAAGGCACCAAGGTGAACGTGTACGGCGGGGCCGTGAGCCTGGGTCACCCGCTGGGGGCTTCGGGGGCCCGCATTGTGACTACGCTGCTGAACGTGCTGCGCAACGAAGGCGGCAAAATCGGCGTCACCGGCATCTGCAATGGTGGTGGTGGCGCGAGCAGCATCGTTATCGAGAAAATCTAGACCACGGATTCGTCCGGATTCGTCGACCACGGATTGGTCCGGATTTTGGACCACGGATTCGTCCGGATTTTTCGGATTGGTCGGATTTTGTGGACGGCTGTTTGTTTGGGCCGGTCCGCAACGAGTCAGAGCACAAAGAGCCCTGCGGCGTTTGGCGGCGGGGCTCTTTTTTATGCCGTTACTTTGCATGGAAAACCAGGGCGCCGGCGTTGCGTCTACAAAATCCGACTAATCCGACCAATCCGAAAAATCCGTGGTCCAAAATCTGACTGAATCCGTGGCTATGAAACGACTGCTGTTCTTTCTGCTTCTGCTTTCCACTGCGGCCCAGGCTCAGCAGCGGCGCTTCACCACCTACTATGATTCGACCAATACCCGCCGCCGCGAAGTGTATTCGGCCATAGTGGCGGGCGACACGGTAATGGAAGGGCCCTACAAGCGATTTTACCGCTCGGGCAAGCTCGAAGCCCAGACCCGCTACTCCGGTGGTAAGCGCGACTCCGTCTACGTCGAGTTTCACCCCGGCGGCCCGCGCCGGCTGGAAGTCACCTACCAGCAGGGCGTGCGGCAGGGCCCATTCAAAACCTACTACGAAACCGGCAAACCAGCCCAGGAAGGCACCTACAACGATGACCAGCCCACCGGCACGCTGCGCTACTACCATCCCAACGGGGAAGTAAAGCTGGAAACCACCCTCACCAACGGCCAGCCCGCCGGCGCGGTCCGGGAGCTGTATCCGTCGGGCAAGCCCAAGGCCGAAATCACGTATCAGAACGGGCAGGCGAACGGGCCGGTGAAAACTTATTTTCCCAATGGGCAGCTCCAGAGCGAGGGCACTTACAGCCGGGGTCTGCTGGCCGGACCCTATAAAACCTACTACGAGAACGGGCAGGTGGAAACCGAGGTGCTGGCCGACAAATCGGGGCGGGGCAGCTACCGCAGCTACTATCGCTCGGGTAAGCTGCGCACCGAAGGTACCTACGTGGCGGCCACCTTCACGGGTCGGGCCATCAAAAACCCGCTGTCTGATGATCTGACCAAGCAGGCCAAGAGCCTGGCGGGGGGCACCGCCAACCTCGATGGGCCGGCCAAAGCCTACTACGAAAGCGGCGCGGTGAAAAGCCGCATGACCTACCGCAACGGTACGCTCAGCGGCACGCAGGAAGATTTCTACGAATCGGGCAAGCCTCAGCAGAAAACCGACTACAGCAATCAGGCCCGCGACCGGAAAGTCACCTCGTACTTTGAGGACGGCAACGTGCAGGCTGACCAGCAGTTTAAAGGCGGTCAGCCCGCGGGTCTGTGGCGCACCTTTCATCCCGGCGGCAAGCAGCTTCAGCAGCAGGAAACCTACGTGAATGGCCGCTTGGCCGGCGAGAAGCTCCTCTACGATCCTAATGGTACGCTCCGCAGCAAGCTACCGTACGAAAACGGCAAGCCGACGGGCCTGGGGCTGGAATTCTACCCCTCGGGCAAGCTCAAAGCGGAAACCACCTACGTGAAGGGCATTAAGGCTGGCCCTTTCCGGCAGCTCCGCGAAGATGGAACTCCCGAAACTGCCGGCACTTTCCGCAACAACCGCGAAACCGGCATCTGGACTTATTACGGCCCCGATGGCAAGGCCGTGGTGCAAAGGAAAACCTTCCGCAACGGCCAGCTGGTGAAACCCGGCAAGTAAGCGCCCAGGCCCGGAAGCACAGCGCCGGCTGGAAGGCCGCAAAAACCCGGTGGCCTTCCGTGACATTGCTCCGGACCACCAGTAGCCCCGAGCTGAAGCGCTGCTGTTATTCCGCAGTCAGGATTTGCTTAAAGGCCTCGCCGTGCGTGGTGAGCAGCAGAATACGCCGGGCTACAGCACCCGCAATAGTTCCTGGACCCAGATGGGCTTAATCCGGAAACCCGACTCTTTAGAGTTGTTCCCAAATACTAAAAAGGAGGCGTCATGCTTCATCTGGCGTCCGCGAAGTCGAAGCATCTCGCGTGCTGACGCTGGAATTAGCAATCAGACATCAGCACGCGAGATGCTTCGACTTCGCGGACGCCAGATGAAGCATGACGTTCTGTTTTTTTGGATGTTTGAGTATTTGGAAACAGGTCTTTTGGCTGAACGGAGAACATAGCGATAATCAAACGCGTCAGGGGCCCATGCGGTGGGTGGCAAAATCGTCCCCAGTCGGGGAAAAGGTCCGAATACCCAAAGAAGCGTTAGGCCGAAGAAAATTTTATCCTGTAACCTGTAATACACTACCTGCTCCGGCGATACACTATCTGTCTCTCACCTAACCCCTTCGTACGCCATGATTCCATTTGCCTTCCCCATCTTCCACGATGAGCGCAACCAGTCGCCGCAATACCGCAAGCGGGCTAACCACCTGGCCTTGTTGCTCTTTACCCTCACGGCCCTAGCGGGATTAGTAGTCAAGTACTCTGCCGACTAAAAATCATGAGGCGCCAAAACAGTGTCTGAAGGCAGCTTTTCAATTTTGCCCGGTTCGTATACCGGCTGCCCAAAACGGCCTCTGGATGCTTGAAATCAAGCGCCGGGAAGCGGCAGCCAAAGGCTTAAAAATAGCAGGGTAGAGTCATCCTGACATCAAGCCGAACCGCAGTAGAACCATTGAACAGGCCATGTAAAACAATACCCGGAAAAGATTTCCTCTGGCCAAGGCAATGCATGCAACCTACGAATCGTTTCGTAGTTAGTAGATCAGATAAGTAGTCTGTCTCATCCATAAACAGAGCTGGATTTAGCGGCTGCTTCATTCAACACTCTTTCTGACGTTCGGTAACGACTCACGGCTCTTTCGGAGGAGCCCAAATTCTGTACCCATGGCTCACATCAATGTGCGATACCCCTGCCCAAAAGCCTGTTCTACCTTTGTGGGGCCTCAAACTCAGGGAATGCCCAGTATTTTCTAACGTTTTCTCACCGGCCAAGCAACGCTTTACTGCGTTTCCTCATCTACCCTCACAACAGCACCAATCACCTGGCTACCGGCCCTGATTATGCTGCTTGTTGCCCCCCTCCCCTCCTCTTAGTCACATCGTTTTTCCTCCAAAGAAAATAAATTTTCAAAGTACCTTGCTTTGCATAGTACCTTAGAATATCTTTGTTGCGTTCCTTTACTCTCCCTGGTGGAGGCCTTGCGTTACTCTAAGGCCTGGCCAACCGCCTCTCAGAGCCCTTTCAGCTAGAAGAGCTGGAAGACTGCCCGGCTGCTTGATGCCAACCGCATCCCAGCCGGCACCCTACTCCCTTCATTTTTTTCTTGCTCAGCCCCGTGCTACGGGACAGAACCGCGGCTTTCCAGACGCGCACCGGCTGAGTATTTCCTTCATTTTCCCTTTTCTCCCTCAGTCATGAAAATGTCTTTCGTCCTCCGTGTGCTTGCTGGTTTCGCGATGCTGCTCCTCCTGGCCGCCACCCTTTCTTCCCAGGCTCAAAGCCCCCGGTATGGTAAGGTCACCGGCAAACTGCTGGATGCCGATACCCACGAGCCCATCCCCAACGCTCACATAGTGCTGCTGCGGGCATCCGATAAAGCCCTCATCAGCAGCACTACTACCCGTTCTGATGGCACTTTTGTAGTATCTAAAGTACCCTTTGGGCAATATTCCTTCCGCACTACCATCCTTGGCTACCGCTCACACTATCCCCGGATCGATGTTCAGGCCAAGCAGCCCAGCGTAGCCCTGGGTACTGTTGCCCTCCAACCCCTGAACACTCAACTGGCTACGGCTCCCACGGTGGGCTCCCAGAGTCTGCTGGCCGCCGCCCGCTAATGCCGCTTTCGTCGGCATCGTCTTGCTTTCCCAGTCTCTCAGCTGTCCCTTTCTCGGTTTGCCGGCCCTAAGAGGTCAGTACGCTCATTTGCCGATTTCCCCTCCAACCTTTTGTCTTTCTGAACTATGAAAACTTTCCTGATTGCCCGCCTGAGCTTTTTTGCCGTCCTGTTTGGCTTGTCCGTAACCGTGGCCAGTGCCCAAACAACAGTCTACACCGAAGATGCCCAGCAAGCCGGCACCGGCTACTGGTCCATCGAAACCGACCAGACCCGCCGGGACTACAGCGTCATCCGCTTTTACACTGCCCAGCACGAGAAGATTTATGAGGAGCGTCTGAATGAGCTGTGCCTGGATCCGAGCCGGGGTACCGCTAAGTGCCGGCGCACGGCCCGTCAGTTGAGCAATGCTTTGGCTTACTTACACCACGCCCAAAGTAACACGCTGTTAGGCAGCGAGCTAGGCATAAACCGCCGGGCCCAGCGGTTCTACGCCCTCCGCTAACGCCGACGGCAGCTGAGACCTTATTCCGAAATTTCCGGGGGTGGCGGCGCACGCCACTACCCGGGAATTCCGGAGGCACACAACGTGATGCTACAGTGGCTGGTCCCGCCAGTAGCCTTACTTAAACACCCTGGCCAACGTGGAATTAAATCCACATTTTTTTTGCTAAAACTACCTTGCATAGCATGGTACTTGACAAAAAAAATAAACGACTGCCGCCCGGACCAAAACCCTCATTGGATGCTCCCCGGCATTCCCCATTCCAATCCATCATTCATGAACTTCCTTCTACCCTTCTCCTGGTCGCTCCGGCGCCTGACGCTGCTCTTCCCGCTTCTGCCGCTGGCATTGCAGGCTCAGAATCCGGGCCGGGTTACCGGTTCCCTGCTGGACCAAAGCACTACTCAGGGTATTCCGTTTGCGAACGTAGTATTGCTAAGCAGGCAGGATTCGAGCTTCGTAGCCGGAGCGCAGACCACTGAAACCGGCGCTTTCGCAATCGAGCGGGTGGCCCCGGGCTCCTACCTGCTCCGGGCCAGCGTGCTGGGCTACCGCCCGCTCCGCAAGACCATTGCCGTAACGGGGGCAGCTCCCGAAGTTCGGCTGGGAGAGTTGCAGCTACACGCGGTGGCCACCCAGCTGGCAGGAGTTGTGGTGCAGGGTGAACGGGCGGCCGTAGTCGACAACCTCGACAAGAAGGTCATCAACGTGGAAAAGGATCTGAGCAGCGTGGGCGGCACGGCCGTGAACGTGCTCCAGAACGTGCCGTCGGTTTCCGTGGATCAGAATGGCACGGTGAGTATGCGCGGCAGTACCAACATTACGGTGCTCATCGACGGCAAGCCTTCGGGCGCCACGAATGGCGGTACCGGCACGCGGCTGGAGCAGATTCCGGCCAGCGCCATCGAGAAGGTGGAAGTGGTCACGAACCCCTCGGCGCGCTACGACGCGGCCGGCGCGGGCGGGGTCATCAACATCATTCTCAAAAAGCAGAAAAAAGACGGCTGGAACGGGCAGGCTACCGCCAATATCGGCAGCCAGGACAAGTACAACCCCTCCCTAAGCCTGAACCGCCGTACCGGCAAGCTGAACGTGTTCGGCTCTTACGACCTGCGCGACGACCGGTACCGGAACATCAACAACTCGCACCAGACCACGGTCCTGGAGCAGAAAACCCTCACCATCGACCAGCGGGGTCTGGGGCAGCGCCACAACCGCAACCATAGCGGCCGGGTGGGGCTGGACTACACCCTTTCGCCCGAGCAGAACCTGAGCATCACGGTTGAGCCGAACCAGACCCGCAACAACAACGTGGGCAACCAGCTGGCCACCCTGCGCGCGGGCAGCACGGCGCCCAGCCAGCAGGAAAACCGCCTCTACGTAACGGAAAAGGTAAATACGCTGGATATATCATCGGACTACCGGCGGACCTGGGCCGCGCATAAGGGCCGGGAGCTGACCACCAGCCTGGGCTATAGCACCGTGGGGGCCGACGTGAACGTGGGCCAGCAGCTGACGACCGAAACCGCGACCCAGCCCGAATGGCAGCAGGATCTGCGCATCCGCCTGCACGCCTACTACGGCCAGCTCGACTACACCCACCCGCTGGATTCGCTCAGCCGCCTGGATCTGGGGCTGAAGGGGCAGTGGCAGCAGAATAACGGCGCCGACGACTACCTGATGCTGTACCACCCCGAGCAGCCCACCCGCGTGGCCGACCGCTCCTTCACCTACGACTTCACCGAATACCTGCAGGCCGGCTACGCCACTTACCAGACCCAGCGGGGCCCGTGGAGCTACCAGGGCGGCCTGCGGGCCGAGTACACCCACACCTACGGCCAGGTTGTGGGTGGCCAGGGTGCCTTCGACCTGCGCTACTTCAACCTGTTCCCTTCGGCTACCGTGGCCCGCACCCTGCCCCACGACCAGAAGCTGCAGCTCAGCTACGCCCGCCGCCTCAACCGCCCCAACTTTATGCAGCTGCTGGCCTTCCCACTCTACCAGGACCCGCGCTACTACCGTCTCGGCGACCCGGCATTGCGCCCCGAGTACATCAACTCTTTCGAGCTGGGTCACCAGGCCACCGTGGGCAGCGCCAGCCTGAGCAGCACCCTGTTCTACCGCCAGACCAACAATTCCATTCAGCGCATCCGGGAGGTGGATACCGTAGCTACCCGGAAAAACGGGGCCGGCGGCGTGGTCACGGCCGAGCTGAACCGCAACATCGGGCAGAGCACCAGCTACGGGGTTGAAGTGTCGCTGAACCAGGCCCTGGCGAAGTGGTGGCGCGTAGCGGCCAGCGGCTCGCTGTTCCGCAACCAGATTACGGCCGCCACGGGCACCGAAACCAGCCGCCGCAACCTCACGGGCACGGCCCGCCTGCAGAATACCTTCAACCCCACCAGCAAGCTCGACCTGCAGCTGACCGGCACCTACCGGGCGGCCGTCATCACGCCCCAGGGCCGGCTGGCACCGCAGGGTGGTATCGACGTAGCCCTGCGCCAGCGCCTGTTCAACGACCGGGGTGCCCTCACCCTCCGCGTCAGCGACGTGCTGAACAACCAGCGCCAGCGCATAGAAGCCTACGGCCCCGGCTTCGCTGCCTCGTACTACAACAAGTACGAAACGCGGGTGGGCTACCTGGGCTTCTCCTGGTATTTCGGCTCCAACAAGCCCCCGAAGAAGATTGAAAGCCAGCCCCAGGCCGGTGGCGGCGGGTTTGGCGGGTAATTTCCGGCTAAATCCGGGTATCAATATATTCTACTTATTCTTGCGGGACTGTCTGGTATCCCCGGGCAGTAAGTACGGCCGGCCTCCGGTCCGCTTCCCGCGCCCATTCCCTTCCACTCTCTTTCCCACCACCATGCGTACCTCAACCTGGCTGGCCGGTATCGGCCTCGCGCTCTGCCTGGCCACCAGCCCACTCCGGAACGCCCGGGCCGCTGCCCCCGCCGATAGTCTGGACTTATTTCTGAAGGCGAAGATGCAGCAGCTGCGCATTCCCGGCCTGCAGCTGGCCGTGGTTCGGCACGGCAAAATCGTGAAGCTGGCCCAGTACGGGCTGGCCAACGTGCAGGACTCGGTGCCGGTAATCACGCAGACGCGCTTTTTCCTCAACTCCATTACCAAAGCCTTCGTAGGCGTGGCCGTGATGCAGCTGGTAGAAGCCGGCAAGCTCGACCTGGCCGCGCCGGTGGGACGCTACCTGCCCGAGCTGCCCACCGCCTGGCACCCGGTTACCGTCAGGCAGCTGCTCACGCATACCTCCGGCTTGCCCGACATTATGCCCGAAGACGCGCTGGTGACCGAAAACAACGAAACAGCGGCCTGGACCCAGGTGCAAACCCAGCCGCTGGACTTTCCGGCCGGCCAGCAGTTTGCCTACAACCAAACCAATTACCTGCTGCTGGGCCGCCTCATCGACCAGCTTAGCGGCCAGCCCTTCGCGCAGTTTATCCGGCAGCGCCAGCTCGACGTGGTCGGTATGCCCCGTACCAGCGCCGGCGATGCCCACGACGTGCTGCCCCACGGTGCCCGCGGCTACACCTACACTCAGTACGTCAACGGGCAGCGGCGGCGCAGCCCGCAGCTGCGCAACCTGTTCGAAGTGTTTCCCCCTTCCGTGCGCCCAGCGGCCGGCATGAGCTCGACGGCCGAAGAAATGGCCCACTGGCTGCTAGCCCTGCAGCAGGGCCGACTGTTGCAGCCAGCCAGCCTCGTCACGCTCTGGACGCCCGGCCGCCTCAACGACGGCAGCCAGCGCAGCTTCGGCGGCAAGCTTACGGGCTACGCCCTGGGCTGGCCCACCGTCGACCGGCCCGAACACCCGGCCGTGGCGCCCGTGGGCGGCGGCCGCTCCGCGGTGTTTCTCTACCCCCAGGACGAGCTGGCCATTGTGGTGCTGACCAACCTGATGGGCGCGAACCCCGACACCTACATCGACGAAATTGCCAGCTACTACATTCCCGACATGCGGCCCGCAACGGGCTTCGGGCTGCCGCCGACCCTGCGGGCGCTGCATCTGCAGCTGCGCCAGCAAGGGTTTAGCCACGCTCTGGAGCTGGTGAAGAAGGAGCAGAAGAAAAATGCCGGCTACCAGCTGCCTGAAGCGGACGTCAACAACTGGGGCTACGCGCTGGTAAAGCAGCATCAGCTCAGGGACGCCGTGGAAGTGTTCAAGCTGAACGTGAGTTTGAACCCCAAAAGCGCCAATACCTACGACAGCCTGGCCGAAACCTACCAGGAGCTGGGCAATAAGGAGCTGGCCGTCCGAAATTATAAGCAGGTACTGAAGCTCGATCCGACGAGTCAGAATGCCGTGGAACAGCTGAAAAAACTACAATAGGATACCATTTAAAGAGTCGGAACGTAGGACTAGAGGCTTACTCGCCTTATCCTAGCCCCGATTGCTTGGATGTTTATCGGCGGCCCGGCGGCCGGGCCGCCGGGGTAGTGGCTTCCCCAACCCACTGATATAGCTCGCGGGCGAACGGGCCGGCTACGTGGTCCAGCTCCAGGGTAGCGTCGGTCACGGCCGACATGGGTATCCCGAACAGACTAAAAAAGCCCGTGGGCCGAAAGTAGACTCCCAATACCCCCACCCGGCCGGTCTGCCGCAGGTAGAGTCGGCGCTCCGTAACGATACCGATCATTTCCACCCCCGGCGTGGTCAGCACTTCGTCGCCGGCGAAAGTCACGGTTTCGAAAGGGTCCCCGTAGAGCACGTTGAGGCCGTTTACCAGGCCCGGAAAGACCGGGTGCAGCACCGGGGTCTCGGGCGTGGCCTCGTCGTCCCAAAGGCAGTATTGCTCCACGTAAGCGGCCAAAGCCGGCGCGGGCCGGAAAGACTGAATGTGCATAGCTTCCGGGAGCAGAGAATTCGATTATCCCCCACAAAGTCAACTCCTTGAAGATACAACTTACCCGAGCCGGGCCACTGCCCTGAATAGGGGACTCCGGCTCACATGATGATGTGCCGCGCCGCGCCCGGCGGCAACTCGGCGGCGGCAGGTTGAAGTCAGGCGGGCCGTTGTACCTTCGCGCCAGTATTCCGCCTACTTCCTGATGAGCACCCAGAAGCCCAGCATTCCCAAAGGTACCCGCGACTTTGGCCCCGCCGTAGTGGCCCGCCGCAACTACATTTTCGGCATCATCCGCCGCACGTTCGAGAAGTTCGGCTACGCCCCGCTCGAAACGCCAACCCTGGAAAATCTTTCGGTGCTCACCGGCAAGTATGGCGATGAGGGCGACCAGCTGCTGTTCAAAGTGCTGAACTCCGGCGACTTTCTGAAAGACGTAACGGCCGAGGATCTGGCTAATGACGACGGCCGGGCCACCCGCCGGGTGCTGCCCAAAGTGGCCGAAAAAGGATTGCGCTACGACCTCACCGTACCCTTTGCCCGCTACGTGGTGATGAACCGCGGCACGCTGGTTTTCCCGTTTAAGCGCTACCAGATTCAGCCCGTGTGGCGCGCCGACCGGCCCCAGCGCGGCCGCTACCGCGAATTCTACCAGTGCGACGCCGATGTGGTGGGCACCGACTCGCTGCTCTGCGAAGCCGAAATCGTGCTGATGATGGCCGAGGTGCTGAACGCGCTGGGCCTGACGGACTTCACCATCAAAATCAACCACCGCGGGGTGCTGCGCAATATTTTCCAGGCCCTGGGCGGCGAGGGCAAGGAGTCGGACCTGTTCGTGGCCATTGATAAGCTCGACAAAATCGGGCGCGACGGGGTGACGAAGGAGTTGCTGGAGCGCGGTTTTTCGGAGCCGGTTATCGACACCCTGTTTGAGCTGCTGTCGGTGAGCGGCGACTTCCCGGAAAAGCTGGAGCGCCTGCTGGCCGGCTTCGTTACGGCCGGCGTCGCTGCCGACCACGCCGATGGCTACAAGGGGCTGCGGGAACTGGGCCAGGTGCTGGAATTGCTGCGCGGCTTCGGCTTCCCCCAATTCGAGCAGCTTGAATTCGACCCGACCCTGGCCCGCGGCCTCTCCTACTATACCGGCTGCATCTTTGAAATCAAGATCAACAACGTGAACATGGGCAGCGTGAGCGGCGGCGGGCGCTACGACAACCTCACCGGCGCCTTCGGGCTGCCGGGCGTGTCGGGCGTGGGCTTCTCCTTCGGCGTGGACCGGCTCTACGACTGTCTGGAAGAGCTGAACCTGTTTCCGGAGGGCGCGGCGGCCACCACGCGCTGCCTGGTCGCCAACTTCGACGCGGCGGGCATGACGGCCATGCTGCCGGTGCTGCGCGAGCTGCGGGCGGCCGGCATTGCCAGTGAGCTGTATCCGGATAAAGCTGAATCTGATAAACAGCGGGTCAAACAGTATAAATATGCTGATGCCAAAGGGATTCCTTATATGTTGTTGGAGGCTCCTGAAGAACTTGGTGTTCGCAAATTCAAGCTCAAAGATCTTCGGGCCAGGCAGGAGCAGACGCTGACGCTGGCTGAAGTGGTAGCGGCGCTGGCCTAGACCGTCAGTTTTTACCAGGACCGTCATGCCTCGGCTTCGCTCGGCATGACGGTCTTTTTGTTTCCCTCTTCCTCAGCCCGGCAACCAGTTCCAAAAGAATTGAGGAACTTTCGGACCTCCCACCCCCGCTTGCCTGCCCTCGTTTATGTCCGCCGACTACCACCTCACCCCCAGCGTCCACCTCGACCTGCCCACCCTGCGCCGGCTGCTGGCCGATAAACCTACCGTTAAGCTGGCCGACGACGCCCGCCAGCGCATCCAGGCCTGCCACCAGTATCTGCACGACCGACTCGGGAAGTCGGACGCCCCGGTATATGGCATCAACACCGGGTTTGGCGCGTTGTGCAACCAGAGTATCGCCCCGCAGGAGCGGCAACAGCTGCAGACGAACCTGATGATGTCGCACGCCTGCGGTACGGGCGAGGAAGTGCCCGAGGAAGTAGTGCGCCTGATGCTGCTGCTGAAAGCGCAGAGCCTGAGCTACGGCCACAGCGGCGTGCAGGTAGCTACGGTGCAGCGCCTGCTCGACTTCTACAACCGCGACATCTTTCCCGTGGTGTACCAGCAGGGCTCGTTGGGCGCCAGCGGCGACCTGGCCCCGCTGGCGCATCTGTGTCTGCCCTTGCTGGGCCTGGGCGAAGTGAACTACCAGGGCTACCGTTTGCAGGCCGCCGACGTGCTGAGCTTGTTCAGCTGGAAGCCGCTGGGGCTGGAAGCCAAGGAAGGCCTGGCCCTGCTCAACGGCACCCAGTTCATGCTGGCCTACGGCGTCCACTGCCAGCTGCGGACCGAGCGCCTGGCCAACGCCGCCGACGTGATTGGAGCCTTGTCGCTGGAAGCCTTTGAGGGCCGGCCCGAGCCCTTCGATGCCCGCCTGCACGCCATCCGGCCCCACGCCGGGCAGGGGCTGGTGGCCGCCCGGATCCGGGAGCTGCTGGCCGGCAGCGAATTGCAGCGCCAGCCCAAAACGGCGGTGCAGGACCCCTACTCTTTCCGCTGCCAGCCTCAGGTGCACGGCGCCTCCCGCGACGCGCTGACTTACGTGGCTCATACGCTCGAAACCGAGTGCAATGCCGTAACCGACAACCCCAACATCTTCCCGGACGACGACCTGATTCTGAGCGGCGGCAACTTCCACGGCCAGCCCCTGGCCCTGGCCCTCGACTTTATGGCACTGGCCGTGGCCGAGCTGGGCAGCATCTCGGAGCGCCGCACCTACCAGCTTATCGGGGGGCAGCGCGGCCTGCCGCCTTTCCTGGTGGCTGAGCCGGGCCTGAACTCGGGGCTGATGATTCCGCAGTATACTGCCGCGGGCATCGTGAGTCAGAACAAACAGCTCTGTACTCCCGCTTCCATCGACAGCATCGTGAGCAGCAATGGGCAGGAAGACCACGTGAGCATGGGCGCCAACGCGGCCACCAAAGTGCGGCGCGTGGTGGAGAACGTGGAGCAGATTCTGGGTATTGAGCTGCTGACCGCGACCCAGGCCCTGGCTTTCCGCCTTCCCACCCGCACCTCGCCGGCCCTGGAAAAGGTGGTGGCCGCCTTCCGCGAAAAAGTAAAGTTCGTGAGTCGGGACCGGGTGCTCTACCCTGACCTGCACGCCGCCGCCGCCTTCGTACGCACGTACGACTGGCAGTAGCCGCGGGGCCGACTAAGCCGGCGCGGGCTATTTTTCGGCCGGCGAAAACGCAAACCCCACCGGCCCGCGTTACAGACCTGATGAATATGGCGACTACGAAACAGCTTTTTCTGGTTTTGCTGCTGCTGCTGGCAGGTTTCTTTCCCGGCCGGAGTCAGGCCCAATGCTTCGACAACTCCAACGGCAACAGCCGATTCCGGGTCTACGATGCCAGCACCAGGCTGGAGGTAAGCACGCTGTGCGTGGGCCAGACGTACCGGCTCAAGGATGCCAGCGGCCGGAGCCTTTCGCCCAGCGTTATCTACTACGTGGCCCGGCCGGCCATCACCTGCTCCTTTGCCCCCACCGATACTGCTACTTTCTACACCCCCACCGCGGCGGGCAGCATCGTCATCACCCAGCTCACCCCGAACCTGGTACCGGCCGCTCCGGGATTTACCTACCCCCGCCCGTTTGCGGTAAAGGCCCTGCCCCGGCCCGCTTTTACCCTCACGGTCTGCGCCCCCGGCTTCGTGCAGGTGACCATCGACGACCGCAACTACGACCAGTACTTCGTGCAGCTGGGCACTGGGGCCCGGCAACCGGCGCAAGCCACACCCTACGCAGTAGGCAGCGGAGTAACCACCGTAACCGTAATCGGTAAGTACACCGGCGGGTGCGAAGCGGCCAGCACCAGGTCGTTCACGCCCAAGCCTGCCGCGGTCAGGCCCCTTATCCGGCAGCTCGACGCGCAGGACGGCCGCTTCGTCTTCCAGTTCGGGCCGCTGCAAGCCGACTACCAGTATCAGCTTCAACAGGCCGATGCCGCCACTCCCGGCGGCTTCCGCACGGTTGCGCCCATCACCGCAGGTCAAACCTCTTACACGCTTGCGCCTGCCCCGGCGGCGGGCTGCTACCGCCTGCTGCTCACCGACGCCTGCCAGCCCAGCATCAGCAACCTGCCCTCGGGTGAGCTATGCTCCGTTCAGCTGACGGGTACTTCCAACGACGGCCGCAACCTGCTGAGCTGGACTCCAAGGGCCGGGTACCGCTACGTGCTCCGGCGCGAAGGCATAATCCTGCCCCCGGGGTCTTCGCCGTACCTCGATTCTGTTGGTATCACCTGCGGGGTAAGCTACCGCTACCGTCTCGAAGCCACCACCGGGACGGGAGCCACGGCCGCCGTTTCGACCAGTGAAGTGTCAGTGCTGACTTCAGCACTGCGGACGCAGCCGGTGCCCCGCCTGTTTGCCACCTTCACGGCCCGCAATCAGGTAGAGCTGACGGCCACGGTACCTGGCCTGCCCACCGGTGGCCAGCTCCTGTACCGCCGCGACAACACGCTGACGGTGGCTACCACGCCCAGCCGCACCGTCCGCGACTCTACGGTTACCAGCCTGATTGAGCCCGTCTGCTACACGGTACAGTTTCTGGATGCCTGCGGGAACAGCTCGGCAGCCAGTGCGGGGTTCTGCCCGGTAGTGCTGCGCGCCGCCGCGGCCGATGCCGAGGGCACCCAGGCGCAGCTCAGCTGGTCGGCACTCCGCAGCCCGGCCCCGGCCAGCTCGGTACGTTACCTGGTTCAGGTGCAGCAGGCCGATAACTCGTGGCGGGATATCAGCGGCAGCCTCACTGCCCCCGAATTTCTGGATCTGCAGCCGCCCACCGACCGGCAGGTGCTGCGCTACCGGATTGCGGCCAGCGGAGCCGGCCAGCCGGTCAGCTATTCCAACATTGCCACCGTAGCCCGGCAGTTCAGAGTGTTTCTGCCCACCGCCTTCAGCCCCAACGGCGACCGGCTGAATGACGTGCTCGAAGTGAAAGGCCGCTTCCTGACCACGTTCCGCTTCACCGTCGTCGACCGCAACGGCCAGGAGGTGTTTCGCGGCACCGACCGCACCCAGACCTGGGACGGCCGCATCAGCTCGGCCCCGCCCGTACCCGGGCCCTACGTCTGGCGCTTCGAGGCCACCGACGAAACCGGCCAGCGGGTAGTGCAGCACGGTACCATCACGATAGTACGCTAGCCGCGGCCCGGGGCCCCGGTTCCGCCGGCCGGCGCTTCTTCCGGGACGGGAGCAGCAGCAGCAAGCTCATTAGCGGCGGGCTGCCCACCGAGCCAGCAGTCGAGGGTTTCGATGGTGGTGGTGGCAATGTTGGTCAGCGCCTCCCGGGTCAGGAAGCCCTGGTGCCCCGTGATGAGCACGTTGGGCCGGGCCAGCAGCTGGGTTAGCAGCGCATCCTGGGGGGGCTCCTGGGAATGGTCGTAGAAGAACAGCCCCTTTTCGTACACGTCCAGGCCCAGGTAGCCCGGCTGGCCCGAGTCCAGGGCGGCCAACGCGGCTTTGGTATCGAGCAGGCCACCCCGGCTCGTGTTGATGAGCATCACGCCCCGCTTGATCCTGGCCAGCGGCCCGGCATCGGGCAGGTGGCGGGTGGCCGCCGTGAGCGGAGCGTGGACCGTAACGACGTCGGACAGCTCGCACAGCGTATCCAACGGCACGTATTCCAGGCCGCAGCGCTGACTCAGGGTGGCATCTTCCTGCACATCGGAACCCAGCAGCCGGCCCCCGAACCCGTGGAGCAGCCCGGCCATCGTTCCGCCGATGATTCCGCAGCCAATGATGCCCACGGTTTTGCCGTGCCGATCGAAACCGACCAGCTCATCCAGCCGGAAGTCGGCGTGGCGTAGCTGCGCAGTGGCCCGGTGCAGCTGCCGGTTCAGGGCCAGAATGAGGGCCAGCGCGTGTTCGGCAATGGCGTAGGGCGAGTAGTGGGGCACGTTGGCCACCCGCAGCCCCAGCCGCCGGGCCGCCGGCAGGGCTACCTGATCATAGCCCTGGCCCGCCGCCCTTGCCGGCTCCCGCGTCCACGTCGGGCTCCGTAGCCTTCGCGCAAACGATAATGACCGAGGCCGGGAATTCCCCGTAAAGCCAGCAACCTACTTATTTCTGCTATGACTCCTTCCCTGCTGGTGCTCACCGACTTTTTCCAGGCCGCCAACGGGGCCCTGGACTATGCTGCAACCCTGGCCCCCCCGCTTGGCGCCCGGCTGGTGCTGCTCCACGTGCAGCGTGATTCCCTGCTGGATCCGGAGCGGTTCAGCGGCGAAGCCCCCGACCTGGAGCACGAGGACGTAGACCTGGGTTTCCAGCGCTTAATCCGGGATTTGCCGGGGCCCGTAGCCGCCGAAATAGGCCACGGCCAGGTAGCCGATGCCATTGCCGAGTCCGTGCGCCACCACCATCCTACGCTGCTGGTGCTGGGCCGCCCTAACTCGGAGAATACCCCCGACGAGCTGGTAACCACTACCTCGCTCGACATTCTGCGGGCCGTGCCCTACCCCATGCTGGTAGTTCCCCACCCGCTGCCCGCGCCCCACCCGCCCCGCCGCGTGCTGGTGGCCGTAGACGGCGAACCATTCACCCTGGGCGCGCACGCGGCCACCCTGCGCCACCTGCTCGACGCTTTGCAGGCCGAGCTGACCGTAGTGCAGGTAGTGGAAGGCCCGGCTCCGGAGGAAATAGCCACCGAGGCGCTGAACTCCGTGCTGAGCCTGGGCCTGGCGCTACCCCAATCGGTGCGGACCCGCAGCGTCAGTGCCCTCCGGCCGGCCGAAGGCATTCTGCGGGTCGCCCGGCCCACGGAATTTGATATGGTAATCCTGATTGCGCGCCCCCGCAGCTTTGTGAGCGAGTTGTTTCACCACAGCGTTACAGCCCAGGTGCTCCGGCAAAGCCCGATTCCGGTGCTGGTGCTCCCGGCCCAGGAATAAAGCGGTATCGGCGCCGGGGCGGCATTGCCGGTCCCCGAAAACAGCAACCGGCCGCTACGGCTGAATTCCCCGGTATTTGCCGGGCTCCCAAAGGCTGCCGGACCACTCGCTGACGCGTCTTATATGGCTAAAGCGGCCTTTTCTGCGTAAGTCCAAGGGCTCACCATTCTGAAAAGCACATGTCTCAAACGATTATTGTCTCTAACCGCTTACCCACCAAAGTCCAACGCACCGACGACAGCCTGACCTTTCAATCCAGTGAAGGCGGGCTGGCCACGGGCCTGGGCTCCATTTACCAGGCCGAAGGCAACATGTGGGTGGGCTGGCCCGGCTTGTTCGTGCAGGACGCGGCCGAGGAGCAGTACGTGACCGAGCAGCTCCGCGCCGACAGCATGCGGCCGGTGTTTCTGACGGAAACCGAAATCCGGGATTATTACGAAGGCTTCAGCAACTCCACGCTCTGGCCTACTTTCCATTATTTCAGTCAGCTGGCTACCTACGAGCAGGCCCACTGGGATGCTTACGTGGCGGTGAATGAGAAATTCTGCCGCGCCGTGCTCGAACAGGCCGGCCCCGACGACACCATCTGGATTCACGACTACCAGCTGCTGCTGCTGCCCGCCATGCTGCGCGAGGCCCGTCCCAACTGCACCATCGGCTTCTTCCTGCACATCCCTTTCCCCTCCTACGAGCTGATCCGGGTGCTGCCCTGGCGGGCCGAGCTGCTGCGCGGTATGCTGGGGGCCGACCTGATCGGCTTCCACACCTACGGCTACATGCGGCACTTCCTGAGCGCCGTGTCCCAGCTGCTGGGCCTGCCCACCCAGAACGGCCAGATCGAAACGCCGACCCGCACCCTGCGCGTCGATGCATTTCCAATGGGTATTGACTACGAGCGGTATGCCCGGGCGGCCGCCTCACCCGCCGCTCAGGAGTATGAGGTGACCTACCGCAAGGCCCTGCACGACGCCCGCGTTATCCTCTCCATCGACCGGCTCGACTACACCAAAGGCATTGCCCAGCGCCTGCGGGCCTTCGCGCTGCTGCTCCAGCGCTACCCCGAATGGCGGGAAAAGGTGTGCCTGATTATGCTGGTGGTGCCCTCGCGCGACCAGGTAACGGAATACGCGGCGCTGAAAGAAGAAATTGACGAGCTGGTGGGCCGCATCAATGCCCAGTACCGCACCATCAGCTGGAACCCGATTCACTATTTCTACCGCTCCCTGCCCCTGGAAGAGCTGGCCTCCCTGTACCGGTTAGCGGAAGTGGCCCTGGTGACGCCCATGCGCGACGGCATGAACCTGGTGGCAAAGGAGTTTATTGCCTGCAAAGCTGATAACGGCGGGGTGCTGATCCTGAGTGAGCGGGCCGGAGCCGCCCGCGAGCTGGCCGACGCCCTCATCATCAACCCCACCGATACCAGTCAGCTGGTTGAGGCCATGCACGACGCGCTGATGATGCCCCTGGAAGAGCAGCAGCAGCGCATGGCGGCCATGCAGGCCCTGGTACGGCGCTACAATGTGTTTGCCTGGACCAGGCTGTTTATGAACCAGCTGGCCTACACCAAAATCAAGCAGCACACCCTGGCCACCGAAATGCTGGACCCGGCTACCCTGGCCCGGCTGCAGCAGGACTACGAAGCCGCCCCGCAACGGATGCTGCTGCTCGACTACGACGGTACCCTGGCCCCGTTTCACCCCGACCCGCAACGCGCCCGGCCCGATGAGGAGCTGCTAAGGCTGCTGCAGGCCCTGACCGATAACCCGCGGAACCGCGTCGTGGTCATCAGTGGCCGCGACCGGACCACGCTCCAGACCTGGCTGGGCCACCTGCCGCTCGATTTCATTGCCGAGCACGGCGCCTGGCTCCGCACCGCGGGCGAAGACTGGCAGCTGTTTCAGCCCCTGCGCAACGACTGGAAGCGGGAGCTGCGGCCCGTGCTGGAGCTGTACGTGGCGCGTACTCCCGGCTCTTTCATTGAGGAGAAGGAATATTCCCTGGTCTGGCACTTCCGCCGCGCCGATGCCGACCTGGGCGCGGTGCGGGCCCGGGAGCTGCTCAGTCACCTCACCTTCATGGCTTCCAACACTGATCTGCAGGTGCTGGAAGGCAACAAAGTGCTCGAAATCAAGAATGCGGGCATCAACAAAGGCACGGCCGCCGCGCGCTGGATCAGCCAGCATGGCCCCGGCTTCCTGCTGGCCATCGGCGACGACCGTACCGACGAGGACACCTTCGGGGCCCTGCCGGCTGAGGCATACACCATCAAAGTCGGCACCGAGGCCCGTTCCCTGGCCCGCTTTCACGTCCGCTCCACCACCGAAGTCCGGCAGCTGCTCCATAGCCTGGGGTAGGCTGGGGTCTTGGGGTCGTGGTAAGACCGGCTGTTATCCCGAACGGCGCGAAGTGAAGTAATGAATCCTGCCAGGGTCAGTGATAAACCCTCATACATAAGCAAAGCCCTTTACCATTGCGTGGTAAGTAGGCCGAAGGAATTAGTTTGACTTATCAGCACGTCATGCTGAGCTTGTCGAAGCATCTCTACCGCTTCGCTAAACGGACCTGATGAAGCGGTAGAGATGCTTCGACAAGCTCAGCATGACGTTTTTTTATTGCAAAGTAATTTTCATGACCTACTTAAAGGGCTTTGCTTATGTATGAGGGCTAAGCAGATGGCTGAGGAAGGTCCTTCGCAAGCGGACGCCAGATGAAGGATGACAGACGATTTTGCCAGGATCCCAAGCCCCTAAGACCCCAGGACCCCAACCTACACGAAATTCGGCTTGTCGAGCTTTTTGGCAATCCGGTAGGCGGCATTTACCAGCCCGACGTGGCTGTAGGCCTGGGGGAAGTTGCCCCACTGCGAGCCGGTTTTGGCATCCACGTCTTCGCTGAGCAGGCCCAGGTGGTTAGTGTAGGTGATCAGCTTTTCAAACTCCCGGATAGCATCCTGCACCCGGCCCACGCAGGCCAGAGCTTCTACGTACCAGAAGGAGCAGATCAGGAAAGTGGTTTCCGGCGTCCCGAAGTCGTCGGCGTGGCGGTAGCGGTAGAACAGGCCTTCGGGGGTTTTCAGCTCCCGTTCCAGGGCTTCCAGGTGGCGGTGCGCCAGCGGGGAGTCCGGGTCGAGGTAGCCCATCATGATCAGCTGCATACCACTGGCATCGAGGTGAGGCGAGCCCACGGCGTTGGTGAAAGCTCCGTGCTCCGGGCTGTAGCACTGCTCGATGTGAGCGGCGGCCTCGTCCATCAGCCGGGTGGCCAGGGCTTCCATGTCGGCATTGCCCAGCGTGCGGGCCACCTTGCGGGCAGCGTGGCTGCCGGCCCAGTGAAACAGGTAGGTGTAGGCGTGGTACTGGGCCAGGTTGCGGAATTCCCAGAGGCCCGCATCGGGCTGGTTCATGGTCACCTCAATCATGCGCAGGGCCTCAAAAATCAGCTTCTCGGGGTTGGGCCGCTCGGGGTCGATAAAGCGCCGGTCGACGTAGAGCGGCAGCAGGGCCACGAGCACTTGCCCGTACACGTCGTTCTGAATATGGGTGTAGGCATCGTTGCCGATGCGCACGGGCTGGTTGCCCAGGTAGCCGGCCAGATCCAGCTCCTGCTCTACCAGCTGGGAAGCACCGCTGATGCCGTACAGGGGCTGGTATTTGCCCGTCACCTTGGTCGAGATATTGACGATGTAGTGGAAATAGCGCTCCATTTCCTCGAAGTGGCCGATGTTGTTGAAGGCCGTGAGGATGTAGTAGGTGTCGCGCATCCAGCAGTAGCGGTAGTCCCAGTTGCGGGTGCTGCCGGGCGCTTCGGGCAGGCTGGTCGTGGTGGCCGCGATGATGGCGCCGGTGTCTTCGTACTGGTGCATCTTCAGGGCCAGGGCCGAGCGGATAACCTGCTCCTGGTGGAAATGCCCGATACTCATGCTTTTCACCCACTTGCGCCAGTACTCCCGGGTGTTGCTCAGAAACCGCTCGACGGTGCTTTCCAACGGAGCTTCCAGCGGGGCGCCGTAAGTGAGCACGAGATACTTGGTTTCGTTCAGCACGAAGTCTTCCTCATCCAGCACGTAGGTCAGCGGGATGTTGGTGGTAAGGCGGATTTCCTCGTCCAGGCCCAGAAAGGCAATGTGGTTGGAGCTGCGGCGGCGGTTCAGGGCCAGGGTGCCGTACTGGCCCACGGGCCGGCAGATGACCCGCACGCGGGGCGTCCCCCCCAGAGGCTCCAGCTTCCGGATCAGCATCAGGGGCTTGTAGTTGCGCTCGTACTGCTCGAAGCGCGGGGCAAAATCCGTGACCCGGTAGCGGCCGTCCGCCGTTTCGATTTCGGTGCAGAGCACGTTGGTGTTCTGCTGATAATACTGGTGCGACCCGACTTGCCCGCCCGCCGCGGGCCGGATGCTGAATTCGCCGCCCTTGTCATCGTCCAGCAGGCTGCCAAACACGAAGCTGCTGTCGAACCGGGGCCAGCACAGCCAGCGCACGGCGGTATCGGTGCCGATGAGGCCCAGAAAGGCGCAGTTGCCAATCAGGCCCATGTCGTAGGTATGTTTCGTCATTCAGAATCAGTTTTAACGGGAGCTTGGGTTGACTGCGAACTGGCCCTTTTCTCCCCGGGCTCTGCCTCTAGTACCCCATTGCGGCAGCCCGGGTTGTCTGCGGCGGCCCGGCGGCCCGGCCGGAACCAGGCCAGCCGGAAATCATTTTTGGCCGCCCGGCCGGAGTCCTTGCCTACCTTTGCAGCCCGAATTCAGCGTTTTTTCTCCCGCCCGGCGGCCCGCAACCGGGTCGGGCACCCTAACTTCCCGTCGGCCTTGCGTACCTCCCGGATTTCCCACCCTGCCTTGCGGCCGCCGGTTCTGGTGGGGTTGTTTTTTGGCCTGTTACTGGCTTTAGGCATCGGCCTGCACCGCGACTACGGAGTATCGTGGGACGAGGTGAACAACCATCTGAACGGCTTGGTCAGCCTGAATCACGTGGCCCGGCAGCTGGCCCCCGACCTGGCCCGGCGGGTGGCTGCCGGGCAGTCGCCCATCCCCGCTATCCGCGACTTCCCCGACAGTGACCACGGCCCCATCTTCGAAATGGCGGCGGCCCTGCTGGGCTACCTGTTCACCGATGGCGACTCGCGGGGCGTGTATTTCGTGCGGCATCTGCTGGCGTTTTTCACCTTCGTGCTGGGCACCGGGGCTTTGTGTTACATCGGCCGCCAACGCTTCCGGGACTGGCGCTGGGCCCTGCTGGGCAGTCTGCTGCTGGTGCTTTCGCCGCGGTTCTTTGCCGAGGCGTTCTACAACGGCAAGGACGTGGTGTTCATGTCGTTCTTTACCCTGGCAGTGGCCGGACTGCTATGGCTGCGCCAGAAGCCCACCGTCGGTCGGGTCGTCGTCCACGGCCTGCTCACGGCGCTGGCCACCGACATCCGGTTGCAGGGCCTGCTGGTAGTTTTGCCCACCCTGGTGGTTCTGCTAAGTCTGCCTGCCCCCCACTATCCGGTGGGACGACGGGCGTTGCTCGCCGTCGGGTACCTGGGGGCGGCGCTGGGCGGCACGTACGCGGGCTGGCCCTACCTGTGGGCTACGCCACCAACCGAATTGTGGCGGGCGGCGCAGCAGCTGGGCAATTATCCCTGGCCGTTCACGGTGGTTTACCTGGGCCAACTGGTGCCCGCTACGCGTCTGCCCTGGCACTACATTCCCGTCTGGCTGCTTATCACCACCCCCGTCGCCTACTCCGCACTGGCCCTGCTTGGCCTCAGCAGCTCACTAACGCAACTGATTCGCCGGCGCGGCCGGGGGCTCCGCTCCGCAGTCGGGCAGCTCGATGCGTGGCTGGCTTTGTGGCTGCTCGGGCCGCTGGTGCTGGTCATCAGCCGCCAGGCGGTGGTGTATGATGGCTGGCGGCATCTGTATTTCATTTATCCGGCCCTGTTGCTGTTCGCCGTCAGCGGACTGCGCGACCTGTTGCGGCTGACGCGCCCAGCCGCTCCGTTGCGCGGGCTGGCGGGGGCCCTGATGCTGGCGGCCGGCCTGGAATTAGCGGCCACAACGATCCGGATGGTACGGATGCACCCTTTTCAGCAGGTCTACTTCAGCTTCCTGCCGGCCCCGGTAGTGGAACGACTGTTTGAGCGCGACTACTGGGGGCTGGCCTACCGGCAGGGGTTAGAGTGGCTGCTGGCCCACGACACGGCCCCCAAGCTGGCTGTTCACGAGCAGTGGCACTACCCGCTCTACAACAACGCCCTGATTCTGCGGCCGGAACAGCGGGCCCGCCTGCACTACGAGCCTGACCGCGTGGCCGGGGCCCGGTATTTTATGACGGGTTACCGCTGGCACCCGCAGTCTTATCTGGACAGTATGGGCCGCGAAATTCACGTTATCCGGGTTGAGGGAGTGAAAGTCTTATCGATTTTTGAGCGTAACGGTCGCCGGTCGCCATCTTCTCCGTCAGGCCCTGGAAAACCCTGATCCACGGTGGCTTAGCACTGCCTGCTCACTTCTGAAAGCCCGTTGCCATACCTGTCCCATTACCCAGGTAGCGGTGCGCCAGCTTGCGGCGGGGGAGGCGACCAGCCGGGTAGCCGCGGAGACTGGCCAAAATCAAAAGCCGCCCGGACCGCACTGGCTGGTCCAACGAAGGGGCCGTACAAAAGCGGGAGCTTTCCGTAAATTGTCCCGAAAACCACCCTTTATGATATTCCGTAGCATCCCCTGATTAGGTGCCTAACCGTATTCGTTGGGTGGTGCCGGCCGGGTTATTGCGCCGGCCAATCAGCTTCAAGCGGTGTCGACCCTGTACCATTTCCACTTTCAAAACCCTTTCAGTTCGCTGGAAACAACGATTTAGAACCTATGTTTGATATGATGGGCATGATGGGCAAGGTGAAGGAGCTGCAGGAGAAAATGAAGCAGGCCCAGGACGAATTGCAGCACCTCACCGCCACGGCCGAGTCGGGTGGCGGGCTGGTGAAGGCCACGGCCAATGGCCAGCGCCGCCTGCTCAAGCTCGAAATCGACGAATCCCTGCTCACGCCCCAGGACCGCGACATGCTGGCCGATCTGGTGGTGGCGGCGGTAAATAAGGTGATGGAGGAAGTGGGCGAAAAAGCCAAGGAAGAGCTGAAAAGCAAAACCTCCGGCCTGCTGCCCAACCTCCCCGGCCTCGACCTCGGCAACTTTGGCCTTTAGTCCGCCCGTACCGGCTGGTAGCTGCGCCGATGTGGCGGTCGTTATTCTGAACTGGAACGGGCAGGCCCTGTTGCGCCGGTTTCTGCCCTCCGTGCTGGCGCACTCCGACGCGGCCCGCATTATCGTGGTCGACAATGCCTCCACCGACGATTCGCGGGCAGTGCTGGCGCAGGAATTTCCCACCGTCGAAATCCTCCGCCACGCCGGCAACCTGGGCTTTTGTGAAGGCTACAACCAGGCCCTGCCGCAGATTACGGCGAAGTATTACGTGCTGCTCAACTCCGACGTGGCCGTGACGCCCGGCTGGCTGCGCCCGATGCGGGAGCTGCTGGAGCAGCGCCCCGCCGTGGCCGCCTGCCAGCCCAAGATTCTGGCTCACGCCGACCCAACCAGCTTCGAATACGCCGGGGCCGGCGGGGGCTACCTCGACCGGCTTGGCTACCCCTTCTGCCGCGGCCGCCTGTTCGATACGCTCGAGAAAGACCTCGGCCAGTACAACGACGCCCGTCCGGTAGCCTGGGCGACCGGCGCCTGTATGTTCGTGCGTGCCGAGGCCTGGCACGCGCTGGGTGGATTGGAAACGAAATTCTTCGCCCACATGGAGGAAATCGACCTGTGCTGGCGGCTCTGGAACGCGGACCAGGAAGTCTGGTACCAGGGCAGCAGCACCGTGTACCACGTCGGCGGCGGCACGCTGCACAAGTCGAACTCGCGCAAAACCTACCTCAACTTCCGCAACGGACTGGCGCTGGTGTACAAAAACGTGAATTCCCGGGAGCTGACCGGCATTATGGCAACCCGGCTGATTCTGGACTGGGTAGCCGCGCTCCGGTTTCTCACTCAGGGCGCTACCGGCGATGCCAGGGCTGTTCTGCGGGCGCACCGGGACTTCTTTCGCAATCGAAAATACTGGCAGCAGCAGCGGCGGGCGGCCCCGCGGCAGCGGCTTACCCCGGAACGCCCGGGGGTGTACAATGGCAGTCTGGTATGGGCTTATTTTGGGCAGGAAGTCCGGGCGTTTTCCCAGCTTGACTCCGCCGGTTTTCCCGCCGACCGGAAACCGAAACCCTGACCCTTATAAATCCCAGATGGTGCTGCGCTGCCGGCGCATCGCCCGACGGGCATCCATCCAGAACGCCAGGGCGAAATACAGCACGACGGGGGAGCCGAAAGTGAAGAAGGAAGCATACACGAACGACAGCCGAATGCTCCGGCTGGAGAAGCCGAGCCGGTTGCCCAACGCATTGCAGACGCCAAAGCTCTGCTTTTCGATGAAGTCAGTTAGTCGTTTCATTGTTCCTCATTTATAACCAGTTGACGCGGCTAAGGCAGCTCAAAATAACAAGGAAAACGGCGAATGGCAAGGGAAAAAGTGGCAATCGGCCACAATTTCTGACCTTCAACGGCGGTTTTTGCGTTTGATGGGCAGAAATTAGGCCCCGCCCTTCCCGACTTGCTTAGCGCCTATGAGCTATTTACCCCGCCTGTGTTCGTCTGTTCTCCTGCTGATTGCCCTGGGCACGTTGCCCGGGTGTACGTTACCGCGCCTGCTAAAGGTTGCGCAGGCGGGCCAGCAGGTGACGGTGAAGCCCGCGGTACTGGAAAGCAACGGCGAAAACGTGTTGTTCGAAGTGCAGGCCCGCGTGCCGGCCAGCGTGCTGCAAAAAGGAAAAGCCTACAACCTCGCTCTAAGCTACCGCTACGACAACGGCCTGCGCGAAGACACCCTTGGCCGCCTCACCTTCGTCTCGGGCGAGTATGTGTACGACCCCGACCACCAGGACCAGCTCTTAATCACCCGGCAGTTTTCTTTTCCCTACGCGCCCCGCAAAAACCCCGGCGAGCTGATAGCCAAACCCGATGCCCGGGAGCTGAAGCCTGGGGGGAAGCAGCTGAAAGGAACGGAGTTTCACGTGGCCCGCGGCCTCGTCGCCACCGGACGGATGGTCGTGCGCCAGGATACGGCTGTTGCCCTGCTGCCCGCAACGGCCGACAACAACCGCAGCGGCACCCGGGTCCTGCCCTTCTTCTTTGATGGCGGGCAGGCGGCAGTACGCAACTACCTGGGGACGAATGTGGCGGCGCTGGAAGACTTTATCGATGCCAATCAGCGCACCAGCCGGGTGATGATCGTGGCCGGTCACTCCCCCGACTCCCTCGACGCCCACGACCCGCAGCTGGCCGACAAGCGCGTGCAGGCCCTGCTGAAGTATTATAAAAAGCGCGTCGACACCTACTCCTACCTCAATTCGGTGGGCACCATCAAATTCCAGACCCTGGCCTACCACCGCCGCTGGGACCTGTTCCTGAACAAGGTGCAGGAGTCGGCGCTGAAACCCGAGCAAATCGATTCGGTGGTGCTGCTGCTGAACGAGACGCCGGGCTCCTTTGCCCGCCAGGAAAAAAGCCTGCACCGCCTCTCGTTCTTCGATTACCTGGACCAGTACATCTACCCCGTGCTGCGCTTCGGCACGGTGGCCGTGGAATATACCGCCCCCAAGCGCTACGACTCGGAGATTTATCTGCTCTCGAAAAAGATTGTGGAAAAGGAAACCGAGGCCGACGCCCTTACCCCCGAGGAGCTGCGCTATTCGGCCACGCTCACGCCCCTGCTGGCCGAGAAGCAGCGCATCTACGAAACGTCAGTAGCCACCACCGGCAGCTGGCAGGCCTACCATAACCTGGCCGTGGTGCTGCTGCTGCGCTCGGAAAAAGAAGTGAACGACAAAGTACGCCGGGCCTACCTGCGGCGGGCCGCCACCAACTTTACCCTGGCGGCCCACCGTAACCCCACGGCCACCATGTTCTACCGCGTGGCCACGGCTTACCACCGCGCCGACGACAAGCTCGAAGCGCTGCAGAACTACGACTACGCCATCAAGCTCGGGGGCCCGCGCCCGGTGCTGGATAAAGTATTCGCCGACAAAGCCGCCCTCGAAATTGAAATCGGCCAGCTCGACGATGCCGTAAATAGCCTGGGCTACAGCAGCCGCAGCTACCAGAACACCATGAACAAGGCGCTGATTTACCTGCTCAAAGGCAATTACGACGGAGCAGCCAGCATTTATCAGGAAGCCCTGGCGTTGAAACCCGACGACCCACTGGCGTACTACACGCTGGCCGTGGTGGCTGCCCGGGCCAAAAACGAAGCCCAGGTGGGTCAGCAGCTGCGCCGGGCCATTCAGCTCGACCGCGCCTTTGCCCAGCGCGCCGTGGAAGATCTGGAGTTCCGGGATTATGCCGGCAGCAAGATGTTTCTGGAGGCGTTGCGGTAAGTATCGTTGCGCGGAACGAAGCAATCCGGGCTGAACAAAGAAGAAAACCGGGCTAGATCAAAAAGGCCTGCTGTGCTTCAATGCCGGAGCTTTCTGCTGAAACAGCGTTCGACACGTTGCGGAGGACCGATTGCTTCGTTCCTCGCAATGACACGGACATATTTGCCTAACCCCCCTTCTCGTCGTAGCTTTACCCACCGGTTTTGAGCCGGCTTTTTCCTGCTTTGACCTTTTGAGTTTCTGTCAACCCCTAATGAGTATGCGGACCATCCAATTCCGGGAAGCCCTGCGTGAAGCCCTCAACGAAGAAATGCGCCGCGACCCGCGCGTGTTTCTGATGGGCGAAGAAGTAGGTGAATACAACGGTGCCTACAAAGTGAGCCAGGGCATGCTCGACGAATTTGGCCCGGAGCGCGTGATTGATACCCCTATTGCCGAGCTGGGCTTTGCCGGCATCGGCGTGGGGGCCGCCGCCAACGGCCTGATTCCGGTTATCGAGTTCATGACCTTCAACTTCTCGCTGGTGGCCATCGACCAGGTCATCAACTCGGCCGCCAAGATTTATTCGATGTCGGGCGGGCAGTACTCCTGCCCCATCGTATTCCGCGGCCCCACCGGCAACGCGGGCATGCTCAGCAGCCAGCACTCCCAGAACTTCGAGAACTGGTTCGCCAACTGCCCCGGCCTGAAAGTAGTGGTTCCTTCCACGCCCTACGACGCCAAAGGCCTGTTGAAAAGCGCCATCCGCGACCCGGACCCGGTAATTTTCATGGAGTCGGAGCTGATGTACGGCGACAAGGGGGAAGTGCCCGAGGAAGAATACCTGATTCCAATCGGTAAGGCCAGCGTAGTCCGGCCGGGCACGAGCGTGACCATCGTGAGCTTCGGCAAAATGATGAAGATTGCCCTGACCGCCGCCGATGAGCTGGCGAAGGAAGGCATCGAGGCCGAAGTTATTGACCTGCGCTCAGTGCGCCCGATCGACTACGACACGCTGATCGAATCGGTGAAGAAAACCAACCGCATGGTGGTGGTGGAAGAAGCCTGGCCCCTGGCCAGCATCAGCTCGGAGCTGGCCTACATGGTGCAGCGCCGCGCCTTCGACCACCTCGACGCGCCCGTGCTGCGCATCACCTGCATGGACGTGCCCCTGCCCTACGCTCCCACGCTCATTGAGGCTTCGCTGCCCAACGTGGCCCGCACCGTGCAGGCCGTGAAGGAAGTGCTGTATGTGAGCAAGTAGCCCCCGGATCTTTTTGAAGGCAAAAGCCCCGTAACCACAGTGGTTACGGGGCTTTTTTGATGTTGTGTCTGGTCCGGGAATAGGTTGACAGCTTTCTTGCAGGTTGTCACGGAAAACCCATCGGTGCCGCGCGTGTAACTTCAGCGGCTTACTGACGACACAGGCGAAGGCGGGAATAAAGCCAGGCTTTCTGCCAGGCCAGGACTACGTCAGCAAACGCGGCGCTGACTCCAGATTAGCCTGCGTTGCCGAGGACAGGGCCAGACATAGCAGTACAAAACCCAAGTAAGCTATGCCCAGGCGTAGCCGGGTATTGAACGACAGCAAGGAGAGCCGCCAGGCCGCCGGCCACCCAAAAGCCAGCAGGGCATACGCCAGCAAGTGCAGGGGCAATACAAAGCGGCATTCCATACTCATGGGCAGCACCGCCACAACGGGAGCCAGCCAGACCGCTAACACAACCCACTGGTCGCGGCGCACTACGCCGCAGGCGCCGGTAGTCACGTACAGCAATACCAGAAACCAGATGGTGTAGTTGATCAGCGCCAGGCCGATGGTGGAGGCCGCTGCCTTGCGCACGTAGGGAGTAGGATACTGCACGTCGAGGCCGTTAAAGAGCCGGCGGGCGTAGAGCCCCGCAAAATCGGCCGGGTGGTGCAGCAGGGCGCGCGCATAGGCGCGGTAGGTACTGTGGAGGCTGAGGTGCTCCCGCTCAATCAGGGCCAGCCCGGCCGGGTCCAGAAACAGCAGTTGCCCCACGGCGCCATTGGCCTCAACAGCGGTTTCGTATTTTTGGTGGTGTAAGCCCCAGATCAGCTTTTCCAGGTACAGATTCCGGGTCCCGTACTTCGGTGATTCTGCCAGCACGAAGGGCGTCGGCGTCCGAAAATGACGGTAGTTTATCAGCGCCTGGGGCAGCAGCGTCAGGCCCAACCCCAGAACCAGACCCAGGCCCCGGTAACGCCAATGTCCCGCTTTTAACGGGGTTGGCAGCACCAGGACCAGGACCATAAAAAAGGGGACCGAGGCCAGATAGATCGGGCGGATGTTCACGGCCAGCGCCAGTCCGACGCCGGCCAGCAGGTGCCCCCGCCAGCCCGGCAGCCGATACAAGGCCAGCAGCCCGGCAGCCAGGGCCAGCAGCGCGGGAAAATCGGAAAGGGGAAAGTTGAAATAGTCGCGCCAGAACCCAAAGCCCAATACCCCGAAAACAACCGTCTGCGGCCAGGAGGGCCGCTTAAGCATCCCGGTCAGGGCCTGCCAGAGGCGGGGCCCAACCACGGTGAAGGCCAGCGCGGCGTAGCCGGCGCCCAGCACCTTGGCCGCCGTAGCCGGCGCACAAGGCAGCACGGCTGCCAGCACGGCCCCCGGCACGTTCAGCAATGGGTAGGCATAGCCCCGCATCCGGTCGTTGTAGGCCAGCAGGGAAAAAGCATGACCGTGGAAAAACCGGTAGGCCAGCTCCCAGTACGTACCGGCATCACCATAAATCACCTCGTAGCCGGAATTGAGCAGATACCCCAGCCACAGCAGGTATCCGCCCACAAACCACCAGCCGTCCCGCTTCAGGCCCTTATTTCTCATAGCGCACCAACGGGCCGGAAAACAAAAAAAACGCCGGGCCGCCCCCCCCTCCCAAGGAGCGTCCTAGTTTTGTTCAGCGCCCTGAGCTGCCTGAAATCAGCCGCAACAGGTAAGATCTCAGAAAGTAGCATAGCTGGTCAGGGGCCCGGATTTTATTGTACCTTTTGCCCAAAGCTACTGTATTCTCCCGCCTGCGTCCGCTCATGAACCATCGTCTGCACCTCCGCTTCGAGCAGCTCGAACAAGCCACGGCCCGCTTGCTCGACATGACCCAGGCCCTGGGCGACAAAGCTCATCAGGCCCCCGTCCCGGGGCAATGGTCTGCCGCGCAGGTAGTGCAGCACCTGCTGGTAGCCGAAACCGGTATCGGGCAGTACATCGATAAGAAGGTCCAGCAGGCTGAAGGGCTGGGCCAGACTGGCTTGCTGACGTTCCTGCGTTCCCGGGCCCTGCGGCTGGCCCTGCGCTTGCCGTTTCTCCGCTTTAAGGCCCCCAAGTATCTGGCCGCCCTTACCCCCGAAACCGCCCCTCCCCTCGCTGAGCTGCGCACCGAATGGGAACGGACACGCCGCCAGCTGGAGCGCACGCTGAATGAGTTTCCTTCCAAGCTCCTGAGCAGCATGATTTTCAAGCACCCCCGCTCGGGCATGCTCAACATCTACCAGACACTGGATTTCATGGTCGACCACGTGCTGCACCACCAGCGGCAGCTGGAGCGTATCAGTAGCAGGATTAAGAATTAAGAATTAAGAATTAAGAATTAAGAATTAAGAATCTGTACGCCTTGTCTGTTGACCGGGGTTGCCTGGTTTATCGATTTTTAATTCCTGATTATATCCGCGTACGACTCGTGGCGCGGCATCCGGCGCATCGCCTCAACCATCTCGGGGGGAGGAACCATGAGCTTACGGCGGCGCAGATCCAGCCAGGCACCATCTACGGTAACGGTAGCCGCTGGTCGCCCATCAGCCTTGTAGAGGGTATGAATAATGCGCCAACGCGACCCATCAGCACTTAACCCGGCGGCTTCTGCCGTTACCCGAATTGCTTCGCTGATACCAACTTCCTTGAGAAAGCGGGTGTCTTCGCGAAACAGAATCGGCCCCATACCCAGCTCAGCGAAACGCTGCATCCCAAAGCCGTGCTCCGCCAGGTATTCGATACGCAGCTGAGCGGCGTAGTCGGTATAAGCCGAATGCCGCATGTGAGCGTTCGGGTCCATATCGGCCCAGCGAGCAGTGTATGTTTTAGCGTATTCCATACTATGGAAATCAGAAGTCAGGGGGGTGATGCGGATGACGCGGGCAGTTAGCTTCTATCCGTTTGTTGCAGCGTAAGCCGCACCAGGTATTGCTGCTGGTCGTCTTCGCCCAGAAACTCCACTTCGTACCCCGCTGATTCGGCATAGTCCTGCACAATGCTGGCATCGGCGAACAGCCAGTCGAACTGCGGGCCGGTTTCGTCGCCGTAGGTCATGGCGTACTCTATTTCCCCGTAGTAAGGACCGTTGATGTTAATAACCAGCGCTCCCTCCTCGTCTTCGTAGAGGTAGCTGATGTCGGAAGAAGTAGCCAGGATTTGACCGCCAGGAGCCAACAGGGTGCGGGCATGAACCAGAAAGCGTTCCAGACCATCGAGCGTGCCCACTAAGCCCAGTCCGTTCATCAGCATCAGGATGGTATCAAAACGCTCTCCTGCGGCGGGCGCGTCGAACAGGTTGTGGCAGGCGGCCTCCCGTACCCCCCGTTCCTGCATCACCTGCACCGCACCCGGGGAGGCATCAATGGCCTTCACCTGAAAGCCGCGGCTCTGTAGCTCCAGACTGTGGCAGCCGGCTCCGGCCCCGGCATCCAGAACGCGGCCCCGGCATTCCTGCAGGGCGGTGCGCTCAAGTTCCGGCATTTCCCAGAGCGATCGAAAGAAGTAGCTGGCGGCCAGATCCTCGTCATCGGTTACGTTGCTATGGACCAGTAGAGCCGTCGCTTGGTTACCGCGCAAATAAGCTATCAGGGCGTGGCCCACCGGATCGGGGGCAGAAGATTGGGACATAGGGCGAAGATACGGGAGTTATACTGGCGGGTTGGGCCCGGCGGAGCCCGGGACGGGAGACTTTTTGCGTGGGGGCGCATCCTTCCCCAACTGGTCTGCGTTGGGGAAGGCACACCCCTACTCTTTTCGATTTCATTCCCATGGCCAGCAACCTCGATTACCTCGATCCTACCCTGATTCCGCTCGAAGAGAAAATAACTGCTTATCTGGAGGCCGAAGACGACCTGCGTAAGGCCACGGTCGAGGCCAGTAGCCTACCGGCCACCGAAGCAGCCGACGCCCACGCCGCCCGGCAGTTTGAGCAACGCCCCGCCACCGGCAGCTTTGATCAGCGGGCTGAGGAGGTGGAACAACGAATCCAGAACATGCACACCGACCTGGCTGAGCTACGCCGTGAAATCATTAGTCTGCTGCCCGTGCGCGACGAATTCGTGAAGGTGAACCTAGGTTATGGCCCCAGCCGCGTAGGAGCCTTTGCCACCGCCGGGGGAACTGACTATGAATTGCGCATCGTACATTAACCCAAACGGCTTCGCTGCAGCCCGTATTCTCCGGTACGGTCACTCCCCCCGGAGTTGAAGGGTTGCCAACCGGACATAAAAAAAGGACGCCGAATCGACGTCCCCTTTTCCACAACCAAAACACCTAAAAAACTATTCTTTCAGGCAAAACCTTAGCAAGGTTTATGCCAGAAGAGCTGACCAGTTGATACCTGTTGGTTTTTATTTTTCCACTCGGCCGCCCCCCGAATTCCGCCCAGGCCGACCAAAGTGGCGAGCTACTCTTTCATAATCTTAGTCAGAAGTTTGAAGCTCCCGGTTTCTATCGTCACCAGGTAGACTCCAGGCTTGGCTTGCGGCAGGGCCAGCTGCTGAACATTGGCCCCGGTTCGGATCTGAACAGGCTGAGAGGTTACTATGCGCCCTAGCAGATCCGATACCTGTAGGGTGCCAGAGCTGGAGCTACGGGCTTCAAAGCTCAGGGTAATGCCTCTCTGGAACGGGTTAGGGTAGCTGGCAAACGAGCCGGCAATCAATGCTGCCGGCTGCGTGCTGAGCGGAGCCAGAACCCGGTCACGGGCCCCCCGCAGGACCTGGCCCCGGATCTCGCCGCCCGGGAAAGCTGCCGTATGAATGTTGACGTACACACTGTCGCGGCGGAACTGCAGTGAGCGGCGCAGCGTGAACGGCCGCGGAGCGTTAGGAGCCGCATTGCCGCTAGCCTGCCAGTAGCCTTCTGCCGATGCGGGAGCCGTAGCATTATCAAAAAACGAGGTTAGCTCGAACACTACCGGACCAGCTTGCGTGCGCAGGCCGGTATGGAAATGGCCGGCCCGGGCTGGCCCCGTGAGCCCGCCCCAGGACATCATGAAATGCGCATTGCTCTGGTCCCGGTCAACAGAAACCAGGCCGGCACCATAGCCAGCGGAGCTAACCGGCGTAGGGCGCTCCTGCCGGCCATCTATGGCAAAGGTGTAGCCTTCCCGGGCCAGGCGGTAAATCTGCCCGCGGATTTCCCCGTTCGGGAAGCCTGCGGTGGTCAGTTGTATGTTGACGTTACCCGCGAGCAGGGCAGTGGTAAGGGCCCCATTACCGGCGTTCAGGCCGGTGAATTGCACACCTAAAAACTCATTCTGAATGAACGGCGACAGGTCGTTGGTAGCCTGCGTAGCCGGGGTGTTGGCCTGCCCGAAAGGGGAAGCGTAGAGGATGGCCGAAGTAACCGGCCCGCTCAAGCCGGCATAGGTGGCAAACACCGTCAGCGAGTCGAGCGTGGGGCTGATGCGCAGCACGGAAATTCCGCGGGCAAGCGTAAAGCGGCCGTTCACCACCTGTGCGCTATCGAGCCGGGCATCGAAGTTGAGGAAACGACGATCCTGAAACACCCGGCCGCGAATCTCGCCCCCGGTATTAGCCCCCGTACTCACATTCATAAACAGGTTGTTGGCTTCAAAAGCGGTCAGCAAATCTGGCGTAGTGGCAATTTCTCCGCTGAATACTCCCCGGTTGTTGGGATCCTGGAAAGGCAGCAGGTCCACTACCGCAGTACCGGCGGTAGTAGCCGTAGCATTGCGCAGCGTGGCCCCCGTAATGGCGCCACTCAGCCCCCGCACGATGGCCTGGAACTTGATTTTGGTTTTGTCCTGGGATAGCGCAAAAGCCCCGAAGCCCGAAGCCGTAGTGGTCACGACCGGTACGGCGCCAGCCCCGGTGAGCTGAGCGATGTACGCAAAATCCTTTTCCAGCTCAATCTGGCCCCGTATTTCCCCGCCGGGATTAGCGGCCGTATGAATGTTGAGGTAATAGCCCCCCAGCAAATACTTCCGGCGTTTGGCCACGTCGAACTCCGCACCGGTCAGAAAGCCCTGCAGTCGGTTACCGGTTACAAACTGCGTCAGCCCCGTAACGATTGGGCCACTTATACCACGGCCGCCTAAATGCACATGGGCCCCCGTAATGGGGCCCGAAAGGCCCACAAATGAGGCCGTGATAAAGAGCGTATCGCGGGTAGGATTCATACTAAAGCTGGCCACTCCTTTGGCGGCCGTAACCACAGCGGGCACTTCCTGGGCGCCCTCCAGCTTGGCCGCCATGAGCAGGTGGGGCCGTAGATGGTCGGCCTGAACCAGGCCCGAGGCCAGTACTAACAAGCCGGTGAAGAAAAGAGTAAGTTGTTTGCGCATGATGAGAAGGAAGTGAGTGAATGAACAATAACTGTGATTACAAGCACCTAAATACTCGAAATATTTCTATCAATGGTTGCCTGCGCCGGCAAAATCCGGCTAACCCTGCCCCCAAGCCCACTGGTACATCTGCCTCTGGATCGGTATTGGGTGCGCCAATAGTTTGGCTCCAGGGTGGGGCGGGCATTATCTTGCCGGCTTTTTCAGTGTTTTTTCCCTACTTCTATGGAAGCTCCCCACGACGAGTTCATGCGCGAAGCCATTCGCCTTTCAATTGAAAAAATGCAGGCTGGTTACGGCGGGCCGTTTGGAGCCGTGGTCGTGAAAGACGGTCGGATCATTGCCCGGGGCTTCAACCAGGTAACCCACACCAACGACCCTACCTGCCACGCCGAAGTGGATGCCATCCGCAAGGCCTGCCAGGAACTAGGCACGTTCCAGCTCGACGATTGCGACCTGTATACCTCCTGTGAGCCCTGCCCGATGTGCCTGGGAGCCATTTACTGGGCCCGTCCGCGCCGGGTATTCTATGGCAACACCAAGCAGGATGCGGCGGATATCGGCTTCGACGACCAGTTTATCTACGATGAGCTCGACAAACCGCTGTCCGCCCGCCAGATTCCGATGGAGCAGCTGCTGCGCGACGAAGCCCGGGCCGGCTTTGAGGCCTGGCAGAATAAGCAGGGCAAGACTCAATACTAGCCTCTTCGCTCCGTAGCGCAGCAGCGCCTCAGGTCCTGACGGGTGTTTTCTGACCGGCCTCCTGCAAGCACACCAGTTGCTTGCAGGAGGCCGGTCGTTTTTTATTGCCGCGGCCCCACGTTTTCAGGCCTGCTTCAGCATGGCCGGCTATTTCACCCGCCGCTTCCTCGGGCCCTGAAAACCACGGCTGCGCCGGGACCAGCTACCGCGAAAAAAGTATCAGGACGACCCGCATTTAGGGTATCGGCCAAATCCATTTTATTGGTATTTTACAATAAATTAAAAAGAAGAATGCCCATTTCTCCTTTTAATACACCGAGCTAATTACCCGGCATAAATTCACAAAAAACTCTTACAAAAGACCATAGAGCTGAACTTTTGTTTCGTATTTTTGTAATAACATCGACTGATCCCTGCTTGGTCAATATCCTTCAGACTGTAAAAAGTACCAAAACTTCCTTCTACGTTATTTGCTCCTCATGAAAAAAAATTACGCAAGCAATCCGAAGTCCGGTCTTCTGCTGTTGTCGCTAATCGGTGCGCTGCCCGCCTCCGCGCAGTATATGTTTACGGATAGCAACCTGACTCCCTATGCCCAGAATTTTGATGCCATGAGTGGAGATGTGGCCTTCTCCCACGGCACCACGGCCATTCCTTCGATGGTAGGCGTGTATGCCGAAACGCAGGCCGATCCGCAGTTTGGCAGCGGCTCGCTTTTCCCCGCCAGTGTTTCAGCCAATGATGGCTCGCGGGTATCGGGCAACTACTATCATTTTGGTCAGGTGGCCGAAACTGACCGGGCTTTCGGCGGTATTGCCGAAACCGGCATGTACACGGGCAAGGGCTACGCCGGCATCCGCCTGAAGAATGCCACCAGCGTAACGATCCAGAATCTGGAAATCCAGTACGCCATGGAGCAGTGGTACAACTCCGGCAATGACGCCGCGGCCTACGTGAACGTATCGTACCGCAAGAGCAGCAGCACGCCGGGCGAAAACTTTGCCACCCTCAGCACCGGAGCCATCGGCGATGCCTGGACCCTGGTGCCCGCCCTTACGGTAGCAGCCCCCTCCACCGGCACCGTCATTCAGAGCCGCGACGGCAACTCGCCCGCCAACCGCCGGGTAGTGCAAACCACGCTGGCCGATATCAATATCCTGCCCGGTCAGGAGATTATGATCCGGTGGGATTATGTGCTCAACCCCACCACCAATGGCAACGGGGTCAGCATCGATGATGTACTGATTACGCCCCAGACCAGCGTATTCTTCGCCCAGGGAACCCCCATCCGGCCCACGGGCAGTGGTGGCCGTGGCACCGCCACTACGCTGGACTGGAAGGACAACGCCGGTGCGTCGCCGGCTACGCTGGACGCACCCAACCGCACTTATTATGTAACCGGGGCCGTGAGTGCCACCGATCTGGCCACCATCACGGGTGCTAATTCCAAGGTCATCATCGGCGCTCCAGCGCAGAATGGCAATCCGGCCCAGGAAGGTCTGCTCGTGCTGGCCGACAATACCGTCGTCGGCGTGCCCATAGACGTAACGGCGGGGTCTACCTTGCGCATTGAGGAAGGGGCCGCCGCCACGCCCGTGGCCTTTGGCCTGCTGGCCCCCACCAGCACGGTGGTCTATGCGGGCGCTACGGCCGCGCACACCATCAAGCCCGCCAGCTATGGCCGGCTCTTGCTGGAAGGCGCAGGCCCTAAAACCCTGGTCGGCAATGTATTGCTGAACGGAAATCTACAGCTCAGCGGCGCCAAGCTCGGCCTGGGCAGCTTCAATGCAACCATTACCAAAGGCAGCAAAGTACTCGGGGCCGATGCCAACGCGTATGTAGTGACCAGCAGCAGCGGCCGCCTGCGCCAGTCGGTGCTCAGCGACAACGCGGAGGTTTTGTTCCCCGTTGGTACCGCCACCAGCTATCTGCCCGTCGCGCTGCGGCAGTCGGCTACCCGTTCCGAAGATGTATTTTCCGTGCAGGTAGCCGACGATAAGTATGCTACCTATGATGCCAACGACACGGGCATCGGCTCGCCGGTTACGGCCGCGAAGAGCGTCGGCAAAACCTGGTTTGTGAGCGAGGAAGTGAAAGGCAACGTCAGTCTTTCCGTGAAAATGCAGTGGAAAGACACGGAGCAAACCGCTGATTTTGAACCGGCCAAAGCCTTTGTCAGCCACTTCCACAATGGCTTCTGGGACCGGACCGTAGAGGCCAGGGCCACGCTGGTACCCGCCACCACGGATACCTACACCGTTTCGCGCTCCAACATCACCACTTTCTCGCCCTTCACCGTTTCCTCCGATGCGTCGCAGCCATTGCCCGTAGAGCTGGTTTCGTTCGACGTGATGCGTGTGGGTGGGGTAGTGAACTGCGCCTGGGCAACGGCCAGCGAAAAAGACAACAGCCACTTCGACGTAGAGCGCAGCCTCAACGGCCGCACGTTCAGCGTTATCGGCACCGTGGCGGGTGCTGGCACGAGCACCAACCGCCACGCCTACTCGTTTCCGGATCGGCAGCCCGCGGCCGGCACGGCCTACTATCGTCTGCGGCAAGTAGATGCAAATGGCAAATCGGCCTACTCGCCGGTGGTGGCCGTGCAAGGCGGCGGTGTGGCAGTTTCAGCAGCTCCCAACCCAACCACCGGTATCGTAGCCCTCACGCTCGGCACGACTAAAGCCACCACGATTCGGGGCACGGTTCTCAATATGCTGGGCATGGAAGTGATGCGCTTCGACCAGTCGCTGGGCGCTGGGTCCCACACTATTCCCGTCAATCTGAGCGCCCAGCCCGCCGGGGTCTATCTGCTCCGCGTTCAGACCCCGCAGGGCCTGCAGACGCTGCGGGTGGTGAAGCAATAGACGCTTGCCGCCCTGTCTGTCTGGCCCGCATAAAAAAACCCGAACGCCAGGCGTTCGGGTTTTTTTATGCGGGCCAGAAGGCAAAGTCTACAGCCGGCCTTTCATCCCCATCATTTTGGCCATTTGCTGCATACCGCCCTTGGTGGAGCTCATCTTGTTCATGGTGCGCATCACCTTGCGCATGTCCTCAAACTGCTTCATCAGGTTGTTGACCTGCTGAATGTCGGTGCCGCTGCCCTTGGCCAGGCGGCGGCGGCGGGAGCCGTTCAGGATTTCGGGCGTGGCCCGCTCCTGCTTGGTCATGCTCTTGATGATGCTTTCAATCGGCTTGAAGGCGTCGTCGTCGATGTCCACGTCCTTGATGGCCTTGCTCATGCCGGGAATCATGCCCACCAGATCCTTCAGGTTGCCCATCTTCTTGATCTGCTCCAGCTGGGAGAGAAAGTCGTCGAAGTTGAACTGGTTTTTGCGGATTTTCTGGTTGATGCGCTTGGCCTCGTCCTCATCGAACTGCTGCTGGGCGCGTTCCACGAGCGAAATTACGTCGCCCATGCCCAGGATCCGCTGCGCCATCCGGTCGGGATAGAACATGTCCAGAGCTTCCATCTTCTCGCCGGTCGAGATAAACTTGATGGGCTTTTCCACCACGGCCCGGATGCTCAGCGCCGCCCCCCCGCGGGAGTCGCCGTCGAGCTTGGTGAGCACCACGCCGTCGAAACTCAGCCGGTCGTTGAAGGTTTTGGCCGTGTTCACCGCGTCCTGGCCCGTCATGGCATCCACCACGAACAGCGTTTCCGAGGGGTTGATGGCCCGCTTCACGGCCTCAATCTCCGCCATCATCTGCTCATCCACGGCCAGACGGCCGGCGGTGTCGATGATGACGACCTTTTTGTTGTTCTTCTTGGCGTAGGCAATGGCGTTCTGCGAAATCTCGACCGGATTCTTGTTCTCCGGCTCCGCGTACACCTCCACGCCCACCTGCTCGCCCAGTACTTTCAGCTGGTCGATAGCGGCCGGGCGGTAGATGTCGCAGGCCACGAGCAGTACCGTGCGGTTCTGCTTCTTGATGAAGGTGGCCAGCTTACCGGCGAAGGTGGTTTTGCCCGAGCCCTGCAGGCCCGAGAGCAGAATCACGGCCGGGTCGCCCTTGAGCACCACGTCTTCCTTCGTGCCGCCCATGAGCTGGGTCAGCTCGTCGTACACGATTTTGGTCATCAGCTGCCCCGGCGACACGGTGGTCAGCACGTCGCGGCCCATGGCCTCATCCTTGATTTTGTCGGTGACGTCCTTGGCCACCTTGTAGTTCACGTCGGCATCGACGAGGGCGCGGCGGATTTCCTTGATGGTCGCCGCGACGTTGATTTCGGTGATGCTGCCCTGGCCTTTTAAGGTTTTAAAGGCTTTATCGAGCTTGGTGCTGAGGTTATCGAACATGAATCGCTGATTTGCGCTGAGTTACTTGATTTCGCTGATGACTTGCCGTTAGGAAGCCTTGTTCAGCACGATGTTTTCGAGGATGATAAGGCGGCGAATAACGTCTTCGGCTACGGGCAGGCTTTTTTCGACGCGGGCCAGCCGCTGGTCAATTCCCTGCACATCCTGCCGCAGGCCAGCCACTTCCTGCTTCACGCCGGCCACTTCCTGCTTGACGCCGGCCACTTCTTCTTTAAGCGCGTCAACCTTCTTCTCCATCCGAATAAAGCCGTCGGCCGTGGCCGTGGCGAAGCGGTTGAAGATGGCTTCAAACCGGCCGCCCAGCTCGTCAATAGCCTTCTTGTTTTCCTCCGTTTGCCGGTCTACGGCACGCAGGACGTCGCCCATGAGGGCCAGCAGGTCGGAATTATTTTCAGCCATAACAAACAAGATACGCGAAAAGCGGGGGTTTCGCGCCCCAAAATTAGCCAGAAAACCGCGAAAGCCGATACGTGCTTACCTTCACGCTCCGAAACCGCCCAAATTCGCTTTCCCGTCCCTCATGCGCCTGCTCGTCATCACCTATTATTGGCCGCCTTCCGGGGGCGCGGGCGTGCAGCGGACGTTGAAATTCGTGAAGCACCTGCCGGCCCTGGGCGTGGAACCGACCGTGATTACCGTGGACCCGGAGCAGGGTGCGTACCCGGTGCTCGACGCGTCGCTGGCGGCCGAGGTGCCGGCCTCGGTCCGGGTGATTCGCACGGGCACGTCGGAGCCATTCGGTAGCTACAAGAAGCTCACGGGGCGTAAGCAGATTCCGTACGGCGGCTTTGCCAATGAAAGCAAGACCAGCTTGCAGCAGCAGTTTTTCAGGTTTGTACGGGGCAATATGTTCATTCCCGACCCGCGCCGGGGGTGGAACGCCCACGTGCTGCGGGCCTGCGAAGAGCTGTTTGCGGCGGGCGAAACGTTTGATGCGGTGCTCACCAGCAGCCCGCCCCATTCCACCCAGCTGATTGGCCTGGCCCTCAAAAAGCGCTACGGCCTGCGCTGGCTGGCCGATATGCGCGACCCCTGGACCGATATCTACTACTCCAAAGAGCTCAACCAGACCCGCCCCGCCCGCTGGCTCGACGCCCGCTACGAGCGGCAGGTGCTGGAGCAGGCCGATGAGGTGCTGGTCACGAGCCCCGACACCAAGCGGCTGTTTCTGGGCAAATCGGCCCGGCTCACCGACGCCAAATTCCACGTGCTGCCCAACGGCTACGACGAAAGTGACTTCCGGGAGCCTTCCACTCCGCCCACCGATGCGCTGCTGATTACCCACACGGGCACGATTTCGGAAATCTACCACATCGAGCTGTTTCTGGCCGCCTGTGGCGAATGCACGCGCCGCCACCCCGACGTGAACCTGCGCCTGCGTTTCGTGGGCAAGGTATCGGCGGGTGTGCAGCAGCTCATTCACGACCACGAGCTCGGCGACCGGACCGAGCTGATTCCCTTCGTGCCCCACGACCAATCGGTAGGCTACCTGCTGCGCTCCACGGTATTGCTGATGGCTATTCCCGACGTGGACCACAACTTCGGTATTCTGCCCGGCAAGGTGTTCGAGTACCTGGCGGCCAACAAGCCCATTATCTGTATTGGCCCCGTGGGTGCCGATGCCGACACGCTGCTGGAAGAGTGCGGGGCCGGCCGCACCTTTCCCTACCTGGCCTACGGCGACATGCTGGAATACCTGGAAGCCCAGGTAGCGGCCTGGCGGGTGAACCCGAACCTGGACCTGCCGCCCCTGAACCACTCCCGCTACTCCCGCTATTCGCTGACGGAACGGCTGGTGAAGCTCATCAAGTAGGTTTTTCGGGCGAGGATGGCCATATCCTTGGCTTACCCGTCCTGGTCTATTTCAGCTTTTCCCACACCCCGCGCAGCTTGCCGGGGACGCGGCTGGCCAGCCGGGCCCGGAAATCAGCCCAGGCAGAGCGGGGCAGCTGGCGGCCGTGCCAGGCGCTGATGGCCGCGGCCACGCGCTGGGCCAGGGTGCGGTAGTGGGGGCGCTGGTAGTGGCGTAGGTTGTTGGTTACGTCGGCCGGGGTGCGCACGAAGTCGCGCACGTCGATGATAAAGCAGTTTGCCGCTCCGGTCACGAACTCCTGCAACGCCTGGTTCATGCCGGCCTGCCGCACGGCCGCGCCGGTTTCGCCGGAGCCGGGCACGTCAATTTCTGCCCCGTTGAGGAAGAAGATGGGCACGTGCGCCGGCAGCCGGGTCCGCAGCCAGCGCAGGTTTTCCTGGAAGCGGAGCGGGGAAATCTGGCCTTCGCAGGTAAACTCCTGCTGAAACCGGCGCAGAAAATCCTCCTCCAGCCCCCGGAAGCGGCGCTGGGTATACTTCGCCGCCTGAGCCGCCGGGTCGACGGCAGTCAGATCCTGGTAGCCGCCGAAGGGAATTTCGAGACCAGTGGCTTTTTCGCGGTACAGCTCCTGGGTGTAGTCCATGAGCGGGCTATATATCAGGACATCAAAATCCGCGTTCCACAACTTCGTATCGAAGGCTTCGCGCCCCAGAAAGGGCAGCGTTGCGGCCAGGCGCTGCTGCCCGGCCGCCGGCAGTTCGCGGCCGTGGCGCAGCAGCACGGTATGCTCGACGTGGACCGGAATCTGGTTCTCGTTTACGAAGTTGAATTCCTCGCTTACGTCCAGCTGAAATGCATGCAGAAACGGGGTCAGCTGGCCCAGATCGCAGCCGCCCTTGAGCAGTACCCGCAGCCGGCCTTTGGGCTCAGCCTCCGTTGCGGGGCGGTCCGTGGCCCCCTCAGCAGGGGCCGTTTCCCCGCTAATCCAGTCGGGAGTGTCGGTTGCGTTCAGTGCCGTGGCTACTTCGCCCTGCACGGTCAGCGGCGGGAATCCCAGCCAGGCGTAGGTGAACTGCTCGACGCCCAGGTGCAGAATGCGGCACGAAAAAACGAGCTGCGTCAGCCGGTTCGCTTGCTGATCCACGCAGTATACGCCCACCAGACCATAATCCCCGAACCGGTCGCGCACCCGCACGGTGCCCCAACGGCAGGTCTGATCCTCGAAACCAGCCGCCAGCCCGGCTTTGGTAACGCGCTGCTTGGTGAAGTTGAGCTGATTGGAGCGGTTGATCAGCTCCTCGATGCGGTCCAGGTCGGGCCCTACGGCCGGGCCTTCGCGGAACTCAATGCGCACCTGCGAATCGCGCAGGAAAGCCCGGTTATCCTGATACGACGAGCGGGCCTGCTGCTGGCGCTCCAGCAGCCTGTACTGCTCCAGCCGGCTCAGTTCGGGGTCGGGCTTGCCGCTGGCGCGGAGCAGCGGAGCCAGCCGGGGCAGGTCGGCGGGGTCGGCTACCTGCAGCTGGGGGTTGTAGAACTGCGCTTCGGCGCGGTTGATGGGGTTGTCGTCCAGAAACAGGGCATTGGGGGCCCGCAGCTGCATGCTTGCCAGCAACTCCCGGATGATGGGGCCTTTGGGCTGCCAGCTGATGCGGGGAAATACGAACAGGTCACGGATGCCCAGCTCCGTTAGTTTGGCTTCGGCGGCGGCAAAGTCATTCTTGGAAACGATGGTGTGGATGATGCCCCGGGCGGCGGTGTCGCGCACCAGCGCCAGGTTTTCGGCCAGCGCTTCCACGGCTCCCTCCGAAAGCGTGCCCTGCCAGAAGGTATCGTCCAGATCCCAGATAACGAGTTTAATAGGCTGTTCCGTTGCCCGTAGTGCGTTGCCAGTTGCCGGTTTCATGCGAGTTTGGTTACCATACCCTTTGGTGCGGGGTCACTACGGGACGATCAGCAGCAATTGCGGCGGATTCAGCACAAGATTATTGGCCAAAGCTACGACTAACCGGCCACTGGAAACCCGTACGGCGGCTCTGATTCCGGCAACCGCCAACCGGTAACTGGCAACTGATAACAGAATGCCTACTTTTGCGCTTTGCCAGCCGGGCGACAACGGCATTCTTCCCTCTATGGCCCTCGACCTAAATCACAAATCCATTCTGGTAACCGGTGGTACCGGCTCCTTCGGCAAACAGTTCGTTGCCACGGTATTCAGGCAATTCCCCGAGGTGAAGCGCCTGGTGGTTTTCTCCCGCGACGAGCTGAAGCAGTACGAGATGTCGCAGACGTTTTCGCACGATAAATTCCCGGCCATCCGTTACTTTATCGGGGATGTGCGCGACGGTGAGCGGCTCAAGCGCGCCTGCGAGGGTATCGACGTTATCGTGCACGCCGCGGCCCTGAAGCAGGTGCCGGCGGCCGAGTACAACCCGATGGAGTGCATCAAAACCAATATTTTCGGGGCCGAAAACGTTATCAACGCCGCCCTGGATTGTGGGGTGAAGCACGTGGTGGCGTTGAGCACCGACAAAGCGGCGGCTCCCATTAACCTGTACGGGGCCACCAAGCTGTGCTCGGACAAGCTCTTCGTGGCGGCCAACAACATGAAGGGCGGGCGCGACCTGCGCTTTTCGGTGGTCCGCTACGGCAACGTTATCGGCTCGCGGGGCTCAGTGGTGCCCTTCTTTCTGCAGCGCCGCCACACCGGAGTGCTGCCCATCACCCACCCCGACATGACCCGCTTTAATATCTCCCTGGAGGAAGGCGTGGACCTGGTGCTCTATGCGCTGGAGCATGCCTGGGGCGGCGAGATTTTCGTGCCTAAGATTCCGTCGTACAAAATCACGGAGGTAGCCAAAGCCATTGGCCCCGACTGCCGGCAGGAAATTGTCGGCATCCGGCCGGGCGAGAAGCTGCACGAGGAAATGATAACCGAAACCGACGCGTTGAGCACGGTGGAGCTGGATAAATACTACGTGGTGCTGCCCTTCACCCCGCGCTGGGACGTGGACGACTTCATCCGGCATTTCGCGGGTAAGCGCGTCGCCGCCGGCTTCCACTACAACTCGGCCAACAACGACGACTGGCTTTCCGCCGAGCAGATCCGGGAAGAAATCCGCCGGCACGTCGATGCCGGGTTTGAGGCGTAGCCGCAGACGCGCTGGCAGGCATTGAAGGCGGAGTCGAAGCGGCGGGTGGCACCGGCTTCGAAGTATACCGCCGCCGGACTGGCCCCGCCGCTGCCCTGCACTTCCGGCGTTAGCAGCGTCCGGGCTTCGGGGGCGGACCGGGCCGCCGGACTGGGGTAGGTGCTCAGGCGGGCGGCGTTGGTAAAGCGGAGGGTGGCCGTAGTTCCGGGCCGGCTGTTGCGCACGAAGAACGCCTGGCCCGGCGGAATGAGGTTTGAGCCCCCGTTTACGCTTACGCCCCGCACAAAGCTGGCGTACGGGCCCTCATAGCGCCCGGCCGACTGCAGGGTGTACAGGGCGGCATCGAGGCCCGTAATCACCGGCAGCGGCTGGTCCCAGGCCAGGGGCGCCGGATACGGATTGCCCGGCCGCCACCATCCCGAAGGCGTGGCCGCGCTGCGGGCCAGCCCCCCGGCCAGATAAGGTCCATTGCCCGGCTCGCCGGTGAAAGTCAGCGCGGAGGGTGCCCCTGCACGGCGTAGCCGACACCACTTACCAGCGGAATAGCCGGCGCAGCCGGCAGGCTCCAGCCCGCCTTGCAATCAGCGGCGTAGCGGTAAGCCGCCACGTTGATCCGGGTGGTGGCGGGGTCGGGTTCGGGGGCAGAACCCGGCGTGCCCAGGTTGCCCAGCACGGTCAGCGTCCCGTTGTCGGTTAGCGTGGCGCCGGCTTCCACGGTAAAGTTGCGGGCGGCGGCGGCCGTGAGGACGGGCATCCGGGCGGCCCCGGCCGGAATGAATACAGCATCATTGGCGGCGGGCACCGTCTTTTTGCTCCGGTTACCGGCTTCCGTATACGCGGAGCTCACGCTCCCCGTCCAGCGGTGCGCGGGAAAGGCGTTGGGGTAGTTGGGCAGGCCATTCTGCCCGATTCCTTCCCCCAGGGAAACGCCATTTTCGCAGAAACCCGCGGCCACGCCCGGCGCGTTGGGCGTATCAATTACGTTCAGGTAGTTTTTGCCGAACACCGGGGCGTAAATCCGGCCGTCGGCCCCCCCGTCGTTAAAGTGGCGGATAAGCCCGCTACGGAGCCGATTATCGTTCTGGAGCACGGGTAGCTTCGGCTGGTCCAGCCTGCAGATCATCCTGGTAAATATCACTGCCAACGCCTTTGCTTGAGTACGTAGTGGTGTACCGGCGAGAATTATCGGGGGAAAACGCTATTCCGTAGTACCGGTGGCTGAGGCCCCGCGGGCTCAGCAAGTTTGATACGGTACCGGTGGCGTTGTCGAAGTCGTAGAGCTCAACCTGGGTGCCGCGCTGGGCCAGCGCCAGCTTTGTCCCGTTGGGCGACCCGCGCAGGGAGCCAATGGCATTGGCGGCCCCGTTAAAGCTGCCTCCTCCCTCATGGCTGGGTCCGACGGTGCTAACGGCGGGCGGGGAGCTGATGCCGCCGGGGGAGAGCAGAAAGCGGTGGCAGGCATTCGATTCCCAGCCGTGCACCACCCCCAGTAGTCGCGGCCGTTGGCGTGCAGGGCCGCCGTAAGCTTCTCCGTCACCTTGCCCGTGGGCGGGGGCAGCCGCACGCCCCCGCGCCCGACCACCACGTTGGCCCGCCCATCGTGCAGGCTCACATCCAGCAGCGAATACTGCCGGCCGCCCGCCAGATTGTTGGCGATGGCATCGCCGGTGAACAGGTAGTACCGCGTGGCACTGCCCGGGGCCGGTAGAATCAACGCGGCCTGGGAGGCCGGATTATGGCCGCCCAAGCCAGCACCATCCGGCATTACTTGGTGGGCAGTATCCCAGACTTGCTCCCCATTGCTATACATTGCCAGCTGGCCGGTAGTCGTGGACACGGAGGCGCTGCCCTCGCAGGAAGTCATGGCGTTAGCCGACAGGGCAACCGGCACCGGCGCCGTAAAGCTTACCCCAGCCTGATTGCCAAAATACCAGTTACCATTTTCCGGTTGGGCCTGGGCGCTGGCGACGGGGCAGAGGGCGCCGACGGCCCAGCCCAAAAACAATAGTACTCCCTTGTAAATACTCTTCATAATAAATTGCCGGGCTAAAAGTGGCTGATATTAATAGAGTAGCTCAGACCAAAAGCGGCTCCAGGCGGTTAGCTACAGGCACCGAAGGTGGTACTTTCCCGCCGCGTCCTTGCGGGTTGTCCGCGTTTTCTGACCTTTGCCTGCCTCGCCTTCTTTCCATTCCGATGTCTCCAATTCCCTACGGCCGCCAGCACATCACCGCCGCCGACATTGCCGCCGTAACTGAAACTCTGCAATCCGATTTCCTCACCCAGGGGCCGAAGGTGGCGGAGTTCGAGCAGAAATTTGCCGCCTACATCGGCGCCCGCTACGCCGTAGCGGTGGCCAACGGTACCGCGGCCCTGCACCTGTGCGCGCTGGCGCTGGGCGTGCAGCCGGGGCAGCGCGTGATTACCTCGCCCATTACTTTCGCTGCCTCCGCCAACTGCGTACTCTACTGCGGCGGCGAAGTTCATTTCGCTGACATCGACCCCGCCACGGCCCTGATCGATTTGCAGCAGGTCCGGCAGCTGCTGGAAAGGCACCCCCGGGGCTATTTCCACGGCCTGATTCCGGTTGATTTTGCCGGCCTGCCCGTCAATCTGGAGGAAGCCCGGCAGCTGGCCGATGAGTTCGGCCTCTGGCTCATTGAGGACTCCTGCCATTCTCCCGGCGGCTCTTTCACCGACTCGCAGGGCCGGGAGCAGCGCTGCGGCAGCGGGCAGCTGGCCGAGCTGGCCATCTTCAGCTTTCACCCCGTCAAGCACATTGCCACCGGCGAAGGCGGCATGATTACCACCAACAGCGAGGCGCTGTATCAGGATCTGCTGAAGCTGCGTACCCATGGCATCACCAAGGACCCGGCCCAGATGCAGCGCCACGACGGCGGCTGGTACATGGAAATGCAGGAGCTGGGCTACAACTACCGTATGCCCGACATGCTCTGCGCCCTGGGCATCAGCCAGCTGGAGCGCGCCGAGGCGGGCCTGGCCCGGCGCCGGCAGCTGGCCGCCCGCTACGATGCCGCCTTTGCCCCGCTGCCCAGCGTGCGGCCCCTGGCGGGAGCCGCCGGCCACGCCTACCACCTGTACGTGATTCAGGTGCCGGACCGCAAAGGCCTGTACGATTTCCTGCGCGAGAAGCAGATCTTCGCCCAGGTCCACTACATCCCGGTGCCCGCCATGCCCTACTACCAGCAGCTGGGCTGGCAGCCGGGCACCTTTCCGCGGGCCGAAGCCTACTACGCGCACTGCCTGAGCATTCCGATGTTTCCCACGCTCACCGATGAGCAGCAGGACTACGTGGTGGCCTGCATTCAGGAATTCATCCGGCAGCAGTAATGGCCCGGCTTCCCTCCCACCCCCGCGTCGGCATCATCTCCCAGGCCCGCATGACCAGCACCCGCCTGCCGGGCAAGGTGCTGCTGCCCGTGGCGGGGCAGCCGCTGCTGCACTACCACGTGGCGCGGTTGCAGCAGGCGGGCTGGCCGGTCCTATTGGCCATTACCACCAACGCCACCGACGATCCGCTGGCGGATTTCGCGGCCGCGCGGCAGCTGCCGTGCTGCCGCGGCGACGAAGACGACGTGCTGAGCCGCTACTGGCTGACGGCGCGGGCCCAGGCGCTGGACGTTATCGTGCGCGTCACCTCCGACTGCCCGCTGCTGGATGGCGGCCTGATCGGGCAGGGCGTGGCCGACTACCTGCGGCAGAACGACTCGCGGCTGTATCTGTCCAACGTGCTGGAGCGCACGTTTCCGCGGGGGCTGGATTTTGAGGTCTTTTCCCGCGAGCTGCTCGACGAGGCCCAGGCGCAGGCCACGGCGGCTTCCGACCGGGAGCACGTCACCCCGTATATCCACCAGAACCGCTCCGGCCGGGTTCGTTTTCAGCACGTCACCCGCGCCGAAGACCGCAGCTCGTACCGCCTGACGGTAGATACCGCCGACGATTTTCGGCTGATCCAGCAGCTGATTGAGGCGTACGGGGCCGCTGCACTCAGTACGGATGCGCTGGTGCAGCTGCTGGATCAGCATCCGGAGCTGGTGGCTCTCAATGCCCACATTGAGCAAAAGAAAATATGAGCCCGGCGCATCCCCGCCTTGTATTCCGGGCCGACGGCAACGCTACCATCGGCCTCGGGCACGTCACCCGCTGCCTGGCGCTGGCGGCCATGCTGGCCCCGGATTTTGAGGGCATCTTCGCCATCCACGACCCCGGGCCGGCCGTGCTGCGGCAGATCCGGGCCATCTGCCCGACGGTCCTGGTGGTGCCGGCTTTCGCCACCCTGGCCCAGGAAGCCGACTGGCTGCTGTCCCAGCTGCCCCCCGGCCAGCTGGTAGTGCTGGATGGCTACCAGTTTACGGCCGACTATCAGCGGCGGCTGGGGAACCGGGGCCAGGGGCTGGTTTACCTCGATGATCTGCTCCGCCACTATCAGTGGGCCGACGTGGTTATCAACCAGGCCGGCGGCATTACGCCGGCCGAATACCGGCAGATTCCGGGCGGGGAGCTTTGTTTGGGGCCGGCCTATGCTCTGCTGCGCCCGCCATTTCAGGCGGCCGCTCAACGAGTCGAAACGGGACTGGATCTGGAGCGGATATTCCTGAACATGGGCGGGGCCGACCCCCAGAACCATACCCTACGCACGCTGCACCAGCTCCGGCAACGGTTTCCGCACAAGTCGCTGGCCGTGGTTACGGGCGCCGCCTACCCGCATCAGCCCGAGTTGGCGCGGGCCACCAGCGGGCTGCCCGGAGTCTATCTGTATCATAACCTGGGGGCTGCCGAGCTGGCGGATCTGCTGGGGCTCTGCGGCCTGCACGTCTGTCCGCCCAGCGGCATGGCTTACGAATGCTGCGCGGTGGGCGGGCTGGTGCTGCTGCATCCCATTGCCGACAACCAGCAGCGCCTGTTTACCTACCTCACCGAGGCCGGCCTGGCGCGGCCGTTGGCGGAGCTGGAAGCAATGGCCGATGACGCCCTGCCCGAACTTGCTCACCAACTGCGGCTACGGCAGCGGGCCGTGTTCGACGGCGCGGCGGCCCAGCGCTTCCGCCGCGTCTTTCAGCAGCTGCATACCGCCTACCAGCTCACCCTCCGCCGCGCCGTAGTCGCCGATGCACGGCAGTACTTCGAGTGGGCCAACGATAGTGCCGTGCGGAGCAATGCCCTCCAGGCCGAGCCTATTGCCTGGACCACGCACGAAGCCTGGTTTTCGCGCCGCCTGGCCGATGCTGACTCGTTTCTCTATATTTTTGAGCGGGCCGGCCAGCCCGTCGGGCAGGTGCGGGTCGAGTTTGCCGAAGGCGAAGGCACCATCGACTACTCGGTAGCAGCCGGTTTCCGCGGTCAGGGCCTGGGGCTGGCCGTGCTGCGGCGGGCGCTGGGGCAGCTGCGCCACGACAAAACCGGCAGCTGGGCGCTGCTAGGCCAGGTGAAGGCCGCCAACCTGCCTTCCGCCCGGGTATTTCACCGCCTGGGCTTTGCCCCGCTGACGCCCGTGCGGGTGCACGGCGAAATGTATGACGTGTTTCGGCTGGACGTAACGTCCGCCGCTGAATAAAGACTATGCAGGATATTGTTCTGGGTTCCCACCGCATCGGCGACGCCCACCCGCCTTTTATTATTGCCGAAATGTCGGGCAACCACGGCCAGTCCCTGGAAAAAGCCCTGGCAATTGTAGATGCCGCGGCCGCGGCCGGCTGCCAGGCGCTGAAAATCCAGACCAGCACGCCCGCCATGCTCACGCTCGACAGCCGGGAGCCCGACTTCATCGTGCGCGGGGCCAACGACGACTGGGAAGGCCAGTCGCTGTACGAGCTCTACACCACCAACCACACGCCTTTCGAGTGGCACGCGCCCATTTTTGCCCGGGCCGCCGAGCTGGGCATGGTCGGCTTCAGCTCCCCGTTTTCGGTGGAGGCCATCGACTTTCTGGAAACGCTCGGCTGCCCGGCCTACAAGATTGCCTCCTTCGAAAACAACTGGCCCGACCTGATCCGGCGGGCCGCGCGCACGGGCAAGCCCGTTATCATCTCCACCGGTATGGCCAGCCTGGCCGAGCTGGAGCGCATGGTGCAGATCATGCGGGAGGAAGGCAATGACCAGGTGGTATTGCTCAAATGCACCAGCACCTACCCGGCCCTGCCGCTGAATACGAACCTGCGCACGATTCCGCACCTGCGGGCCATGCTGGGCTGCCACGTAGGCCTTTCCGACCACACGATGGGCACCGGCGTGGGCGTAGCGGCCACGGTGCTGGGCGCCACCGTCCTTGAGAAGCACCTTACTATCCGCCGCGCCGACGGCGGCCCCGACTCGTCCTTCTCCATGGAGCCTGCCGAAATGAAGCGGCTGGTGGACGAGTGCCGGCAGGCGCAGCAGGCCCTGGGACAGGTGACGTACGGCCCCACCACCGCCGAGCAGAAGTCGTTGGGCTTCCGCCGCTCCATCTACGTGACGCAGGACATTGCCGCCGGCGAGCGGCTTACCGCCGAAAACATCCGGGTGATCCGGCCCGGGCACGGTCTGGCTCCCCACCACCTGGAGGAAGTGCTGGGCCGGCCGGTGCGGCAGGCCCTGCGCCGGGGCACGGCCCTCACCTGGGACGCGCTGTAGGCGCCCAGTGCATCATTCCCCTATCTTCGGGCCCATGGAAATCCGCAAATTCGATAACGGCAGCTTTATCATTGCCGAGCGTATCAGCATCGGGGCAAACTTCCGCATCGGGGCCGACACCCAGATCCGGGCCACCGACTGCGTCATTGCCGACAACGTCGTTATCGGCGCCCACAACCGGTTTCTCATCGGGCAGCACCTCACAATCGGGGCCCGCACCATTCTGGGCCACCACAACGACCTGACGGCCCGCACCGTGCGCATCGGCGAGTACGTGTATTGGGACTCGAACGTGGTGGTCGGCCACGGTGGCAAGTTCAGTCCGGATGCGCATCTGCAAGTAGGCTCCTACTCCATGATCTGCGCGCGTATCACGCTGAACGTCAACCATTCTATCACCATCGGTGAGCAGGTCGGCATCGGCGAGGATGTGGCCATCTGGACCCACGGCTCCTACCTGCCGGTGCTGGAAGGGTTTCCCGCCGATTTTGGGCCCGTCAGCATCGGCAATCAGGTGTGGCTGCCCGCCAAGTCGACGGTACTGCCCAACCGCCGTATCGGCAACCACGTGGTCATCGGCACCAACTCCCTGATCAACAAGGATCTGCCCGACGGCTGCCTGGCCGGCGGCATTCCGGTACGCGTCCTGAAGGAAAACGTGTACCCGAGCCACGACGCGGCCCGCAACGAGCAGCTCATCCGCCGCATCGTGCAGGACTACGAGGCGCTGGCCGCCTACAAAGACCTGCGCGTGCAGCTGACCTACGCGCCGGAGCGGCACGCGCTGCGCTGCAACGAGGTGGTGTTTCACCTCGACACGATGAAGACTGCGGGAGCCTTCACCGAGGTGGAGGAAGACTTCCGGGACTTCCTGCGCCGCCGCGGCATCAAGTTTTACACCGGCCAGGCCTTTTCCTCCATCCTGCCCGCCGAATACCGTCGTCTGCTAGCCGTTTCGCCCGATGCCCTTTAACTGGAAAAACAAGAAAGTGCTGGTCGTGGTGGCCCACCCTGATGATGAGCTGCTGGGCCTGGGCGCCACCATTCACCGCCTGGTGCACGAGCATGGCTGCACGGCCCGCGCCATCATCCTGGGGGAGGGCATCACGTCCCGGGCCACCGTGCGCGACCCGGAAAAGTGGGCGGCCGAGCTTCGCGTGCACCGCGCCAACATCCAGCGGGCGGCCCAGGCCATCGGCTACGCCTCCACCGGCATCCACGATTTCGCCGACAACCGCTTCGACTCCGTGGACCTGCTGGATATCGTGAAAGTGGTGGAGCAGGAAAAGGAGGATTTTCAGCCCGATGTCATTTTCACCCACCACGGCGGCGACACCAACATCGACCACCGCCGCACGTTCGAAGCCGTCATTACCGCCACCCGCCCGTTGCCCGGCGAACCGGCCCGCACTATTCTGGCCTGCGAAACGCCTTCGTCGACCGAGTGGCAGGCGGCTAATTACCCGAACCCCTTTCTGCCCAACTTCTTTCTGGCCGTGGGCGAGGCAGATGTGGCGGCTAAGATTGCGGGCATGGAGGCCTACGAGTTTGAAAAGCGGGCGTATCCGCACCCCCGCTCGCCGGAAGCGCTGCGCATCCAGGCCCAGCGCTGGGGCATCGTGATTGGGCAGCCCTTGGCCGAGGCGTTTATGCTCATCCGGCACATCGGGTAGCCGTGCTCGACCAGCTGACCCAGCGGCTCCGGGACATTCTCTACGTCCGCTTCACCGACCATTTCGCCGCGTTTCCGGCCCACGTGCTGGCCGGTATTTCGCCGCCGGACCCCCTGCGTCGGCTCGCCAAAGTTCTCGGCTACGCGGCCGTGCGCCTCGTTGGCAATGTGTTCCGGCCCGTCCGCAACCCCGAGCCGCTACAGGGAAAGGTGTGGCTGTACGTGGTGAGCCAGAACAACTACGAGGCGCTGCAGTTCATCCGCGCCGCCCGGCCCGACAGCGTGCTGGTGGCGGGGCAAAGCAAGGAAATCGGGCGCTACAACGCGGTGGTCAACCGGCTTTCGCTGCGGCGCAAGCTGCTGTACTACTGGCAGTTTCAGTTGGTGCTGATTAGCCTGATGCGGACGGAGGGCCGGCGGGCGTGGCGGTTTTTCGACCTGATTTTCAACGCCGTCGGCTACTACGAGGTGTACGGGCGGGCTTTGCGCCACTACCGGCCCCGGGCCATCATCTTCGCCAACGACCACAACGACGACTCCCGCGCCCTGCTGCTGGCGGCCCGGGCCGGCGGCGTGCCCACGGCCTACGTGCAGCACGCCAGCGTGAGCACCAACTTCCCTCCACTGGGCTTCGATCTGAGCCTGCTCGAAGGCCAGGACGCGCTGGACAAGTACCGGCAGTGCGGCCCCGTACCCGGCCGGGTGGCGCTGGTGGGTATGCCCAAGGCGGATGCTTTTCTGGCGGCAAAGAACCTGAATCCTACCGTGCAGCGCGTGGGAATAGCCTGCAATGCCCTTGACGCCACCGCCGCCATTGCCGCCGTCGTAGACCACCTGTTCCGGGATTTCCCCGGCCTCACCTTCACCTTCCGCCCCCACCCCGGCGACCGGCGCGACTTCCGCTTTTTGGGCCAACATCATCCGCAGCTACTTTTCTCCGATGCCCGGCAGCAAAACGTGTTTGAGTTTCTGCAGCAGCAGGATGCGCTTATTGCCGCCGACACCAGCACCCACCTCGAAGCCACCCTGCTGAACGTGGTCAGCCTCTACTACCGCTTCGGCACCCACGGCATTGCCGACGACTACTACGGCTACGCGGCCCACGGCCTCGTGGACCGCGTCCACTCTCTGCCCGAGCTAACGGCCCTGCTGCGCCAGTACCAGCTGCACAAGCCCACCGACCACTACCGTCGCGCCATCTACTACAATGCCACGCTCGGCACCGCCGACGAGGGCCACAGCCAGCAGCGGGCATTACGGCAGCTGGAGGAATGGCTGAACACCACTCCATAAGAACAGCTCTGCGTCCTCTGCGAAATCCTCTGCGCTCCTCTGCGGGAACCATCGCCAGAACGGAACCGGCCCCAGTACGGAACCATCGCCAGAACGGAACCAGCCCCAGAACCTTACTTTGCACCATGCTGCCTCCGCTTCCCGCCACTGCGCCCATTTCCGCCGAAACCCGGCTGACCTACGTGCTCCGGCATTTCGGCCAGGCCTACGCCGCCGTGCCGGCCGTTTCGATAGGCTACCGGGACGCGCAGATTCAGGTAACAGAAGCCGCCGGGCAGTTTTTCAGCCAGACCAATCCTTACCCGCCCGAGCCGGTCTGGCGGGAATGGCTGGGCCAGCAGATTCCCTTCTTCTTCAGCCCGGCCGCCGACCAGCCGCTGCTGGAGCTCTTGCCCGATGGCCGCGCCCACATTCACGCCGACCTGATTTCGGCCGCCTTTTACCTGCTCAGCGGCTGGCAGGAATATTTCTCCGACGAGCGGGACCATCATGGCCGCTTCCCCTTCACGGCCAGCGTGCAGCACCGCTACGGCTTCGTGGCGGTGCCCGTGGTCAACTATTACTTCGACATCCTGAAAACGGCTGTGGAACACGTCACGGGCCAGCATTGCCAGCCCCGCCAATGGGCAGCTGATGCGCCCTTTGCGGCCTTCATTACGCACGACATCGACAATCTGCACAGTGCCTGGAAAGCCCCGGCCAAAGCAGCGCTCAAAAGACGTGACGTAGTTGGGTTTGGCCGGCAACTCTGGCAGCACTTCACCCAGTCCGATGCCTGGGATAATCTGGCGCTGGTGCGGCAAACGGTGGCAGAATACGGCGCAAAAAGCACATTTTTCTTCCTACCTAACCATCTGCCCACGAATAGCACGCCCAATGCCGACTACCGCCTGACAACCGAGCTTAAGACGCAGATCCAGGCGCTGGCGGCAGCAGGAGACGAAATACAGCTCCATGGGAGTATCGGTACGTCGGGGCACGGGCTGCGCTTGAAGCGCGAGCAACACCTGCTGCCCATAACGGCTTCCGGCCTCCGGTTTCATTACCTGATTTGGGAACCACGCCTCACCCCGATACTGCTTGATTCGCTACGCTTCACCTATGACACCACCCTGGGCTTTGCCGAGCACTTCGGCTTCCGCCACTCCTATTGCCACCCGTTCCACCCGTTCGACTTCACGCAGAGCCGGGCCACTGATTTCCTCGAAATCCCGCTCAACGTGATGGACGCCACGCTCTATCACCCCAACTACCTGCAGCTGGCCCCCGATGAGATTCTGCCGGCCCTGCAGCCCATGTTCGGGGAAATCGAGCGGTTCGGGGGCGTATGCACCGTGCTCTGGCACAACGAGAACTTCGACCCGGCCAACCTCCACAACGGCCCGCAGCAGTTCCACATCATCATGGACTACCTTCGCAGCCGCAAAACAGCTTTCGTCAACGGCCGGGAAATCTGTTGCCGGTTATGAGTTGCCGGTTGCCAGTTGTGAGTTGCGTGTTGCCAGTTGCCAGTTGCCAGTTGCCAGTTCGTTTAATAAAGCCATCAGGACGAACTGACAACACGCAACTGGCAACTGGCAACTGGCAACGCGCAACTCACAACTGGCAACCGGCAACTGGCAACACGCAACACGCAACTGGCAACTCACAACCGGCAACTCATAACCGGCAACTCACAACCGGCAACTGGCAACACGCAACTGGCAACTGACAACTCATAACTGACAACTGATTTGGGTATCGTTCAGCGGCAGGGGCTGCGCAACACCATTATTTCCTACCTCGGGCTGGCACTGGGCTTCGTCAATACGGCCCTGGTGCTGCCCCACCTGCTGGCTCCCGAGAAGCTGGGGCTGACCACGCTGCTGGTGTCCAGTGCCACGGTGTACGCGCAGTTTGCCGCTTTCGGGTTTGCCAGCGTGGGCATCCGCTTCTTCCCCTACTTCCGCAACCGCGAGGCCGGCCACCACGGCTTTCTGCCCCTGCTGCTGGGACTGCCCCTGCTGGGCTTTCTGCTGGTCACGCTGTTCTACGGGCTGGCCAAACCGCTGCTGCTGGACCAGTACGCCCCCCAGGACGCGGCGCTGCTCGTGCCCTACTACTGGTGGGGCAGCGCGCTGGCGCTGTTCACGCTGCTCTACTCCCTGCAGGATGCCTACCTGAAAGGGCTGTACCACACCGCCTTTTCGGGCTTTCTGCAGGATATTGTGCTGCGCCTGCTCATCGTGGGACTGGCTCTGCTCTATGGCAAAGGCTACCTCAACTTTCACGAGTTCGTGCTCGGCTACATCGGGCTCTACGGCATCATCCTACTGCTGCTGACGGCCTACCTGGGCTATATCGGGGAGCTGCACCTGCGGCCCACCCGGGCGGCGCTGCGGGTGCGGCCGGTGAGTGAAATCGTGCGCTTCGGCGGCTTTGCCCTGCTGTCCAGCCTCTCGGGCAGCATCCTGGGCTTTATCGACTCCTGGATGGTAGGCGCCCAGCTCAGCCTGGCGGCGGCCGGCGTGTACGGCATTGCCTACAACATCAGCACGGCCCTCACCATCCCGGCCCGCTCGCTCAACAAGATTGCCTTCCCGCTGCTGGCCCAGTACTGGAAAGACCAGGACCTGGCCAAGATGGCCGACTTCTACCGCCGCACCACCCGCCTGAACACGGCCGTGGGCTGCTACCTGGCCCTGGGCATCGGCCTGAACCTGGACTTCATCTACTCCCTGATCAAAAATCCGGTGTACGCCACCGGCACTACCGCCGTGCTGCTGCTGCTGGCCGGCCGCCTGTTCGACGGCATCACCGGCGTCAACGGCCTCATCGTCGTCACCTCGCCGCGCTACCGCTTCGATTTGATTTTCAACCTGTTTCTGGCCGGTGGCACGGTGTTTATGAACTGGCTGCTGATTCCGCGCTATGGCCTCACCGGCTCGGCCCTGGCCACACTCATTGCCCTCGTGAGCATCAACACGGCCCGCACCTGGTTTGTGTGGTATTCCTACCGCCTGCAGCCCTTCGACCGGCGCATTCCGCTCATCGTGGCCGTGGCGGCCGGAGCAGGTTTCGCGGGCTGGCTGGTCCCGTTCACCCACTCATTGCTGGTTACCATGCTGGTGCGCTCCGTGGTGCTTACCGGCGTGTACACAATCCTGATTCTGGGCTCGAATGCCGTACCGGAAGCCCGGGTTTTATTGGGCAGTCTGAAAAAAAGCATATTACCTTAGGTTATCGGGTATTACGTTAAGTAATTCAGGATCAACCCCCAAGAATTTCACCCTTATTCCGTTCAACTACCTTGTTTTAAGATAGATAAAACAATAGTTAGGAAGTTCAGAAATCGGGCTGCTACCTTTGCCGCAGCAATTCTTTACCCCCCAGAGGATTGTTTTTATACAGAGGCGTGGAGAGACAGGCTCGACGAAACGCCGGCAACCACCCGCCACCGCGGGCAAGGTGCCAACCGAAGGTCAACGAAGCTAAGTCCTGACCATATAAAAACAAGTCACCGTGAAAGCCTTTTCCAACCTCCGCCCCGTCACCGCCACCCTCTCTGCTCTACCGCATGGATGTTGTGGCAGGCTGATGAGCCGGCGTTGTTGGTAGTGCGGCCCACTCCTGCCCTTTTCCTGTCCGGGCCCTGACTTCAGCCGGCTGAGGTTTTGTTCCGCCCATTTTCTTTCGGCTGCCGCAGGATAGCCCGCCCGGATTCGCGCCGGCTTTCTGGGCCCGTTGCTCCGGAAAAAAGACCCATTATCCTCTCATTATGCAAGTAGCCTCTGAGGCGCTGGTTTCCGACCTGCGCCAGCAGCTCGCCGGGCTTTCCGCCGTATCCGTGCTGACGGCCGTAGCCGCGCAGTTTCCCGGCCAAGCCACGTTCTCGACGTCTTTCGGCCTCGAGGACCAGATCATCACCCACCTGATTTTCGAGCACAATCTGCCGATAACCGTCTTCACCCTCGATACGGCCCGCAATTTTCAGGACACTTATTCCACCTGGCACAAAACCCTGCGCCGCTACGGCCGGACCATTACGCCCTACTTCCCGCAGCAGGCCAGGGTTGAAGACCTGCTGCGCGAAAAGGGCCCGAACAGCTTCTACGATAGCGTCGAAAACCGCAAAGAGTGCTGCGGCATCCGCAAAGTGGAGCCGCTGAATCGGGCCCTGGCCGGGCAGCAGGCCTGGATTACCGGCATCCGCGCCGAGCAGTCGGTCAACCGGCACGATATGCACGCAGTGGAGTGGGACGGCGGCCACCGGCTCATCAAAGTTCATCCGCTGTTCGACTGGACCTGGGAGCAGTGTTGGGAATTTGTGCATGCCCATGGCATTCCGTTCAACCCGCTGCACCAGCAGGGCTTCGTGAGCATCGGCTGCGCCCCCTGCACCCGGGCCATCAAAGCCGGCGAGGATTTCCGGGCCGGACGCTGGTGGTGGGAAGATCAGTCGGCCAAAGAGTGCGGCCTGCACGGTACCCACAACGGCCCCGACCCGGAGGTGGTAGTGAGTAGTGAGTAGTGAAGCTCCCCCCCAAGAATTTAACGGAAACCAACATTTCACCTCTCCCCGGCCAGCAGGCCCCAAGGTCTGCGCTGACAATCGTCAGGCTCCCCCTCTCTTTCGGAGAGGGGGCCGGGGGGTGAGGCCCCGCCAGAACAGATCCTATGAGTACCCTCCATTTCGATTACCTCGACCGGCTGGAAGCCGAAGCCATTCACATCCTGCGGGAAGTGGCGGGCCAGTTTGAGCGGCCGGCCCTGCTGTTTTCGGGCGGTAAAGACTCCATCGTGCTGACGCGGCTGGCTGAAAAAGCCTTCCGCCCCGGCCGCTTCCCCTTTCCGCTGGTCCACGTCGATACCGGCCACAACTTCCCCGAGGTGCTGGCCTTCCGCGACCAGCTGGCCGCCGAGCTGGGCGAAAAGCTGATCGTGCGCAGCGTGGAAGACACCATCCGGCGGCAGCGCCTGCGCGAGCCGGGCGGCAAATTCCCCAGCCGCAACCCGCTGCAAACCTATACGCTGCTCGAAACCATCGAGGAGTTCGGGTTCGACGCCTGCATTGGCGGGGCCCGCCGCGACGAGGAAAAGGCCCGGGCCAAGGAGCGCATCTTCTCGGTGCGCGACGAGTTTGGGCAGTGGGACCCCAAACGTCAGCGGCCCGAGCTCTGGAACATCTATAACGGCCGCATCCAGCGGGGCGAGAACGTGCGCGTGTTCCCGATTTCGAACTGGACCGAGCTCGACGTGTGGCACTACATTCAGCGCGAAAACATTGCCCTGCCCAGCATCTACTTCGGCCACCCGCGCACCTGCGTGGTGCTGCCCAGCGGCCAGCTGCTGGGCCTCAATGAGCACCTGCACCTCGACGAAACCGACGAAATCGTGGAGCGCCAGGTGCGCTTCCGCACCGTGGGCGACTCGACCTGCACCGCCGCCGTGGAAAGCGACGCGGCCACCATCGACGACATCATTGAGGATTTGCTCCAGGCCAAAGTCAGTGAGCGGGGCGCCACCCGCCTCGACGACAACATCTCCGAAGCCGGCATGGAAGACCGGAAAAGGAACGGTTATTTTTAATAATGTGGGCAATGCGGTGAATGTGAAAATGGGAGGAATGAAACGGTCGTAGCACCTAGCGCCGACCGAAAATTCATTAATCACATTTCACCCATTCCCACATCCAGCCCATTCTCCCTATTCTCCACATTCATCACATTCATCACAGTAACCAGTGGACCTTCTCCGATTTATCACCTGCGGCAGCGTCGACGACGGCAAGAGTACGCTGATTGGCCGTTTGCTCTACGACTCCGACTCCGTGTCGCTGGACGTGCTGGCGGCGCTGGAAAACCGGCCTACCGTGCACGGCACCGTGGACCTGGCGTTGCTCACCGACGGCCTGCGCGCCGAGCGGGAACAGGGCATCACCATCGACGTGGCCTACAAGTACTTCACCACGCCCCGCCGCAAGTTCATCATCACCGACGCGCCCGGCCACGTGCAGTACACCCGCAACATGGTCACGGGCGCCTCCACCGCCGATCTGGCCATCGTGCTGGTCGATGCCCGTCAGGGCGTGGTGGAGCAGACCCGCCGCCACGCCCTCATTGCCTCGCTCGTGGGCATCCGCCACTTCGTGCTGGCCGTGAACAAGATGGACCTGGTGGGCAACGACGAAACGGTGTTCGACCAGATCGTAGCCGACTACGCCGCCGTGGCCGACCAGCTCCAACTGCCCCAGGTGACGGCCATTCCGCTCAGCGCCCTGCTCGGCGACAACATCGTGACGCGCTCCAAAAACCTGCCCTGGTACGCCGGCCCCAGCTTGCTCGAACACCTGGAAAGCGTGCCGGCCTTTGAGGAAGCAGCTATTGGCGAGCCCCGCTTTCAGGTGCAGTTCGTTATTCGCCCCCAGACCGCCGACTACCCCGACTACCGCGGCTACGCCGGCCGCATCCACAGCGGCGAATACCGCCGCGGCGACCGGGTTCAGATCCTGCCCGGGGGCCGGGAGTCGGTGATTGAGGCCATTGAGGTGGACCAGCGGGAAGTGGAAACCGCCGCCGCGCCCCAGGCCGTAATCCTGCGCCTGCGCGACGACATCGACATCAGCCGCGGCGACTCCATCGTGCCAGTGGGCAGCTCGGTGCGCGTAACCAGGGAGCTGGAAGCCACCGTATGCTGGATGAGTGAGCAGCCGCTGTGGCCCGGTCGTAAGCTGCTGGTGCAGCACCACTCGGCGGTAGTTAAGGCGGTGGTCACGGCCATTGACTACCAGGTGAACGTGCGTACCTACGACCGCGCCGCCACCGAATCGGCCCAGCTCAACGACATCGTGGGCATCCGCCTCAAAACGGCCGCCCCCCTGGTGGTTGATGCCTACCAGCACAACCGCGCGACGGGGGCCTTTATCCTGGTAGATGAGCTGAGCGGGGATACGCTGGCTGCCGGCATGGTGGAAACCGTACCGAACAGCTTCGTGCCCGGGCCCCTGGGTGTCACGATTTAGCCGGCTCCTGGTTGCCTCCGGAGTCGCGGATTGACGTATAAAACTGACCCTTAGTTGGTTCTGGCTGCGTACCCCCATCCCCATAGCCCTGACTACGTCGGCCGGGGGACGACGCGCCCCGGCGGGTTCCCCCCCGGCCGGCCGCGGCCGCTAACCTTAAATCTATCAATGGGTTAATCCGATTCTGACTATCTTTTCCCCCCGGCTTCGGCCGCTCCGCCCTTCTACTACCTCAACCATGACCCCGTCCACTCCTTTACCTGCCGGCCTGCCGCCGCCAGGGTCGGTGCTGGCAGCCCTGCCCGCCACCAACGCGTTGTTTCCCATCTTTCTGAAGCTGGAAAACCTGCGGGTGCTGCTCGTGGGCGGCGGCGCGGCAGGGCTGGAAAAGCTCACGGCTATTCTTGGCAACAGCCCCGCCACGGCCGTGACGGTAGTCAGCGAAACCTTCCGGCCCGAAATTCTGGCTTTCACGGCGAAGTACCCGCACGTGCAGCTGCGCGAGAAACCCTACGACCCGCAGGACCTGCTGGGGCACGATATCGTGTTTGCGGCCACCAACGATGCCGCCGTCAACCGCCTCGTCAAGGCCCACGCCACGGCCCAGCGCCTGCTCTGCAACGTGGCCGACACCCCCGCCGAGTCCGACTTTGACCTGGGCTCCATCGTGCAGAAAGGCGACCTGAAAATTGCCATTTCCACCAACGGTAAGCTGCCCGCCGTGGCCAGGCGGCTGCGCTTGGTACTCGACGAGACGCTACCCGACGAGCTGCACCGGGTGCTCCGGCACCTGACCGCCGTTCGCAGCAAGCTGGGGGGCAACTTTGCGCAGCGGGTGAAGCCGCTCAACGCCGTGCCGACGGAGCGGCTGGATGGCCTGGCCGACGAGTCGCCGGCGGCGGCCCAGTGGCGGCGGCTGGCCACGCTGTCGCTGCTGGCGTTTGCGGCCATGCTGTGCTTCAACATCCTCTCCTACTACGTTACCTGGCAGCAGGCCTGGGACGTGGCCACCACCGCGAAGATGTTCTACGTATTCGTGGCCATCGGCTTCGGCGCTCAGCTGATCGACGGGCTGCTGGGCATGGGCTACGGCGTCGTCACGGCCATCAGCCTGATGAGCATGAACATTGCGCCGGCAGCCGTGAGTGCCAGCATTCACACCGCCGAAATGTTTGCCAGCGGCGCGTCGGGCTACCACCACTACCGGTTTGGCAACGTGAACAAGCGCCTGTTCAAGGTGCTGCTGATTCCGGGGGTGCTGGGCGCCGTGACGGGCGCGTATCTGCTGTCGCGCTTCGGCGAGCAGTACGCCGGCTACGTCAAGCCCCTGCTGGCCGTGTACCTGCTGCTGCTCGGGCTGCGCATTCTGTTCAAGGCCTTCAGCAAGCCCGGCAAGCGCACCAAGCATAAGAAGCTGGGTTTGCTGGCCGCGGCCGGCGGCTTCCTCGACTCGTTTGGCGGCGGCGGCTGGGGCCCGCTGGTGACCAGCACCCTCATTGCCGGCGGCCGTACGCCGCAGTACGTTATCGGCTCGGTGAGCGTAGCCGAGTTCTTCGTGACTTTCGCCAGCGCCCTCACCTTCTTCGCCACCATCGGCATCACCCACTGGCAGATTGTGCTGGGCCTGATCGTGGGTGGCGTGGCCGCCGCGCCCCTGGCCGCCCGGATGGCCGGCCGCATCCCCACCCGCTGGATGCTCGTGGGCGTGGGGCTGATGGTAATCGTGTGGAGCCTGTGGGCGTTGCGGAAGCTGTTTATGTAGTTTCCTGTTCAGCAGCACCAAAAAATCGTCTGTCATCCTGAATGCAGCGGAGCGGAATGAAGGACCTTCCTCCTTTCGCTAACCAGCTTGCTTCAACATAAAAAGCCCTTCCCTGTAGCGCAGGACTTGTCCTTACCCAAATCTTTTTCTGGCTGTTCAGCAGTAGCAAAAATGTACTTTTTTGACAGCTAACGCCATTTGAAAAGCTGCGAATCGGGGACTCAACCAAAACTCAAAAGCCCTTCCAGCCACATGGCTGGAAGGGCTTTTGAGTTTTGGGTAAGGACAAGCCCTGTAGCGCAGGAAAGGGCTTTTTATATGGCATGACGTTTCGCGGGGCCGAAGAGGAAGGTCCTTCGCGCTGCTCAGGATGACAGCCGATTACTTGTTAGCTGTTACCAACTTAGCTTCCGCTGCCTGGCGCAGCTTGCTGTGCTTTTTGCCGTAGCCGTAGTAGATAGCCAGCCCGATAGCCAGCCACCCGAACAGCCGCAGCCAGGTATCGAGCGGCAACGACACCATCATCAGCAGGCAGGTCAGGATGCCGAGGATGGGCACCACGGGTACCCAGGGCGTGCGGAAGCCGCGCGGGGCGTCGGGCTCCTTTTTGCGCATGATCAGTACGCCCAGGCACACCATCACGAAAGCCAGCAGCGTGCCGATGCTGGTCATCTCGCCCACCACCGAAATCGGCACGAAGCCCGCGAACAGGCTGATGAACAAACCCAGCAGCAGATTCGACTTGTGGGGCGTGCGGAAAATAGGGTGGACTTCGGAGAATACCTTCGGCAGCAGCCCGTCTTTCGACATGGAGAAGAACACCCGGCTCTGCCCCATCAGATCGACCAGAATAACCGAGGTATAGCCGATAAGAATGGCCACGATGATGGCCGAGCTCAGCCAGGCGTAGGGCGTTTTTTCGATGGCAATGGCCACCGGCGCGGCGCTGTTCTTGAACTCGGTGTAGTTGGCGACGCCCGTCAGCACGTGGCCGAAGAGCACGAACAGCACGGTGCAGACCAGCAGGGAGCCGATGATGCCGATGGGCATATTCTTCTGCGGGTTCTTGGTTTCCTGGGCCATGGTGGCCACGATGTCGAAGCCGATGAACACAAAGAACACCACGCCCGCCCCGCGCAGAATCCCGCTCAGCCCGAACTCGCCGAACGTGCCCGTATTCTGCGGAATGTAAGGCTGGTAGTTGGCCGGATCGATGTACTGCCAACCCAGGGCAATGAACACCAGCACCACGGCTACTTTCAGCGTGACCACCAGCGCGTTAAACCACGCCGAGCCCGACGTGCCGCGGATGATGATAGCCGTGATGGCCAGCACAATCAGCATGGCCGGCACGTTCACCACCCCGGATATCACGGAGCCGTCGGCCAGCGTGGCCTTTTCAAACGGCGACATCACCAGCTGGGCCGGAATGTGCAGGTCAAACTTGGCCAGCACCCGCACCAGGTACTGCGACCAGCTGATGGCCACCGTGGCCGCGCCCACGGAATATTCCAGGATCAGGTCCCAGCCGATAATCCAGGCGAACAGCTCGCCCATGGTGGCGTAGGAATAGGTGTAGGCCGAGCCCGCCACCGGCACCATGGAGGCAAATTCGGCGTAGCACAGGGCCGAAAACGCGCAGCCCAGGGCCGCTACCAGAAACGACAGCGTGACGGCCGGGCCGGCATTGTTGGCCGCCGCAATGCCGGTGAGCGAAAACAAGCCCGCCCCGATGATAACGCCGATACCAATGGTAATCAGGCTGAAGCCGCCCAGACTTCTTTTGAGGGTATGGGCTCCCGTTTCGGCCGCTTCCAGACGAAGCATGGCCAGTGATTTTTTAAGCATAAGGCAAAATAAACAGGCGTCGGGCGGGGCCGCAGGCGCCTGCCTGCATGAATGAAAAGGAGCCGATTCCGGCCCCCTGAATTACGCCGGGCCTGCCCCTGCCGGGCAAGCCCGGCGCGCGGGTATGCGCAGTTAGGCCAGCACCCGAATAACCGATTCCGAGAACCGCTCCATTTCCTCCAGCTGCGGGCTGGCTTGCAGCAGAAAGAAGTCGACGCCGACGGCCTCAAAGGCCCCAATCCGGTCCTGGAGCTGCGCCGACGTGCCCGTGAGGCCGGTGCGCAGGCCCCGGTTGGATACGGAATAGTCGTGCAATGACACCTGCTGCTCGAGCTGGGTGCCGGCCAGCCACTGCTGGTAGTTACCGAAGCCGGCGGCGGAAGCCTTCACGTTGGTGATGCGGTCCAGCTCCTTTTTTACGTCCTGCTCGTTGTCGCGCACGATGGTGTAGCCGGCCACGCCGAACTTCATCGGCGGCAGGCTTTTCTGCTCGCGGCGGCGGCGCATGTCGGCAATGCGGGCCCCGATTTGCTCCGGCGAGTCGCCGTGCATCACATAGCCGTCGCACTGGCTGGAAATCAGGTCCTTGGCCGCTTCCGATTCGCCCCCGGCATACAGGAACGGGGCCTTGGCGGGCTTGGGTTGCAGCACGTTGTCGGTCACCTGATAATACTTGCCCTCGTAGCTGAAATGATCCTGCTTCCACACGTTGGTCACCACGTCGAGCCACTCCCGGGTGCGGGCGTACCGGTCGTCGTGCTGCTCAAAGTGCAGGCCGTACTTGGTGGCCTCATCCCGCCACCAGCTCGACACCACGTTCAGCGACAACCGGCCGGGGGCAATCAAATCGATGTTGGCGGCCTGCTTGGCCAGCAGCGCCGGCTGGTGAAACGTGGGGCGCACGGCCACCATTATTTCCAGCTCCTTAGTCACGGCGGCCAGCGCGGCGGCCGTGCTCCAGGCCTCCAGGGCCGGCGCTTCGGGGCCTTTGATATCGTTCAGGTACAGCTCGGCAATCAGCGTCAGATCGTAGCCGAGCGACTCGCTGCGCTGGGCCAGCTGCTTCACGTAGCTCCAGTCGGTGGGCATCTGCTCGTCTTCGACGTTGCGCAGCCAGCCCCCAAAAACGGGCATCCAATATCCAAATTTCATGGCGGGGTGGTTTAAACGGTAGCGAATTCAGCTTGCGCCGCAGCCGGCGTGGCCGCCCCCGGCAGCTGGGTTTCCAGGTAGTCCACGAAGCGGGCGTAAGGGTCGAAGCCGACCACGTTCACGGCGTCGGCCACGAAGTTGGACAGGGCGTTGATGTCGTAAAACAGCACGTCGCCGGTGCGGTCATCAATCAGGTATTCGATGCCGCCCACGTCGATTCCGGCGGCGGCCACGATGAGCTCCACGGCGGCAATCACCTCGGCCGGCGGCGTGAAGGCTTCCACCTGAATGCCCTTTTTGGGCGCTTCCGTCAGGCAGAACTCCGCCGACTGCTCCTCCGGAATCCGGCAGATTTCGGCCGGGCAGAGGTTGAAGCTTTCGCCGGTGGTAAACACTTTCATGGCGTAGAGAAACTTGCCGTCCAGCATTTCCACGCGGTGGATGTTGCCGCCGCGGGGCGTCACGTACTCCTGCACCAGGGCGGTCTGGTCGATGCCCAGGTCAATCTGGTCGGCGTCTACGGCGGCCTGCAGGCCCTCGGGCGTGTCGAAGCGGATGATGCCCGCGCCGCTGCCCCCGATGTTCACCTTCACCACGATGGGAAAGCGCAGCTCCTTAGCCGCGTCCACGGCCCGCGAAGCGTGGTTTATCACCAGGGACTTGGGATATTTCAGCCCCAGGGACTCAAACAGCGAGAGTTGCCGGGCCTTGTTGGTTTCGATGGCCGTGGCGGCCGAGCCGTTGATGATGCGCGTACCAATCCGCTCGAGGTGGGTGGCAAACCCGGCCGTGTGAAAAATGCCCTGGCCGTGCCCGCGCAGGTAGGCCGAAGAGCTCATGCGGTTCACTACCAAGCTGTAGCGGCTCTCCTTTTCGGCCGGGTTAAAGAGGTGATGGGCGGCGTCTATTTTCTCGTAGGGCAGCCCGCGGCGGTCCAGCTCGGCGAAGAGCGGCTTAAACCATTCGGGGTGCTCGAAATAGATGCCAATGGGCTTGGGGGAAGATGACATACGCAGCAGAAGTTGAAGTAAAAGAGGAGATAAACGGCCCGTCAGTCGGGTAAATGGCCGGACCAGGAATGAAAGGGGAGTTTGGCAGCAGGGCCCCTGCTTCGGGGCGGTCAACCGGCGGGTCCGGGCGTTTCTGGCGGCGGCACTTCGGCACCTGCGTGGTCGCGGAAAACCCCGGCGGACTCCCGGACTGAGGAGCGACCTTAACGGCTCAGGGCAACAAGCCCCACGACGAGCGGGGGCCCGGTAGCCGGGCAAAAACCACGAAAGGAAAGGAGGCCGCTAAAGCAGCCGGAAAAGCGGGAGCCGGCAGCGGATCAACCGCCCTTCCGCCCGCTTAGTCCCGCCCGAGGAGGGTACCGGAAACGTTACGCCCGACAACAACAACAGCCCATATCCGCCGGGCGCGTACACATCAGTCGGGTACCACAGGTACCACACGACCGATGCCGGGCATCGAAAGCAGCAGAGAAAACGGGGGAAGTGTTGGCAGCGTCCACGGCAACTTGTTTTTATATGGTCAGGAATTGGCACCTTGCCCGCAGTTGCGGATGGTTGCCGGCGCGTCACAGAGCCTGTCTCTCAGCGCCTCTCTATAAAAACAATCCTTTGGGATAAAGAATTGATGCGGCAAAGGTAAGTCCGTATACCTGGGATTTGCAAGCCAATTTCCAGTACGCGTTTGGTAGTGACCTAAAAACTGCTGGTGCTCACTGGGGTCTGCCGGTCGTTGCCTCGCTGTCGCTGCTGTTTGGTCACCACGCAATCATCAACGCGGGCGGCTTTATATAGAAGCTGTTCAGGAAGTCGTTCGAAACACTCCAGACGGTCATGCTGAGCGCAGCCGAAGCATCTCGCTCGCGTCATCGGAGCCGTTCAACGACGCGAGCAAGATGCTTCGACTGCGCTCAGCATGACCCGAAACCGACTTCTTAAACAGCTTCATAAGCTCACCGTGTCGTTCTGAAGGGTGTAAAGCCGCGGTGCTGCTACGTGAGCAGTGTCGGCGGCTGCGCCGCGAAGTAGCGCATCCGGTAGCAGTTCATGGCCGTGATGCCGAGCTGCCCGATGAGGCGGTAGTTGGCCACGGCGCCCACGGCCGCCCCGATTACGGGCACAAGCTGGGCCATCTTGGCCAGGTCGATGTAGTCGCGGTACTCCTGCTGGAAGGTGCGCCAGTCGAACTCGTGGACGTCGGTGGGCAGGGTGTGGCGGTAGGTTTCCCAGTCGGCGAGGCGGCGGTAGGTTTCGTTGCGGCTGTGCTGGCTGCTGAAGGCCAGCTGGAAAATGTGCAACAGGTAGAGCCGCTCGGAGTAGTCCGTCACATCGTAGCCGTACTGCGCCGCAATGTCGAAGAGCAGCTTGAGCTTAAGGCTGAGCAGGAGGGGAAAATCGACCAGGCCGAGCAGGAAGCCGCCCGCGCCGGTCAGAGCTCCTTCGGCCGCGGCCGTGGTGCGGTAGTAGCGGATATGGTCGCGCACGGCTATTTCGCGGGCCGCCAGCGAAGCTTCCAGAATGGGCTTGCGGGTGGTGTGGGTGGAGCCGAACAGCACGCCGCGCACCATCTGCTTAATAGCCGAAGTAAGGGCCTGGTGCACTTTCTCCGGCAGCAGGGCATTGAGCCGCGTCTGCACCCGCCGGGCCACGCGGTTCAGCAGCGACGGGGGCCGCTGCATCTGCTGCTGCCAGGCGTGCAGCTCGTCGTAGGCCTGCTGGTCGGGGAAGGACATGTAGCGGTTTCACGAACGGTCTAGCGACGCGACCCTTCGCGTCTTCTCGGTGAACGATTTCATTTGCGCCGCTCAAAGATGCTAACGAGAGCAGCGGAGCGCAGCCATTATAAGTCAGCTACCACGACTACCTGTATTTCCAGCACACTCTTCAATTTCTTATCATTTGTTAGAAACTGGCTGCAGCCGGCGTGAAGGGCGCTGGCCACTTGCAGCGAATCCATGCCTTTCAAAAATGAGTACTTCGCCCGCAGCTTGTAAGCCAGCGTAGCCACAGCCAACGGTATATCAAGCACTTGAATGTCCAGGTCCCGTAATAGTGCGTCGAAGTCCAGAATTACATCCGGACGCCCCAGCTGCTCAGGTTTTACGCAAAACTCGGTGTAGGTAAGTACGCTGGTAACCAGCACTGCGCCGCCCCCTACTACCTGCGTCAGGTAGCCAGCGACGGGCCGGTAGAAATCGGGGTGGTTTTCGACCAGGTAAATAAACGGGGCCGTGTCAAAGAACAGTTTACTCACGGTCGTCGGCGCGCAGCTGATTTACATACTGCTGGGCATCGGTGGTCCATACGCCCTGACCTTTACCCCGATGGCGGTCTAACACCTCCGCTACCCGGTTGCTCCGCCGCTTCAGGATTTCCTGATACACCAGCTCTAGCTCGTGGGGAGTCAGCGAAGCAATTTCCTGCAGAATCGTGTCCGTGCGGCTCATAGCTGATGGAAAAGAATACGATGAAGATACAGTCATTTTGGCGAACTGGTTCTCACTTCAAACTATACACCCGCTCGATAATCTCCACCACCTTCATGCCTTCCAGCGCGTTGGTCGTGGCGAAGCTGCGTTTCTGTACCGTATCCACCACATTCTCTATCACCTGCACGTGGTTGGCGGCGCTGCCCTGGTAGGGGCCGTAGTCGTTGGCGGGGTTGGTGGGCGGCAGTTCAGGCAGCTGGTAGTCGCGCAGGTGGCAGTACTCGACTTTGTCCATGTACTGCCCGCCGATGCGCAGGCTGCCGTGTTCGGCTACCACCGTCAGGGAGCTTTCCAGGTTCCGGTCCCAGACGGCGGTGCTGTACTGCAAGGTACCGCTGCCGCCGCGCACCAGGTCGAAGGTCACCAGGCCGGAGTCCTCGAAGTCGGTGAGGCCGGCGTGGTTGAAGTCGCGGAAGCGGGCCGTGATGCTGGTGATGTCGCCGAACACCCAGTAGAGCAGATCGACGAAGTGGCTGAACTGGGTGAAGAGCGTGCCGCCGTCCTGCTCCTGCCGGCCTTTCCAGCCGTCGGGCTGGTAGTAGCGGGCGTCGCGGTTCCAGAAGCAGTTGAGCTGCACGAGGTAGATCTGCCCCAGCCGGCCTTCGTCGTACACCTGCTTGAGCCAGGCGGCGGGCGGCGAGTAGCGGTTCTGCATCACCCCAAACACGAGGCGGCCGGTTTGCAGGGCCGTATGCACGATGGCCTCGGCATCAACCTTCCGCAACGCAATAGGCTTTTCAATAACAACGTGTAGGCCGTGCTTCAACCCCTGAATGGCCTGGGGCGCGTGCAGATGGTTGGGCGTGGCCACCGTCAGCACGTCGGCGGCGGGGCCCTGAGCCAGATAGTCGGCCAGGGAGAGAAAAAACGGCACGCCGGGAAATTCCGCGGCCAGGGCCGCCTGACGGACGGGCAGAATATCGATCAGGGCCACCAGCTCCGCTCCGGGGTGGTTCTGGACGAAGGTGGCGTGGCGGCGGCCGATGTGGCCCACGCCGCAGATGGCGAAACGAACGGCGGGAAGAATGTTGCTCACAGGCTGCGAATGTAGCGCGAACCGGCTGCTTCCGCTGCACGCGCCCAAAACTTATCGGTTTGGCCCGTTCGTCAGAATTGCCGGATCGTCTGCGCCACGTACGCCACCTGCTCGTCGCTTAGCGTGGGATGAATAGGCACCGACAGCACCGTGCGGCACAGGCGCTCGGCCACCGGAAACTGCCCGGCCCGGTAGCCCAGGTAGCCGTAGGCCGGCTGGAGGTGGTTGGGCAAGGGGTAATACACGACGCTGGGAATGCCGCGCTCTTGCAAAAACCGCTGTAGCTCGTCGCGACGGTTGGAGCCACTTGCCGCTTCTTCCACAATGAGCGTGTACTGGTGAAAGACGTGCGTACTGCGCGGGTCCCGGGCCGGAACGCGCAGACCGGCTACGTCCGCCAGAGCCGAATCGTACTGATCGGCGAGGCGCTGACGGCGGGCGGTCCAGGCCGGCAGGTGGCGCAGCTTTACGCGCAGCAGGGCCGCCTGCAGGGTGTCGAGGCGGGAGTTGAGGCCGATGTACTCGTGGTGGTACTTGCGGGTCTGGCCGTGGTTGGCGAGCTGGCGCAGGAGCTGGGCCCGCGCCGCATCCTGCGTGAACAGGGCCCCACCGTCGCCGAGGGCCCCGAGGTTTTTGGAGGGAAAAAACGAGGTGGTGCCCGCGTAGCCCGCCGTGCCGGCCGCCACCCGCCGGCCATCAGCCAGCTGGCAGGTGGCCCCAATGGCCTGGGCATTGTCTTCAATAAGGGGTACGCCGTACTTCTCCCCTATGGACAGCAGCACCGGCAGATCAGCGCACTGCCCGAACAGATGAACCACGATGATGGCGCCGGTGCGGGGCGTAATAGCCGCCTCTACCGCCGCCGGATCGAGGTTGAACGTGTCGGGCCGCACGTCTACGGGTACGGGGCGCAATCCCAGGATGGCGGCCGCTTCCAGCGTGGCCACGTAGGTGAAGGCGGGCATGATGATTTCGGCCCCGGCCGGCAGGCTCAGGCTCATTAGCGCCAGCTGGAGCGCGTCGGTGCCGTTGGCGCAGGGAACGATGTGGGGGCCGCCGAGGTAGTCGCTCAGCTCTTGGGCAAACTCCCCTACGGCCGGCCCCTGGATAAAGGCGGCTTCGTGCAGCGTGTGGCGCAGGGCTTCGTCCAGCTCCGGTTGAATGGCGGCGTGCTGGGCCGCCAGGTCCAGCATCTGGATTGGTGAGACCGGGGAAGAAGGCGTGGGCAAGGGCAGCGGCTGAAGGGTAAAAGCCAAAGATAGTACCCCCAGCTGATGCCTGTTCTCGGCCGCGCGATGCAACCCCGCGCCGGAGCTTCCGTTTAGTTGGGCAGCGTAGCATTTGACTGCTGCTATATTCTCTCCCTTCAACACCTCCTGCCATGTTTAAGAAAACCATAACCCTCCATACCCTGGCCGCGCTGCTCACCATCGGCGGCCTCACTTTCACCCAGACCAGCTGCTCCCAGGCCGAAAAAAAGGAAGTATCCCAGGATAGCGACCAGGCCTACACGAACTTTAAAGACTACGTAGCGACGGTAGAAACCAGCGCCGGCAACGCCGCCACGGCTACCGAAGCCGACTACAATGCCGAAACGGCCCGGCTCAAGGCCGATTTCGATACCAAGGTAGCCGCCGTTGACCAGTATGCCGGCCAGTACGACGACGCCCGCCGCCAGGAAATCGAGCAGCTGCGCACCCGCTACACCACGGCCTACGACCAGCGCGACATGGCCTGGCGCAACCGCAGCGCCGGCGGCATGGCTACCACGGCGGTGATGGGTCAGTACTACAAACCCAGCAACCCGGCCAGCAAAGTCACGGCGGCCAATGCCCGGGCCACCTACGAAGCTTTCGTGCAGAGCGTGAAGCTGAACGAGGACAAGTACGATATCAACGACTGGAAAAACATCAATGCCGAGTGGCGCGCCCTGGATGAAGCCTACGACGTGGTGAAAGGCGACATTCCCGCCAACGATCTGGCCGAGATTCAGAAGGAGAAGCTGAAATACGCCGCCTTTAAGTCGTTTGATAAGTCGGAAGCCCGGGTTTCGCAGGGAGCCGCCGAGGTTCGGGGCGAAGCCAACGAAATGAACGCCCGCACCGCCGACGAGCGCGGTGCCGTAGGTCAGGCGGCCCGCAATACTGCCTCCGATGTAAAGGAAACCGGCAAAGACGTAGGCCAGGGTGCCGCCAAAGTGGGCAGTAAGGTAGGTAGTGCCGTAAAAGGGGCCTACAAGGAAGTGAAGTCCGAAGTGAAGAATACGGACAACGACTAATAAGTCAGATTACTGAGAAATAAGAAAGGCCCGTTACGAAGAGTGACGGGCCTTTCTTATTTCTCAGCAGGCCGGTACAGAGCCTGCAGAAGCCAGCCTAGCTTCAGCATATCCAGGTGCCGCAGGCCGGGCTTGCCGGACAGTAGATTGCGGCGGAAGACTGGTTCCAGCGCGGTCAGGGCAGGTCGCACCAGCCCGCTCAGGCCATTTTGCTCCAGGCGCAAAGCCATGCGGAGCAGGCGCGTATCGGTTCCCAACCCTTCGGTACGATACAGCAGCGCCAGATTACGCACGGCATCGTGCGTCTTGTGCAGAAAGTCCTCGGCGGGCTCCAGCCCATCGTGGAGCACGGGGTTGTCGAGGTGGCGTACGGCAATGCCGGCTTCCCGCAGCCGCCACCCGAACTTGGTGTCTTCGTGGCCGTAGCGGGTCAGGCTTTCGTCGAGGCCGAACCGACGAAAGATGGCAGTCCGGATCAGCAGGTTGTTGAGCGTGAGCTGGGCGTGCGGTTCCTGCTGGCGCACGCTGGCCCGGCGCGCTTCCCGCTCCCGGCCGTAGCACCAGCGCAGATATAGCCGGGGGTCGGCGGGCGGCGCAAACTCGTAGATGGTGCCGCCTACCAGCACCGGGGCCAGAGCGTGGGCGTCGGCGTAGCGGGTCAGGAACTGGTCGTCGGGCAGCAGACTATCGTTGTCGAGCAGCAGCAGCCACCCATGGTGGGCAGCGGCGGCAAGGCGGTTGCGGATGGCGGCCCGGCCTACATTATGCGGCAGCTCCACGTAGCAAACCATTGGCCACGCGGCCAGCAAGGCATTCAGCTCGCGGAATTCCGGCGCGGAGCCATCATCAAAGCACAGAATCTCCACCGGCCCGCCCCAGTCCGCCGCTTGCTCCAGCAGGTCGCTGACCAGCACCGTCACGTCGCGGTTGTACACCGGAATCAGTATCGAAAGCCCTGTTTCCAATTAAGAATTAACAATTAAAAATTAAGAATTGCCGGGGGGGTGTCCTTGCCCTGCTGTAAGGTCGTGGGAGTTACGCCGGGTCGCGTTATAGCGGTTTCGCGAACGGTATAGATGCGGTGTAGAGACGCGATACTTCGCGTTTCCTGCCAGAACGGCAACGGATGAGCCTCGTTCAACGAGGAGCCGCGAAGGGTCGCGCCGCTACATGTACACCGATCATGAAACCGCTGTAAGTAGTTCTTAATTCTCCGTTTTTAGTTGAAACGGCGTGACGGCGGAGTCGATCAGCTGGCCGTTTTCGCACTTCAGCACCCGCTTCGGGTATTGGCGGATAATCTGGTAGTTGTGCGTGGCCATGAGCACGGCCGTGCCGGAGTTGTTGATTTCCACGAACAGGCGCATAATGCTGTCGGCCACGTCGGGGTCGAGGTTGCCGGTGGGCTCGTCGGCCAGCAGCAGCAGCGGCTCGTTGAGCAGGGCCCGGGCAATAACCACGCGCTGCTGCTCGCCGCCCGAAAGCTGGTGGGGCATCTTGCTGGCCGAGCCCGCCAGCCCCACCCGCATCAGCACCTCCGAAATGCGCTGCTGGATCTTGGCCTTGCCGCTCCAGCCGGTGGCCTTGAGCACGAACAGCAGGTTTTCGGCCACCGTGCGGTCGAACAGCAGCTGGAAATCCTGGAAGATGATACCCAGCTTGCGGCGCAGAAACGGCACTTTGCCGCTGCTTAGCTTGGGTAGGGCGTAGCCGGCTACGGTGGCCGCCCCGGCCCCCACCGGCAGGTCGGCGTACAGGGTTTTAAGCAAAGAGCTTTTGCCCGAGCCGGTGCGGCCCACGAGGTAGGCAAACTCGCCCTTTTCCAGCGTGAACGACACTTTCTGCAGCACCGTATTCACGTCCTGCATCACGAACACCTCGTGCAATTCAATAACGGCCATCTTTTTGGTGCTTGGTGCTTGGTGCTTGGTGCTTAGGCAGCAGAGGATGGTCAAAACCTATTCTGGCTAAACCAGAATGATCCAGTCACTAACAACGAAGCACTAAGCACTCTACTCAAATTTCCAGCTTCTGCAGCTTGCCGAACTCCAGCCCGGCGATGACGGCCGCCAGTTCCGTTTCCTTGTTTTCCAGCCCATAGCGGTGCAGGTCCTTCAGCGGTCGGTCGGCGCGGAAGTAGGCAATGAGCACGAAGTTCTCGTCCCGCAGCTGAATGTAGTCCGGAATTTTGGCCTTGCCCTTTACTTTGATGATGTACATGGACTTATAATGTGGGAAATGTGAAAATGTGAAAAATGTGAAAATGACGCCGGAGCACATTCAGCCCATTTTTCTCATTTCACCCATTATGAATTAGCCATTTACTTTCTTGTGGTCGGCCAGGAAGGTAGCCAGGCCGCTGTCGGTCAGCGGGTGCTTGAGCAGGCCCGTAATTACGCTCAGCGGGCAGGTCACCACGTCGGCGCCGATTTCGGCGCACTGAATCAGGTGGGGTATGTGGCGCACGGAAGCGGCCAGCACCTGGGTGGGGTAGCCGTAGTTGCTGAAAATCTGCACGATCTGCTCCACCAGCTGCAGGCCGTCGTGCCCGATATCATCGAGGCGGCCCACGAAAGGCGACACGTAGGTGGCCCCGGCTTTGGCGGCCAGCAACGCCTGACCGGCCGAGAAAATCAGCGTGCAGTTGGTTTTAATGCCTTTTTCGGAGAAGTAGCGGATGGCCTTTACCCCGTCGCGGGTCATGGGCACCTTCACCACGATGTTGGGGTGCAGATCGGCCAGCATTTCGCCCTCGCGCACTATTTCCGCGAAATCCACCGCAATAACTTCGGCCGACACGTCGCCTTCCACCAGCTCACAGATCTGCCGATAGTGCGCCATGATGTTGTCCAGGCCCTTGATGCCTTCCTTGGCCATCAGGGAAGGATTGGTCGTCACGCCATCGAGTACGCCGAGGTCGACGGCTTCCTGAATGTCTTGGAGGTTGGCGGTATCAATGAAGAACTTCATGCGGGCAGAGAATTAAAAAAGAATGCCCCAAAGCTAACCGTTTGCCGGCAAACGCGGCGGGGTTATCCTGGGGCCTTGGGAACAGGGCAAAAAAAAGCGAGCCAAAATCGCACCGCTCAACCGTTTACCCTTGCTACCTTCCGGTCCTGGGGGAGTTCAACAGGAGCTGGTCGTTCTGACTCGCCGGGACAAATATACACTATATCCGCCGCCAAATGGCCCTGGTGAGCGGGATAATTCCTTTTATTTGGTGCTTTGTCGCAGATAGTCAGCGGATTTATTTTTTCGCCGCCACTGGCTATCAGCCTTTCCGGAAGGCTTTCACCGCCGCTTTGCTCCGCTTTTTCAGATCCTTCCGGTAGCCCGGTATGGCTTTCAGGGCAAACCTAAACGGCTGCGCGCCCTCTAGTTTCTGTTGCTCCGCCTGGTAGCCCGCGTAGCTTACGGCAGCCGTCAGAGCCGGCTCGGTGGTCTGAACCAGCACTTCTCCGTGGGAGTTGGCTATGCCGGTCTGCGATTTACCGGACAGGAGCCCAACGGTAACAGTGGCTCCCGCCAGCGGCCGGCCATCCAGATTGAGCACTTTGCCGGTTATGTAGCGCACCATCGGCGGGGCGGAGGCCGGGCTGACTTTGTCGGCCCGCGCAACGGGTTGCCCATTTCCGGATTGAGCAGTGGCTGACCGCGAGAACAAGGCCAGCAGCAGTACGCCGCAGAGAAGCAGGGAGGCTTTCATAAAACCAGCAAACAAAGGGAGGGAAAAAAGCATTTCGCTTAATTCCAGACTACCAATAGCCTGGGTTCTACTAAGCTAATAACTATCAGCCACTTATTGTTATATCCTCCGATACTTTTCTTTCAACCAATTCCACCCCCCGTCCCAGCCGGTAAAACCACGGGCGGGCGGCATTTCTGTAATCGCCTGCACTTCCCCGGGGCGGTATTTTCATTTTGTGCCGTTGGCAAAACCCGGTTCCGTCTCGCGGCCGGCAACCGCTGCTTGTCTTGCTGCTAGCCGGTCCTGTTTGCTGACAACCGGGAAAGCGCCCCGCAAAGCAAAGAACCCGCTTCACTTCACGGGACGCCCGGGGGAGGAATCGGGCAGTCGGCAGGGCTATTTGTTGTAGAAGGCTTTCACGGCGGCCTTGCTCTGCTTGCGCAGCTGGCGTTTGTAGTCGCTGATGGGTTCCAGATTAAAGGTCACCGGCTGCGGATTCGACAGCCGCAGCTCAGCATCTTCGTAGCCCGCATACCGCAGCTGCAGCAGCGGCTTGGCGGCACTTGAATGCAGCATATAGGTGCCCTCCGCGTTGGTCACCGTCACCTGATCTTTGCCGGGCCCGACAGAAACCAGCACCCCCGCCAGCGGCCGGCCTTTTTCGTTCAGCACGGTACCGACGAACAGCCGGCCGGAGTTTTCGCCGGGGGCGATACCGCTGGTGGCAGTTATTGTGAGGGCCGCTATCGACTTGGGGGGCAGTTGGCGCCCGGACGACGTTTGATCAGTCTGGGCGGTAGCACTCAGGGGCAACAGACCAAGCAGGATCAGGGAAGAGTAAAGGATATTTTTCATACCAGGGCGTTTTAAGATGATCCTTCACTGGCAGCAAGCCTGCCCGCAAAGAATAATGATGTAATTATACAAACAAATATTTTTATTATTTCAATTTATCCCGCAATATTTATTCACCAAGTTCTATCATATCAGAATCGAATCATATTCGCTTTGCTAAGATCCCCGTAACGGACCGGATATTTTGCCTCCTCCGCCCGCCTGCCTACCTTTGTCACATGCCCGAACAAATCCTGATTCTCGATTTTGGCTCCCAGTACACCCAGCTCATTGCCCGCCGCATCCGGGAACTGAACGTGTACTGCGAGATTCACCCCTATACCAGCGCCCCGGACCTCACTGAGGACATCCGGGGCGTCGTGCTTTCGGGCTCGCCGTGCTCAGTGCGCGACCCGGAAGCGCCCAACCCCGACCTGAGCCGCTACCTGGGCCGGGTGCCGGTGCTGGGCGTGTGCTACGGCGCCCAGCTGCTGGCCCAGCAGGGCGGCGGCGAAGTATTGCCCGCTACGATCCGGGAATACGGCCGCGCCCGCCTCAACCACCTCGACCCGGCCAGCCCCCTGCTGCGCGACCTGACCATCGACTCGCAGGTGTGGATGTCGCATGGCGATACCATCAAGAGCTTACCTTCGGGCTACAACATTATTGCCGGCACGCCGGAAGTGGCCGTGGCCGCCTACCACGTGCAGGGCCAGCAAACCTACGGTATCCAGTTTCACCCCGAAGTAACCCACTCCACCGAAGGCAAGCTGCTGATGCGCAACTTCGTGCTGGACATCTGCGGCTGCGCGGCCGACTGGACGCCCGAGCACTTCGTGGATAGCATGGTGCTGGCCCTGGAAAACACCATCGGCCCCGCCGACCAGGTGATTCTGGGTCTTTCCGGCGGCGTTGATTCCTCGGTGGCGGCCCTGCTGCTGCACCGCGCCATCGGGCCCCGCCTGCACGGCATTTTCGTCAACAACGGGCTGCTGCGCCAGGACGAGTACGAGCAGGTGCTGCATTCCTATAAGGACCTCGGCCTGAACGTGCGCGGCGTGGATGCCTCAACGGAATTTTACGCGGCCCTGGTCGGCCTCACCGACCCCGAGCTGAAGCGCAAAGCCATTGGCCGCACCTTTATTGAGGTGTTTGACCGGGAAGCCCAAAAGGTGGATGGAGCCCGCTGGTTGGCCCAGGGCACCATTTATCCCGACGTGATTGAGTCGGTGTCGGTGAAGGGGCCGGCGGTGACCATCAAAAGCCACCACAACGTGGGCGGGCTGCCCGAGAAGATGAACCTGAAAATCGTGGAGCCGCTGCGGGCCTTGTTCAAGGATGAGGTCCGGCAGGTGGGCGATGCGCTGGGGCTGCCCCACAACATCCTGCACCGCCACCCTTTCCCCGGTCCGGGCCTGGGCATCCGCATTCTGGGCGACATCACGCCCCAGAAAGTTGACCTGCTCCAGCGCGCCGACGCCATTTTCATCAACGGCCTGAAAGACTACGGCCTCTACGACCAGGTATGGCAGGCCGGCGTGATGCTGCTCCCCATTCAGAGCGTGGGCGTGATGGGCGACGAGCGCACCTACGAGCAGGTGGTGGCCCTGCGCGCCGTGACCAGCGTGGATGGCATGACCGCCGACTGGGCCCACCTGCCCTACGACTTTCTGGCCGACGTGTCGAACAAGATCATCAACCAGGTGCGCGGCATCAACCGCGTGGTGTACGACATCAGCTCGAAACCCCCGGCCACGATTGAGTGGGAGTAATCGGAACCACGGATTCCTGCGGATTTTTCGGATTTTGGGGACGACGCGCTTAGGCGCTACAAAGCCGCTTCGGGTGACCGGAGCGGCTTTTTTGGTCGACAATGCCTGTCCGGCAGCGGGCCGCCGAACTGAACCAGAGCCGAGGATTCCTGTAGCTGCTGCCCGACCGGCTGACTACCGGGTTTCCCGGGCAAAATGTCCCATCTGCCGCACGGTCAGGTAGCCCAGCAGCAGGAAAGCCGTGAGCAGCAGCGTGACACCGTAGGTGCGCGGGTGGGCAAAGGGATGCAGCAGGCGCTCGGCCAGATCCTGGGCCAGCGCCAGCGGCTGCGACACCACGTTCCAGCTGTTGTAGCGCAAAAACCGCCCGACGTACACGCCCAGGCTACCCAGCAGCAGCGCCCCCACGGCAAATATCCAGCCCCATGCCCGGCCGAAAGCGCGGGTAAACAGGCGCTGCATTTCCTGCAGCGAGCAAAACGCGAGCATCAGACCATTCCAGGCAAAGGACAGAATCAGGGTCAGGTCGTACCACACCGGCATATCGGGCCAGGTGTGCAGGTGGAAAAAGTCGGTGAGGATATAGGGCGCATTGGGGAAAAACAGCAGCCATACGGCCGTGACCGGCAGCAGCAGCCGACGCCGAACCGGGCCGGCCGCCAGCCCGAGCATGGTGCTCATCCCGAACGGCACGACGGCCAGAAACAGATTCCAGAGCAGGAAAATATAGGTTATCCGCTGGGTGAGGTAGATGCGAAAGGCCAGCAGCGCCAGGCTCAGTACAATGGAGGCCCCGAGCAGCAGCAGCAGGCCCAGCCGCTGGCGCATGTAGTCGAAGGAAAGTAGCGGAACGGGAACGGACATAAGGCGGCTGACGCGAAGGAAGACGAATAACGGAATTTTGCGCGGCTATTTACGCTGGCAACCGCAGGAAAAAGCGGCGGAATCTTACCCACGGTTCCTACGTACCTTTGCTGGCCCGGAACTGGGTGCTTTGCCATTTTATCCTCCTGCCCGCTTCCTTAACCCCGGTCCTCCCCGATGCGGCATACCCGTACGCCCCTGCTGCTTTGCCTGCTGACCAGCGCGGTGCTGGCTTTGCCCGGCTTCGCCCAACAGCCCGTTTCCCGCCCTGCTCTCCCTGCCCCCCGTCCGGCGGCGGCGGCTAAAACCACCCCGGCCAAAGTAGCTCCGCCGGCCGCCAGGGCGGGTACGGCCACGACCGGCAGGACAGCACCCAAAGCTCCGGCTGCAACCACCAGGAGCACAACCCCGACTGCGCCGGCCAGACCCGCCGGCGCGGCGGCAACACCGGTAAGTGCGCCGAAATCAGCCAAGGCCGGTATTTACGCCCCGCCTTCCGCCGCAACGGCGGGCCCTAAGCCGGCCCCCGCCAAGCCGGCGCCGCCGCGGCCCGCCAACCTAGGCTCGACCGACCCCAACATCCGCTACCAGAACGGCAAAACCCTCATCGGCCAGCTGCGCTATGAGCTGGCCATGCAGGAGCTGGAACCCCTGACCCGGCCCGGAGCCCGTTTCGAGCGGGCTCCCGAAGCGGCTTACTTGTATTCCGTAGCCGCCACCCGGGCCAAAAAATGGGCCGAGGCCGAACAGATGCTGAACCTGCTGCGCACCGAATATCCGGCCTGGGTAGGTTTGCCGGACGCTTTTTTTCTGCAGGCCCAGGTTTCCTTCGAGCAGGGCGACACCGACAACGCCCTGCGGGTGCTGAGCCAGCTCCCCGCCGACCAGCTCGGGCCGGAGCGCGAGAATATGAAGGCCGTCTACCTGCCCCGAATCAAGGACAAGCTGCAGTTCCAGACCCTGCTTTCCCGCTACCCCCAGGATGCCGCCCTCGGCCGGGCCTACGCCGACAAGCTCGCCAACGGCGGCTGGTACACCGACGCCGACAAGGCCACGCTCGATCAGCTTATCACCCAGCTCAGCCTCGACCGGACCCGCTATACGCCCCGTCCCAAGCCGGCCAAAAAGAGCAGCTACAACGTAGCCGTGCTCCTGCCTTTCGAATTCAACGACCCGGGCTGGGAGAAAGTCCGCAAAAACCAGTTCGTAACCGACCTCTACGCCGGGCTGCGTATCGCCCAGGATTCGCTGCAGCGCGAAGGCCGCCCCGTGCAGCTGTTTTCCTACGACACCGGGGCCGACACGCTCCAGCTCAAGCAGGTGCTGGCCCTGCCCGAGCTGGCCGGCATGGACCTCATTATCGGGCCGGTATACAAATCGGGGAGCAAGCTGCTGGCCCGCTACGCCCAGCAGCGCCAGATCGTCTGCGTAAACCCCCTGTCCCAGGACGGGGAGCTGGTGCTCGACAATGGCTGGCACTACCTGTTCGAGCCCAGCTCGGCCACCCAGGCCCGGCAGGCCGCGCAGTTTGCCTTCAATCAGTTCACGGCCCGCACGGCCGTGGTGCTCTACGAAGACACCAACGATGAAGCCGCCTTCGCCCAGGCCTACAAAACGGCTTATGAAGCCCTGGGCGGCAAAGTTCAGGCCCTGCGCCGCATCAACTCCGACGTGGACGAGTCCGTAGCGGCCGGCTTCGCGGGTATCGACCTGAAGTCCATCGGCCACCTCGTGGTAGCCTCCGACCATCGCAAAGCCGGCCCGGCCGTGCTGGGGGCTATCCAGGCTCAGGGAGCCCGGGTTCCGCTGCTCACGTACGCGTCCTGGATGGATAACTCCCGGGTCAGCCTGGGCCAGCTTGACTCGCGGGACGTGTATTTCATCCATCCCAAGTACCTCGACAAAACGGCTCCGGGGGTGCGGCGCTTTCGCCAGCTCTACCTCCAGCGCCAGAACCTGCCGCCATCAGTATTTGCCTTCACGGGATTTGAGCTGCTGTACTACTTTGGCTCCCAGCTCCACCAGAACGGGGCGGCGTTTCAGGCCAACCTGGCGGCGTCGGGCCCGGTTTCGGGCAGCGTGTTTCAGGGCCTGGGCTACCCCGGCGGAGCCCACGACAACCAGTACGTGCCCATCACCAAGCTCGAACGGCTGGACCTCGAAGTGCTAAACCCGGTCGGGGTGCGCTAGGTTGTAGCTATGCCGTGTCACCCGGCAGCAGCCAGGTACCTCGTTGAATAATTCGTTAACCCTCCGTTTCCGTCACCTGTAACCACCGGTGCGGATGCCTCACCAGGCTTACGCCTGGTGCCACTCTTCTCTTCTATGTCAACTGCTCCCGCTCTCAACCTTTCCACTTCCGACACCCTCTTCACCCGCGCCAAAGACCATATTCCCGGCGGCGTAAACTCGCCGGTGCGCGCCTTCCGCGCCGTGGGCGGACACCCGGTTTTCATGCAGTCGGCCAAAGGAGCCTGGCTGACCGACGTGGACGGCAACCGCTACCTGGATTTCATCAATTCCTGGGGGCCGATGATTCTGGGGCACGCCCCGGAAGTGGTGCTGGAAGCCGTGCGGGCCGCTATTCCGGCGTCGCTTTCTTTCGGAGCGCCCACCCGCCGGGAAGTGGAAATGGCCGAGCTCATCAAGCAGATGGTGCCCAGCATCGAAAAGGTCCGGCTGGTGAATTCGGGTACCGAAGCCACTATGTCGGCTATCCGGGTAGCGCGGGGCTACACCGGGCGCGACAAGATCCTCAAGTTTGAAGGCTGCTACCACGGCCACGGCGACGCCTTTCTGATTGCCGCCGGCAGCGGGGCCCTCACCCTCGGCACCCCCGATTCGCCCGGCGTAACCGAGGGCGTGGCCCGCGACACCATCACGGTGGCTTACAACGACCTGGCCGCTACCCGCGCCGCCGTGGAAGCCAATAAGGACCAGGTAGCCGCCCTGATTCTGGAGCCCGTCGTGGGCAATATGGGCCTCGTGGTGCCGGCTGAAGGCTACCTCCAGGGCCTGCGGGACCTGTGTACCGAGCACGGTATCGTGCTGATTTTCGACGAGGTAATGACCGGTTTCCGCCTGGCCCGCGGCGGAGCGCAGGAGCTCTACGGCATCACCCCGGACATGACCACGCTGGGCAAAATCATCGGCGGCGGGATGCCCGTGGGCGCTTACGGTGGCCGCCGCGACATCATGGACTGCGTGGCCCCGGCCGGCAAGGTGTACCAGGCCGGCACGCTGTCCGGCAACCCCATTGCCACCGCCGCCGGTATTGCCCAGCTCACCTACCTGCAGGAACACCCGGAGCTGTACACCGAGCTGGAGCGCATCACCACCCGCATTGCCGACGGCACCCGCCGGATTGCCGCCGACCTGGGCCTGAATTACACCGTGAATCAGGTGGGGTCCATGTTCAGCGTATTCTTCACCTCCTCCCCCGTCACGAACCTGGAAGACGCCAAGACGTCCGATACCGAAGCTTTCGGCCGCTATTTCCAGGCTATGCTGCACCGCGGCATCTACCTGGCCCCGGCTCAGTACGAAGCCCTGTTCGTATCCATTGCCATGACGGATGAGCTGGTAGACCAGTATCTGACGGCCTGCCGCGAGTCGATGCGCCAAGCCCACGGAATGTAGGTTGGTTATTGGTTTTTGGTGGGTGGTTTTTGATTTTTGGTTAGTGAAGCTGGTTAGGAATTCAACTTCTTGTCGGTTGTCATCCTTCATCTGGCGTCCGCTTGCGAAGGACCTTCCTCTTTTCGCACTTTAAAACTCCTTTCACTGTACAACATCCTTCTCCGCGCCACAGGAAGGGCTTTGCTCATTGAACCAGGCTTGGCAGAATATCTGAGGAAGGTCCTTCGCAAGCGGACGCCAGATGAAGGATGACAGATGAAGGATGACAATCGACAAGAAGTTGAATTCCTAACCAGCTTCACTAACTAAAAACCAAAAACCACCCACCAAAAACCAATAACCAATAACCATTCGCGACCTTTGCGGCCAAACTGACCCGCTGCTATGTCCCGACTTCGCCTCTTGTTGCCGCTGTTTTTCCTGCTGTGCGCCCTTTCTCCCGGCACCCTGCACGCCCAGCCGGAAGCACCCGCCGCGGCCAACAAGCGGCTCTTCGACCGCACCGTGGATGAGCTGAACTTCCGCACGATGGAAACCGTGTACGACAAGTCGTTTACGCGCAACAAGTTTCCCGTCACGCTCCGCTCCCACAAGGCCCGCCGGCAGTTCGACGGCTTCGGGGCTAATACGGCTCTGAAAAAGCTGTTTCAGAACTACAACGACGCGTCGGAGCGCTTCAAGAACCGCTACGGGAAGGGGCGCACCGATCTGGCCGAGTTTGAGAAGCAGCTGCGCAGCATCCTGCTCGATAAGAACTTCGAGTTCTTCATTCGCAACCTGCCCCGGGCCGAGCGGGTAGATCTGATCCGGGCCCAGGAACGCGTGATCAAGCAGGCTTCAGCGCAGTTTAATGCGTCTGAAGACGCGGCGCCCGAAGACCTGGCCGCCGACGGCGCTGCCGTACCACCCGCCGACGGTGAAGCTGAGCCGCCGGTCACGACTCCCATGGAGGACCCCGCGCCCCAGCCGGAAGCTCAGGTAACTGAGACGACTCCGGCGCTGCGCACTGCCGATACCACGTCGGCCGCCGCCCACGACTGGCTGGATTACCTGACCCTGCTGCTGGCGGCCGCCTCGACCCTGCTGCTGGCGCACGTCGTGCTGAACATCCTGCCCGACCTGCGGGCCCGCCTCGATGGCCTGGCCGAGGAGCTGGAAGAGCAGCGCCCCGATATCGACCGCACCAGGCGCCACCCTGCCGGAGCCCTGCCCGAAGACCGCTACGAAGACGAGGAAGTGAATTAATTAGTAATTAAGAATTAGTAATGAGCAACTGGTCGCTGACGACAGCCGCTTCTGGCTACTGACGGCAGCTGACTTTGCTGCTGACGAATTCTTAATTCTTAATTATTAATTCTTAATTAGTAATCAACCCACCCATGATTCTGACCGATCAGCAGATTCTCGCCGAAATCAAGAGCGGCAACATCGTCATTGAGCCCTACGACCCCAGCTGCCTGGGCACCAACTCCTACGACGTGCACCTGGGCCGCTATCTGGCTACCTACCGCGACGCGGTGCTGGACGCCCGCAAGCACAACGAAATCGACGTATTCGAGATGCCCCGGGAAGAAGGCTTCGTGCTGCAGCCCGGCGTGCTGTACCTGGGCGTGACGCAGGAATACACCGAAAGCCACGCCCAGGTCCCGTTTCTGGAAGGCAAGTCCAGCGTGGGCCGCCTCGGCATCGATATTCACGCCACCGCCGGCAAGGGCGACGTGGGCTTCTGCAACACCTGGACCCTGGAAATTTCGGTGACCCAGCCCGTGCGCGTCTACCCGGGCATGCCCATTGGTCAGCTCATTTACTTTGCCGTGCAGGGCGACGTGCAGACGTTCTACAACCGCAAAGCCAGCGCCAAATACAACGTCCGCACCGACAAGCCGGTGGAGTCGATGATGTGGAAAAACGTGTGGTAGACCAGTAAACGACTGTCCTTGCGGGCAACGCGAAGCAATCCGTCCGGTAAAATGAGTTGAGCCCGATAAAAGCAGTACCCCCCCAGCGTAGGCGCACCTCGGGGCTTGCTGCTGAAATGGAGTACAGCCCATTGGAGAGAACGGATTGCTTCGCGTTGCCCGCAGGAACAGTGCTCCGCTTATTGGCTAAGCCGAACTCCGTGGCACAGTTTTTCGTTAGTAATTCCTTAACAGCCTGGTTCGGGTGCTCCGGCCCCGGCTTTTTGGCTTTCTCGGATTTGTCAAGCTAACGATTCTATACCATGCGTACTTCCCTTGCTCTCGGCACCTTGCTTCTGGTCGCTACCCTCGGCGTACGGGCCCAGCCGCAGCCTTCGATGGTTCAGCCCCAGGATAAAACCCAGGCCTCGCCCCGTTTATCCGAAGTACAGCTGCGGGCCAAGCGCCTTTCCGACCAGATGGCCCGCGACCTGCGCCTCAATGGCTACCAAAGCACCAAGCTGCGGACCATCAACGAGGATAAGGTGGCGAAAATGGCCGCTATTGAGCGGAAGCACGCGGGCAACCCTAAGCTGATCGACGAGCAGTGCGGCCTCGTCTGCAAGGAGCGCGACCAGGAGCTGCGGGGCGTCCTCTCCACCAACCAGTACAGCGACTACTACGATTCCCGCTCGGACTTCTACCAGTTCGACAAGGAGTACGCGACCCGCACGGCCAACGCCACTTTCGTAAACTCGGTCCAGAACCCGCTGCCAGCCAACAGCCGGGGCGCTACTATCGGGCCAGCCACGCAGAAGGCTGCCCCTACGCGAGCCGCCACCGTGCGGGGCCGTTAGCATAAGCCTGAATTGAAAAAAGACCCGCTGAATAAGTTCAGCGGGTCTTTTTTATGCCTTCAGACAGCAAGCGTCAGCTTACTGGAGCGGCGGCTTTTCCGCTTCTTCGTTGATGTGAGCCATCAGTTCCTGGCACAGGTCACGCATTTTCTTCACCATCACGGCGTCGCTGGTGGCGGTGTGCAGGCTCTCGGCCATGGCCCCGATGGTGTCGACGTAGAAATGTTTCATCTCATCGACGGGCATGTCCTTGGTCCAGAGGTCGATTTTCATCGTGCCGGCCTGGTCCCGGTCCCAGAGGGCAATGTTGATGGCTTTGGCGAAGTGGATATCGGGGCCCGCATCGGTGGCCTGCCAGCTGATGGCCTCGGGTACCTTCTGGTCGTCGAGGGCAATGCTGAAGCGGATTTCGGTTTTTTTCATCACTGATTTTTAAACTGATCAGGCTGATTTCGCTGATTCCCTCTGCTTGATTCCCATGCCAACGTGAGGACGTAAGGGGCTGCCAGCATCAGTGAAATCAATAAAATCAGCGCCAATCAGCGATTTAGACGTAGTTGTTCAGCATCACCGGCATCACCAGCATCAGGATGCTTTCGTTGTCGTCCGGGGTGGTGGGCATGAGCAGGCCGGCACGGTTGGGCGTGCTCAGCTCCAGGGTGATTTCCTCGGAGTCGATGTTAGACAGCATTTCGGCCAGGAAGCGGGCGTTGAAGCCGATTTCCATATCCTCGCCGTCGTACTGGCAGGGCAGCTTCTCGTTGGCTTCGTTGCTGAAGTCGAGGTCTTCGGCGGAAATGGTCAGCTCGGACCCGGCCAGCCGCAGCCGTACCTGGTGGGTGGTTTTGTTCGAGTAGATCGAAATACGCTTCACCGAGTTCAGGAACTCGGCGCGGCTGATGATGAGCTTGTTGGGGTTGCTGACCGGAATAACGTTTTCGTAGTCCGGATACCGCTCGTCGATGAGGCGGCACACGAGGCGCATCTGGTTGAAGCTGAAGAAGGCGTTGGAGTTGTTGAACTCCACTTTCACCGTGGTAGCTTCCGACGGCAGGGCACTTTTGAGCAGGTTGAAGGCTTTGCGCGGAATGATGAGGTTAGCGGTCTGCCCCGCGCCTACGTCGGAGCGGCGGTAGCGCAGCAGACGGTGGCCGTCGGTGGCCACGAAAGTCACCTGGCTGTCGGCCAGCTGCACCAGAATGCCGGTCATAGCCGGGCGCAGCTCGTCGGTGCTGACGGCGAAGATGGTTTTGTTGATGGCGCGGGCCAGAGACGAGGACGGCATCTCAATCGGGGCCGAGCCTTTTACGACGGGCACGCGGGGGAAATCGGTAGCATTCTCACCGGCCAGCTTGTAGCGGCCGTTCGACGAGCTGATTTCAATGGTGTAGGTTTCCTCGTCCAGGGTGAAGGTCACGGGCTGGTCGGGCAGGTTCTTGAGCGTGTCGAGCAGGATGCGGGCGGGGGCGGCAATGCGGCCACTTTCGCGGGCTTCCACGGGCAGCTCGGTTATCATGCTCGTTTCCAGATCGGAGGCCGTAATCGTCAGCTTACCATCCTCGATTTCGAACAGGAAGTTCTCCAGAATCGGCACCACGGGGTTGTTCGTGACTACGCCGTTGATGCTCTGGAGCTGCTTGAGCAGGGCGGAAGACGAGACGATAAACTTCATAGAGGCGGAGGGTTTCGGACGTTTTGGGAAGAGGACAAAGATAGGGAACCGCAACGGGGTTTTCTAGCGCGCCGCCGGGTAGAATCAGAGGCGCCGGACCAGCAGGTTTACCGGGCGCATTACCCCGGCACCACCCCCCTCCGAAACCCCGATAAGGGAGTTGGCCGCGGGACTATAACCGGCCCAGGAAGACTAAGCGCTTGCCCTTAGTGCGGAAAACGCTTTATTTGAATCCCACTATATCGTTACTACCCCACGCTGATGTCAACTTCCGCGCTCTACCATCTGGTATATCAAAGTGCCGCCACGGCTCCTTTCACCGACCAGGATCTGGAGGCCATCCTCATCCGGTCGCGGGCCTGGAATACGGCGCACGGCCTTACCGGCGTGCTGCTCTACAGCCACGGCGAGATCATGCAGGTGTTGGAAGGCACGAAGCAGGAGGTGCAATACATTTTCGAGCGCATCGAGCGCGACAACCGCCACCAGCAGGTGGTAAAGCTGTCGGATGGCCCGATTGAGCAGCGCAATTTCTCGCAGTGGAGCATGGGCTTCAAGGCCGTCGACGCCCAGGATTTCAACCACCTGAGTGGCTACCTCAATCCTGCCGTCCCGGACTACCTCACCACCTACTCCGAGAACGAGAACATCTCCCTGCACGAGTTGCTGACCGCTTTTGTGAAGGAAGATGAGATTCGGTACTAAAGCCGCCCCCGGCCCGCAGGGTTTCCGATGGCCGACGCAACCCGCACCCAGTTTGGAATAACCCAGGAACGCATGGCCAGCTGGCTGACCGCTGCTTTGCAGTAGCCCCGGCGGGGCGGCATATGGGTAGCTGATCCAGTCAAGAAATCGACAAAGCCCCGGCGGGGCGGCACTTGGCCTGGCCGGGGTGGCGCCCCGCTGGGGCAAACTGCAACAGGCTGAAGCCTGCAGTATTTAATGGAGCAACTGGTGAAAACAGTGCCACAGTGGAGCCCCCACAATCAAGCCCAATACCATCACGACACCAACACCGGCTACCATATTCAGCGCTACCACCTGCCCGACATTGGTATAGCTGTCTTCGTGTTCTTTCCGCACTACACGCCGTACCAGCCAACTCTGCCGATAGCGCAGGTACATGTAACAAAAGCCGATGGGCACCAGCGCCAGCGCCGTCATTACGTTCTCAATGAGAATTCGCAGGATAAAGCGGACTATCTCCCCCAGGATTTCGAAAACAAACTCTCCCATAGTCGCGAAATTGCTATCGAAGCGGTTTAGGATGAAAGCCAAGCAGATTCCACTCTAAAACCGCGCGTACCGCCGCTTGCGCCGCCAGGCGCGCACCGCGCCGAACGCGGCCAGCAGCAGTAGCGGGGCCCCTAAGTTCAGCAGCTGCCAGCTCCGGCGCTCATCCTGGGCTTTGAGTTTATCCAGGGGCCGCAGGGTGATTTGCTTGCCGCGCACGCTGATCAGGCCGCTTTCGTCGAGCATATAATCCACGGCGTTGAGTACCAGCTCGCGGTTGGCAAATTCGGTGTTGGCGAGGCGGTCGAAGCCCAGGCGGAAGGGGCGGCCGGTTTTGGGGTCCAGCTCCGAGCGGATAAAGTCGCCATCGGATATCACCAGCACTTTCGAGGGCTGGGCCTGAGGCGAGGCAGCGGGTTGAAACCGCGTGGTGCCGGGCTGGGCGCGGTTGGTGTAGAGCGAAGCAAACCGGCCTTCGAGCAGGTAGCCCACGGGCTCGAACTGCTGCTTATACAGCTTCTGGTCGGGTTCGAGGCGGGCGTCGTTGAGGTTGACGGGTACCGGCGAGGGCAGCAGGCGGGTGTAGCGGGAAGTGAACAGCAGGGGCGTTTTGCGGATGCCGGCGGCCTTCACCGTATCTATGCTGCTCACGAACTTGGTATACACCGCGTCGAGGTTGCGGGTGATGGGGTGCGGGCTGAAGTTGTTGATGAGCGGGTAGAACTGCCAGGGCATGGGCTCCACCTTGGGCTTGTCGCCGGTCATGCCCGTGATGAGGGGAATCACGCCCGAGTTGAGGTCCAGCAGCAGGTCGGGGTTCACGCGCACGCCGTACTTGAAGAGCAGGTCGTCGAGGCCGAGCTGGAGCGGGAAGGAGAGCATGCCGCCGCGGTTGGCGCTGTCGAGGTTCACGCGCATGGCATCCACGAAAAACAGCGCGCGGCCGCCCTGGGTGATGAAGTGGTCCAGCTTGAACTTCTCCGGCTCAGAATACGGGGTAGCAGGCTTGGCCACGATGATAGCGCTCAGGCTCTGCAAGTCCCGGTCCCGCACCTGGTTCAGGTTCACGCGAAACACGTCGTAGTCCGGCTGCAACGAGCCGATGATGTCGCCGGCCTCCAGGTTGCTTAGCTCGCCGTGGCCTTCGAGCACGCCGATGCGCTTACGCTGGCCGGGGCTGAGCTTGCGGATGGCGCGGGCCAGCTCGTACTCCAGCCCTTCAATACTCTGGTTGAGGCGCACGTCGGAAGGGGCCGCCTGGTTGCCGCGCAGCAGCAGCACCTGCTCTTCCTTACCGCCCGCCGCCACCGTGGCCCAGGGAAAGATGATTTTCTCGACCCGCTTGCCGTTCTCGTTGGCCCCGAGGTTGGTTGGCTTCAGCCCTTTCTTAAACAGGGAGGCATAGTACTCGTTGCGGGCCTTTTCGGTAGCGGCCGCCGACGGGTCCACGAACACGTAGTGCAGGTTGGCGCCGCCGTACACCTGCATTTCATTCAGCGTTTCGCGCACCGACTGCTGCAGGCGGCGGAAGCCGGGCGGGAAGTCGCCGTCGAGGTACACGGTCACCGTCACGGGCTGCTTCAGACTTTCCAGCAGCTGCCGGGTGGCCGGGGCCATGGTGTAGCGCTTTTCCTGGGTCAGATCGAGCCGGAAGAAAAACTGCTGGCCGACGAAATTAAAAATCAGCAGCAGGCCGATAACCGCCCCAAAGCGGAGCCAGTCGCGGCGGCGGCGGGAAGTAGGGGGCGTAGGTTGGGTTTCGGGCATTGTTCTGTCGTGGACCCCTCCCCCCCGGCCCCCGGCCCAAAGGGAGAGGGGGTGCCAGACGAACCAGGGCTTTAGAGTAGTAATCAAAGCCCCTCCCTTTTGGGGAGGGGTTGGGGAGGGGCTACCAGTTCCGGCTTTGCAGCACCAGCTTCGTGGCCAGCAGCATAGCCGCCACCAAAGACAGGAAATAGGTCAGGTCACGGGAGTCGATGAGGCCTTTGCTGAGGTCGCGGTAGTGGGCGGCAATGCCGAGCTGCCCGATGTAGTAGGCCGGCGCGCCGTCGAACAGGGACGCCAGCGAGTCGAAGCCGGAATACACCAGAAAGCACCCCACCACGGCCACCAGAAAAGCAATGATCTGGTCGCGGGTGATGGCGCTGGCGAAGATGCCGATGGCCGCAAACACCGCCGCCAGCAGCGCCAGCCCCAGGTAAGAGCCCACCGTAGCCGCCGAATCGATGTTGCCGACGGGGTTGCCCAGTTGATAGACCGAGTAGTAGTAGAGCAGCGTGGGCACCAGCGCCAGCAAAGCCAGCAGCAGGCAGGCCAGGTACTTCCCGCCGATTATCTGCCCGTCGGTGAGCGGGCGGGTGAGCAGCAGCTCGATGGTACCGGCCTTTTTCTCCTCGGCGAAGGTGCGCATGGTGAGGGCCGGAATCAGGAACAAGAATATCCAGGGGGCCATGTTGAAGAGCGTCTGCAGGTCGGCGTAGCCGTAGGTGAGCACACTGCTGTCGGGAAACACCCACACGAACAGGCCCATAGCCACCAGAAACACCCCGATGACCACGTAGGCGACCGGGGAGTTGAGGAAGGCGTTGAATTCTTTGCGAAGGATGGCAAGCATGGGGTTAATGTGCTGATGGGCTAATGTGGGTAATGTGCTGATGTGGGCAATGCGCTGATGGACTAATGTATTGATGTTAAAAGAACGTCATTCCGAGCGAAGTCGAGGAATCTCGCATGCTGACGTTTGATTACTAATCCATCATCAGCACGCGAGATTCCTCGGCTTCGCTCGGAATGACGTTTTTGGTTATATTCCTCACTTCGTCAGCTCCTGAAATACCTGCTCCAGGCTTTGCTCTTCCTGCCGCAAACCCAGCAGCACCCAGCCCTGCTGGGCCGCCAGCCGCGAAATGGCCCCGCGCTGGTCAGTGCCCGCGACGGCGCGGATGCGGTACGTGTGGCCCGCCTCTACCTCCACCCGGCTGATACCGGGCAAAGCCTGCAACGGAGCCATATCAATAGCCTGCTCAAACTCGGCGCGGATGATGGTTTCACCGGCTGCCCCGGCGCCCAGCTCCGCGACCGGCGAATCGGCCACGAGCCGGCCGCGGTTGATGATGACGGCCCGGCTGCACAAAGCCGTGACCTCGGGCAGAATGTGGGTGCTGAAGATGACGGTCTTGTCCTGGCCCAGCTCGCGGATGAGCTGGCGGATTTCCTGGATCTGGTTGGGGTCGAGGCCGGTGGTGGGCTCATCGAGGATGAGCACGCCGGGGTCGTGGATCAGGGCCTGGGCCAGGCCCACGCGCTGCCGGTAGCCTTTCGACAGCGCCCCGATCTGCTTGTTCTGCTCCCGCCCCAGCCCTACCCGTTCCACCAGCTGCGGTACGCGCTGGCGCAAGGCCGCGCCGCCCAGCCCGTGTACCGAGCCAATAAATTCGAGGTACTCGTGCACGTACATATCCAGGTAGAGCGGGTTGTGCTCGGGCAGGTAGCCCACCCGGCGGCGCACTTCCAGCGGATGCGTCAGCACGTCGTAGCCGTCGATGAGTACGGTGCCAGCCGTGGGCGGCACGTAGCCGGTGGCCATCTTCATCGTGGTGGACTTACCCGCGCCGTTCGGCCCCAGAAAGCCCAGAATTTCGCCCTTGCCCACCGTGAAGCTAAGGTTGTCCACGGCATTCTGGGCACCGAAGGTTTTGGTAAGATTCTGTATTTCAACCATTTTATGAGTTGCCGGTTGCCGGTTGCCGGTTGTGAGTTGCCAGTTGCCGGTTGTGAGTTGCCGGTTGTCAGTGTATTCTGACAGCTACCAGAACAAACTGGCAACTGGCAACACGCAACTGGCAACTCATTTCCGGGGCTGCAAAGGTCGCACTTCTACTTCCGATACCAGCACGCCAGCCGGGGATTCCAGGGTGTGCAGGATGGTGGCGGCTACGTCCTCGGGCTGGAGCTTGTGCGGGTTGGGCGCGGCGCCCGGCGTGGCTCCGTTGAAGTTGGTTTCCACCGAGCCCGGATTCACGCAGGTCACCTTGATGCCATCGTGCCGCACTTCCTTGAACAAAGCCTGGGAAAAGCCGCGCACCGCGAACTTGGTGGCGCAGTAGCCGGCCATGGTTTCGCTGCCCACCGTGCCGGCCAGCGACGCCACGTTGATAATATGGCCCAGCTGCTGCTTTTTCATCTGCGGCAGCACCGCCCGGCAGCAGTAGAACGTGCCGTGCACGTTGGTGTCGAACATCGTGCGCCAGTCGTCGGCCGCGAAGCCGTCTACTGCGCCCATGATGCCCACTCCGGCGTTGTTGATGAGCACGTGAATTTCCTCGCCCACTTTCCGGCGCGTGTTCACGTAGGCTTCCTGCACCGCTACCTCTTCGCGCACATCGCACGCAATGAAGTGGAACCGCTCGTGCTGCAACCCCTCGGGCGCGGTGCGGCCCCACCCGGCCACCACGGCTCCTTGGGCCAGCAGCGCCTCGGCCGTGGCCCGGCCAATGCCTTTGCTGACGCCTGTCAGAATAACTATCTTGCCGGTCAGGTTCATGGTACGCGGGATGTTTCGGATGGCTATTGGGATGCAAGGTAACGCCCGGGGGCGGCTTTTGGGTGTACGAACCAGCCTGGTAGCGGGCTGGCTGCTATTGGCGGCCTGCGGCCCGGACCACGAAACCGACTGCCTGAAAAGCACCGGCAAGGTGACCACCGAGCGCCGGGCCCTGGAGCCCTTCCGCGTCATCATCGCCTACGACAACGTGGATATCACGCTGGTGCAGGGCCCTGAAATCTACGCCGAAGTGCGGGCCGGCAAAAACCTGCTGGCAAATATTGAGCTGACCGTCAGCAACGGGCAGCTGACGATTCGCAACACCAGCCGCTGCAACTGGGTGCGCCGCTACGACTCGCCCCGGGAAGTTACCGTGCACCTGCCCCGCCTCAACGATATCTTCCTGCGCGGCCAGGGCAACATCCGCACCGCCGGAAATTTCCGGGCCGATACGCTGTTCTGCCACCTCGTCGGGGCCGGCGACTACGACCTCGATATTACCAGTCACTACCTCAACCTGGACATGTACGAGCTGGGCGACATTACCCTGCGCGGCCGGGCCGACGACTGCCACCTGGCGGTGGGCGGCACCGGTAGCCTCCGGGCCCAGGGCCTGCAAACCCAGCAGTGCTACGTCGAAATGACCCGCGACTCCGACGGCGACGCCTACGTATCCTTCGCCGACTTCCTGGCCGGCACCCACGCCGGCACCGGCACCGTGCATTACCAGGGCAACCCCGCCCAGGTCCGGATGCAAATCACCGACAAAGGCAAAGTGGAACAAATCAATTAACAATTAACAATGAGCAATTATCAATGAAGCTGTTTAGAAAGTCAGCTTTTCTAAGCGTTTGTCATCCTGAGCGCAGCGAAGGAGCTTATCCCGCCTGGTAGTTCATCGAGCGGGTACCGTTCAGCCGGGATAAGGTCCTTCGCTGCGCTCAGGATGACAGACTGCTTGACTTTCTAAACAGCTTCATTGTTAATTGCTCATTGCTCATTGTTAATTGCTAATTGACCTAAAGGTCTCCCAGCTGGGGGCGGATCAGCAGCTCCTCGATTACGGCCTGGGGCGAGAGGGACCAGGCCCCGAATATGGCCTCGGCCACGTCTTCGGGCTTGATGAACCGCTCGGCGGGCAAATCGACACCTTCCCAGCTGGCCGTGAGCGTGGCCCCGGGCAGAATGGCCGTCACGCGCAGCCCGTGCTCTTTCAGCTCCGCGCGCAGCACTTTGGTCATGCCGTAGAGGGCAAACTTGGCAATGCAGTAGGAGCCGCCGTTGGGGTAAGCCATGATGCTGGCCGTGGAGCACATAGTGAAGATGTGGCCCGTACGGCGCGCAATCATAGCCGGCAGCAGAGCCCGGGTCAGGTCGTAGGCGCTGTAGAGGTTCACGTCAATCATCTGGCGCAGCTGCGAGCCGTCGGCGGGCTCGTCCTGCAGGCGGCCGGGAATGAACGCGCCGGTGTTGTTGACCAGCACTTCCACCGGCTGGCCCAGGCTCAGCACGAATTCGGCGAAGCGGCTGGTGTCGTCCGCCCGGCTTAGGTCGGCGGGTAGTGTGTGAATCGTGACCCCGGCAACTTGCTGCTGCAAAGCAGTTCGTAGCTGGTCCAGGTCGGCAGCCGAGCGGGCGCAGGTGATGATGCCGAAGCCAGCCTGGGCAAACCGGGTGATGATGGCGCGCCCGATTCCTTTCGTACCACCCGTGACGACGATATATTTTTGCATTCCTTTGCTTGCGGTTGAGGTTTTTACGTAAGGACAGCGGGCCGGCTTTTCAGGCAGTGGCCCTCCCCTTCCGGCGCAAGTTTCGGCTTTCTTTCTTCTATTTCTCCTTTTTATGGTCAAAACCTTCGGCGAGTTCCTGATTTTCATGCAAAGCATGCTAACCAGGAAAGAGCGGTTTGCCGTCCTCTGGCAGCGCACCCTCGATGAAGCCATCCTCATTGGTATCGACTCGGTATTTATCGTCGCCATCGTAGCCGCCTTTATCGGGGCCGTGACCTGCGTGCAGATTGCCTATAACCTCATCAATCCGCTCATTCCCAAGTCGACCATTGGCTTTATGGTGCGCGAAATGACGATTCTGGAGCTGGCCCCCACCATCACCAGCATTGTGCTGGCGGGGAAGGTGGGCTCCAGCATCGCGGGCGGACTGGGCACCATGCGCATCACCGAGCAGGTGTCGGCGCTGGAAGTTATGGGCATCAATTCGGCCTCCTATCTGGTGCTGCCCCGCATCGTGGCGGCCATGCTTATGTTTCCGCTGCTCGTCATTCTGGCCATGGTACTTTCTATCACGGGTGGGTATCTGGCCGGCACGCTGTCGGGGGCTATGTCAGCCCAGGAATACGTGGAAGGTATCCGCACCGATTTCGTGCCCTACAACATCGCTTTCGCCCTGATTAAATCGGTCGTATTTGCGTTCCTGGTCTCGGCCATCTCTTCGTTTAAAGGCTACTACACCGAAGGCGGAGCCCTGGAAGTAGGCGCGGCCAGCACCGGGGCCGTGACCAATTCCATCATCGCCATCCTGCTGGCCGACTACGTGCTGGCAGCCGTACTTTTGTAATGTGCTAATGTGTTTGAATGGGCTAATGTGGAAATGTGCTGATGTGCTGAATCGGTTCCGCTTAGTTGATAATACATCAGCACACTAAGCATTAGCCCATTCAAACACATCAGCCTACCAGCCCATTAAACTCATGATCGAGATTCATAACATCCAGAAATCCTTTAATGGCAACCCGGTGCTCCGGGGTATCGACTGCATCTTCGAGACGGGCAAGTGCAACCTGCTGCTCGGCGGCTCGGGCACGGGGAAAAGCGTGTTGCTGCAGTGCATCGTCGGGCTGATGAAGCCCGACCTGGGCAGCATTACGTTCGACGGTACCGTGTTCACCAACAACAAGGTGGACATCAAGCAGGATATCCGCCGCAAGATCGGGATGCTGTTCCAGGGAGGCGCGCTGTTCGACTCAATGACGGTGTACCAGAACACCGAGTTTCCGCTCAAGATGCTGACCCCGGAAATGAGCCGGGAGGAGCGCCGCGACCGGGTGGAATTCTGCCTCAAGCGCGTAGGACTGGAAAACGCGGGCGACAAGATGCCTTCCGAAATTTCGGGCGGCATGAAAAAGCGCGTCGGCATTGCCCGTGCCATTGCCCCCAACTGTACTTACCTGTTCTGCGACGAGCCCAACTCCGGCCTCGACCCGGCCACCAGCATCAAGATCGATGAGCTGATTCACGAAATCACCCATGAGTACGGCATCACCACCGTCGTCATTACCCACGACATGAACTCGGTGGTTGAAATCGGAGACCACATCATCTTCCTGCACAAGGGCCAGAAGCTCTGGGACGGCAACAAGGACGAAATCCTGAATACCACGGTGCCCGAGCTCAAGGAATTCATCTTCAGCAGCAGCCTCGTGCGCGCCGCCAAAAAAGTGGATGAGGAAGCCGAAGGCGGCCTAACGGCCATCGTGGAAGAAACTATGAAAGACGGGGAAGCGGCCAACGACAATTCCAACCGCTAATAGCTCCCCGACAGCAAGAAGCCCGGCTCATCCTGATGAGTCGGGCTTCTTGCGGGTACTCCGGTAGCGGCTACTGCCCGCGCAGGCTCTCCACGTGCGCCAGGTGGTGGCGGCCGTGCCAGGCATACATCACCAGCGCCTGATCGAGCGTAAACTCCCGTTCCGTGCCGGGATGGTAGAAGGTGCGCCGCCACTGCGCCTCCGTCAGATGGTGGAGCAGCGTAATCCAGCGCGAGTGCAGGGCCTCAAGCAGCGTAAGGGATACCGTAATGGGTGTGGCAGCCACGTCGGGCAGCTCGGCCCAGGCGGTTTCGTCGTAGGGCCGGATGGTGGGGTTATCCTCCGTCAGGGCCAGGCGGTAGCGGGTGTAGCAGTTCAGGTGAGAATCCGCGACGTGATGAATTACCTGCCGGCCGCTCCAGCCACCGGGGCGGTAGGGCCGCTGCAACGCTTCCCCACCCGCCGCCTGAGCCGCCGCCCGCAGCTGCGCCGGCAAGTCGGCAATCTGCTGAATACAGGCCGTGCGCTCGGTGGCGCTGAGCGGTCCGGTCGGGAGCTCAGCCCGCCCGATGGGGTAACGCAGGTGGTCGTCAGGGGTCGTCGTCATGGCTGCAAATAAAAGCAAACGAAAACGCTGCCTCCAACCGGAAGCAGCGTTTTTGTTAAGAAACATCTTGACCATAATCAGCGAAATCACCGCTAATCCGCGAAAATCAGTGATCTATCCGTCGCGCTTGTTTAATTCGTCGCGGATTTTGGCGGCTTTCTCATAGTCTTCTTTTTCGAGGGCCTGAGCCAGCATTTTGGTCAGCTCATCCAGCGAAACCTGACCGCTCGGGTCGCGCGGGGCGGGCTCGGGCTTGGGGGTGCCGGAGGGGTCGTCGTCCTCGTCCTCATCGTCGTCGTCCGAGTCTTCATCGGCATTTTCGTCGAGGTCACTCAGGATAATCCCGGCTTCGCTCAGTACGCTTTCCACCGTGAAAATCGGCACGCCGAAGCGCAGACCGATGGCAATGGCATCGGAAGGACGCGCATCGAGCTCAAAGGTGGTCGCGCCGTCGGTGCAGACGATTTTGGAATAGAAGACGCCCTCCTTCAGGTCCGAAATCAGGACTTCCAGCACCGCTACGTGGACGTGCTCGGCAAACGACTTGAATAAGTCGTGGGTGAGCGGACGGTTCGGGCTGATCTTTTCGATCTGAATAGCAATACTTTGGGCCTCGAACATCCCAATAATGATCGGCAGACGCCGGTTGCCGGTTTTTTCGCCCAGGATCAGGGCAAACGAACCCGACTGCGACTGGCTGGACGACAAGCCCAGAATTTCAAGCTGAATTTTTTTCAAGGGTCTGAGGACTTAGCTTCTGCTGACCTGCGGCGGGGGTCGTTGGAACTTCGTGGGCGGCCTTACCAGGTACAAAGAAAGTAAAGGCCCCGTAATCGATGGTCGAATCACCTAAAAAAAATTGGGAAACCGGGATAATCCGGCAGCCAGCCAGGTCCCGGTTTCCCAACTCTGAGCCAATTAACTCAACTCCTTAACCGCCTGCGTGAGCTTGGGCAGCACATCGAACACGTCGCCCACGATACCGTAGTCGGCGGCTTTGAAGAACGGCGCCTCGGGGTCTTTGTTGATAACCACGATGACCTTCGACGAGTTGACGCCGGCCAGATGCTGGATGGCACCCGAAATCCCGCAGGCAATGTACAGGTTCGGCGACACCGTGATGCCCGTCTGCCCCACGTGCTCGTGGTGCGGACGCCAATCGATGTCGGACACGGGCTTGGAGCAGGCCGTAGCCGCGCCCAGCGCCTTGGCGAGGTCTTCGATGAGGTTCCAGTTTTCGGGGCCTTTCATGCCGCGGCCACCGGAAACCACTTTATCGGCTTCGGGCAGCAGAACGCCGCCGGCCTGATCCTGCATCACCACCTGCTTGGGCGCATCGGCGAAATCGGCTTCGACGAGGCTGGCCGAGAAGGCTTCAACCGTCGCCGTTTTGCCCGCTTCGTGGAGGGCTTCGATGGAGTTTTTCTTGACGGCAATAATTTTCCGGTCGCCGGACAGCACCACGTCGGCAAAGGCTTTGCCCGAGAAGGCGCCGCGCTTCACCGTGAAGCTGCTGCCGTTGGCTTTGGGCAGCTCCACCACGTTGGTAGCCAGACTGGCCTTCAGCCGCACCGAGAGGCGCGAGCCCACCGAAGCGCCGATGTTGGAGTTAGCCAGCACAATCACCAGCGACTGTTCTTTCTCGGCGGCGGCGGCAATGAGCTTGGTATAGGCCCCGTTCACGAAGTCCTTCAGGCGCGGCTCCGCGTCGTAGAGCACCTTGCTGATGCCTTGCTCACCGAGCAGGGCCAGGTTGGCTTCGGTAGCCACGCCCACGGCTACGGCCGTAGCCGTGGTGCCAAGCATCTGGGCCACCTGACTGCCATAGGAAGCCACTTCCAGCGAAGATTTTTTCACTTCGCCGTTATCACATTCAACAACTACTAGAACGGACATATTTTTTCAATTAAGAACTAAGAATTAATAATTAAGAATTGTCAATGGCGAAATCATGCTTTTCGGGCCGACCGCCAATTATTAATTCTTAATTGTTAATTCTTAATTGATTTTAGATGACTTTGGCTTCGTTGCGGAGCAGGCGGATCAGGTCGCCGGCGCTTTCGGCCGGGATGAGCTTCACGCCCTGCTTCTTGGGGGGCAACGCATATTCGGCTACTTCCGTGCGGGCCCCTTCGCCGACGGCTTCCACCACCTTCAGCGGCTTGGTACGCGCCGTCATGATACCGCGCATGTTCGGGATGCGGGGTTCGCACATGGGCTGCTGACACGAGGCCACGAACGGGGTTCTTACTTCCACAATCTCTTTTCCGCCCTCGATTTCGCGCTCCAGCGTGGCCGTGGTAGCGCTCATGTCGAGCTTCATGGCCGGGGCTACGGTTGGGATGCCGAGCATTTCGCCCACCATGCCGTGGACCTGGAAGCCATTGTAGTCGATGCTTTCCTTGCCCATCAGAATCACGTCGTAGGCCCCTTCTTTGGCCACGGCCGCAATCTGCTGGGCCACGAAGTAGGCATCTTTCGGCGCGGCGTTGACGCGGATGGCATCGTCGGCGCCGATGGCCAGGGCCTTGCGGATGTTCGGCTCGGTGTCGGCCTCACCCACGTTGAGGACGGTGACGGTGCCGCTGCCCTGCGCTTCTTTGAGCTCGATAGCGCGGGTAAGGGCGTATTCGTCCCAGGGGTTAATCACGAACTGCACTCCGGCCTTATTGAACTCCTTATTATCGGGCGTGAAGGTTATTTTGGTGGTCGTGTCGGGAACGTTGCTGATGCAAACGAGAAACTTCATCTACGGCTGCTTGGAATGAAAGATAAACTACGGGAAAGACCCTAATTTCGGGCGAAGATACAGAAAACTCCCGCCCAATGGATACTATGCCCACGCGTCTCGACCAACTCTTAGGCTTCTACGCCGACGATCCGAACGACCCGTTCACCATCTACGCTATTGCCACCGAGTACCGGGTCACAGAGCCCCACCGGGCCATGACGTACTACCAGACCCTGCTCGACGACCACCCCGATTACGTGGGCACCTACTACCACGCCGGCAAGCTGCTGGAGCACCTACAAAAGCCCGAGCAGGCCGAAAAGGTTTACCGCCGGGGCCTGCAGGTGAGCCGCCAGGCCGGGCAGATGCACGCCGCCAGCGAGCTGCAGCAAGCCCTGAATCAGCTGCTGGGGCTGGACTACGAGGACGAGTAGATCCGCCTGACCACTGGGTGCCAGCTTGCAAACGGCCCGGCCCCGGCCTCAACGCAAAAGCGCCTTTCCACTCCTGGAAAGGCGCTTTTGCGTTGAAATAAAAAATACTCAGACTATGACGTAAACATACGACATATTATGCCGTATGTTTACGTCATAGTTTTCCCAATCCATGACTCACGCCAAGATTTCTCACTTCACTACCGACCAGCAGCAACTGGCTCGCGTGGCCAAGGCGCTGGCTCACCCGGCCCGGGTGGCCATCATTCAGCTGCTGGCCAGCAAAAAAACCTGCATCAGCGGCGACATTGCCGCCGAGCTGCCCCTGAGCCGCACCACCGTGTCGCAGCATTTGCAGGAGCTGAAATCCGTAGGCCTCATCCGCGGCGACATCGACGGGCTGACGGTATGCTACTGCCTGAATACCGAGCTGCTGGAGCAGGTCCACCAGCAGTTCACGGCTTTCTTCGTGGAAGCCACCAGCACCACCTGCGGCCCGGAGGATGCCTGCGCCTGCTGATTTTATCCTCTGCTAACTCCGGAGTTCTAAATTCCCCCATCTAAGCTCTGCTCATGAAAACTGCTGTTTTTCCCCGGATGCACGTCTCGCTGTACGTGGCGGACCTGACCGCCACGGTCAGGTTTTACGACGCCTTCTTTGGGCAGCCGGCGGCCAAAATCCGGCCCGGCTACGCCAAGTACGTCCTGGATAAGCCTTCGCTGATCATCTCCTTCGTGGAAAATGCCGGCCGGGTGCAAAGCCACTTCGGGCACCTGGGCTTTCAGGTAGAGACGGTGGCCGAGCTGGACGAGCGACTGACGGCGGCCCGCGCCGCCGGCCTGGTGCAGCGCGAAGAAATGGGTACCAGCTGCTGCTACGCCAAACAGGACAAGTTCTGGGTAAACGACCCCGACGGCGTGGAGTGGGAAGTGTATTACTTCCACGAGGATGCCGAGTTCAACGACCCGCGCTACCAGGCCGAATACGACGCGGCGGGCACCAGCCAGTGCTGCCTTGCCCCGGCCGTTGGTCAGCCCGCCGAAGTATCTGAAAAGCTGGAAACGGCTCCGATGGCCTTCGCCCTGGATACGGTGGCCAGCTGTGCCCCCAGCTCTGGTCCCGGTGGCGTCTGCTGCTAGAATTTCGGCCCTCCGCAACTCGGTGACTTGCCCCTTCTTCCTCCAACCATGACGCTGCTTCCTTTTCTCGAAACACCCTGGCCCGAAGCACGCGCTATTTACGAAGCGGGCATTGCGACCGGCACCGCCACGTTCACCACCGCAGCACCCACCTGGCAGGAGTGGAACCAGGGCCATCTGCCGCACAGCCGGCTGGTGGCCACGGACGCTGCCGGGAACGTGCGGGGTGGGCCGCCCTGTCGCCGGTGTCGGGGCGGGGCGGGTATGGGGGCGTGGCCGAAGTGAGCGTGTACGTGGCTGCTGAAACCCGCGGCCGGGGAACAGGCCGGCAGCTGCTGGCGGCGCTGGTGGCTGAGTCGGAACGCCACGGGGTGTGGACGCTCCAGGCCGGCATCTTCCCCGAAAACCAGCCCAGCCTCCGCCTGCACGCAGCCGCCGGTTTTCGGTGGGTAGGCCGGCGGGAGCGAATCGGGCAGCTGCGCGGGCGGTGGCAGGATACGCTGCTGCTGGAACGGCGCAGCACTCTAGTGGGCACCGCGGCCTGATTCTTACTTCCCAGCTCCTTCCCCAGGCTTCTCATGAACCCAACGTCCCCCAGTATAGCGCCTACCGCAGCGGTAGCGCGCAAAAAGCTCTCCGGCCTGGACCGGGGCCTGACCCTCTGGATCTTCCTGGCCATGGCCCTGGGCGTAGCGCTGGGCTATTTCGTGCCCGGCGTCGAGCGGGCCATAAACTACTTCTCGGTGGGTACCGTGAACGTACCGCTGGCCCTGGGGCTGATTCTGATGATGTACCCGCCGCTGGCGAAGGTGAAGTATGAGCAGCTGCCAACGGTTTTCCGCAACCCGCGCATTATCGGTCTGTCGCTCTTTTTGAACTGGCTGGTGGGCCCGCTGCTGATGTTCCTGCTGGCCATCTGGCTGCTGCCCGACAAGCCGGAGTACATGATGGGGCTGATTCTGATCGGCATTGCCCGCTGCATCGCCATGGTACTGGTCTGGAACGAGCTGGCCGACGGCAGCCGGGAGTATGCGGCGGGGCTGGTGGCGCTGAATTCCATTTTCCAGGTGCTGTTCTACAGCGTGCTGGCCTGGCTATTCATTACGGTGCTGCCCCCCTATTTCGGGCTGCAAGGCTACAAGGTGAACATCGGTATCGGCGACATTGCGCAAAGCGTGCTCATCTACCTGGGCATTCCCTTTGCCGCTGGTTTTCTTTCGCGCTCCATTTTACGGACCGCGAAAGGAGACGAGTGGTATGAGCAGGTATTTATCCCCGCCATCAGCCCAATTACCCTAATTGCCCTGCTGCTGACCATTATAGTGATGTTCAGTCTGAAAGGGGAGCTGATCGTGCGCATTCCGCTGGACGTGCTGCGCATTGCCCTGCCGCTGGCGTTGTACTTCGGCATCATGTTCGGGCTCAGCTTCGCGGCCGGCAAGTGGCTGGGGGCTGACTACGCCGAGAATACCGCCATTGCCTTCACGGCCACCGGCAACAATTTTGAGCTGGCCATTGCCGTGGCCATCGGCGTGTTCGGGCTGAACTCCGGCCAGGCCTTTGCCGGCGTCATCGGCCCCTTAATTGAAGTTCCGGCGCTGATTGCCCTGGTGAACGTAGCGTTCTGGTTCCGCCGTCGCTGGTACGGCGGCCAACCGCCGATACCCCCGGCAAACAACTGATTTCTGACTCATTCCCGGTATTCTCCGCTATGCCTGAGCTGACCACTGTTTCCGTCATTACCTGCCCCGCGTGCGGAAACCAGCACGCGGAGGAAATGCCCGCCGACGCGTGCCGGTATTTCTACGAATGCCCGAGCTGCCACACCGTGCTCAAGCCGAAAGCAGGAGACTGCTGCGTGTTTTGCTCCTACGGCACGGTCAAGTGTCCTCCCATTCAGGGCGGCACCGGCGGCGGCTAACCCCTCCCCTTCCTTATTCTGGTGATGAACCAGCAAAACATCCTGGTGCTCTGCACCGGCAACTCCTGCCGCAGTCAGCTGCGGCACGGCTACCTGGCTCAGGAGCTGGGCAACCGGGCCACGGTATACAGCGCCGGCGTGGAAACCCATGGTCTGAATCCGCGGGCCGTCCGCGTGATGGCCGAAGACGGCATCGACATTGCGCACCATACCTCCAACCACGTGGACGAATACGCCGCCATCCCCTTCGACCTCATCGTTACCGTGTGCGACCACGCCCGGGAGGTGGCCCCCGTTTTTCCCTCCCCGGCGAAAAAACGGCACCACAACTTCCCCGACCCGGCTCAGGCTACCGGTTCCGAAGAAGTCATTCTGGAGGAATTTCGCCGCGTCCGCAATCAGATCAAGGCTTATGCTCAGCAGCTGGTCCGAAAGGCGGAGGTATAGGCCGCGATTCGGCTAAGGGTGTATTTCGACCAGAAGAAGCCTGCTGCCCCGCGCACAAGGCTTTTTTACTATATTCAATTTCTGCGCTCCTTTCCACGCCTACCACCTCTTGCTCCTTTTGGTATGATTCACCTCTCTGCGCCCCCCAAAACTGCGGTCTGGCCCCCGCTGCCGCTGGCTGAATGGCAACCCACCCTGGCCACGCTGCACATGTGGACGCAGGTAGTGGGCAAAATCCGGCTGGCCTGTACGCCGCTGGTCAATCACTGGTGGAATGTGCCGCTCTACGTCACGGCCCGGGGCCTGACGACTTCGGCCATGCCCTACGAGGACCGCTCCTTCCAGATTGATTTCGACTTCATCGACCACCAGCTGCTCATCCAGTGCAGCGATGGGGCCTTCCGCACCTTAAAGCTGGAGCCACGCAGCGTAGCCAGCTTTTACCACGAAGTATTCCGGTTGCTGGCCGAACTGGACATTCCCGTCCGCATCTGGAAAGTGCCCGTAGAAATTGAGGACCCAGTTGCTTTCGATCAGGACGAGCTGCATGCCAGCTATGATGCCGATGCGGCCCGGCGCTGCTGGCAGGTCCTGAGCCAGGTAAGCCGGGTGCTGGAAATATTCCGGGGCCGGTTTGCGGGCAAGTGCAGCCCCGTACATTTCTTCTGGGGCAGCTTCGATCTGGCCGTTACCCGCTTTTCGGGTCGGCGCGCCCCGGTTCGGGAAGGAGCCGATCCTATTACCCGCGAGGCCTACTCCCACGAGGTATTCAGCCACGGCTTCTGGCCCGGCAGCGGCCAGCAGGATGCCGCCTTCTACGCCTACGCCGCCCCGGTCCCACCCGGCATTGCCAACGTCAAAGTCCACCCGAAGGAAGCTTTTTACAGTTCTGAGCTGGGCGAATTTCTGCTGCCTTACGAAACCGTACGCAAGGCAGCCAATCCTGAGGCCACGCTGCTATCGTTCCTGCAAAGCACCTACGAAGCCGGCGCGACCCTGGCCCGCTGGGACCGAACGGCCCTGGAGCGCATGGAATAATGCGTCTCCCTACTCCCTCTACAATCAGCTGATATATGAACGCCGGGCAGGTTGGTCAGGCCCCCGTCTTTGCCTGGTTCAGGATAGGGCAAGCCTGGCCGAAGCCACGCGCGGGACCCTGGCCATCAACTATTTGGGAGGAGTCCGCTACCGGTCGGATTATCCTCCCGGCCGGAAGCCCAAAAAACTCATTCTGTTTCACCACGCCGCACCACGCTGCACCGTAGGAAGCAGGTTTTGCCCGGGGCCGCCGAACTTTATGCGGCTGGTTCACGTCGGGGGGAATGCGCAAGACCATTCTGCTTGGGTTGGCCGTGCTGCTCAGCACGGCTACCCGCACCTTGGCCCAAACGGAGATTATCGACTATAAAGAGTCGTCCTTCGTCCGGCACATCCGCCCTGACCGCTCCGGCCAGAGCATCACCACCAACATGCTTTTTCCGGGGCAGGTACAGCTGGATGCCACCCTTACTCACTACGACCCTTTCGGCCCTACCAGCGCGCTGGGCCGGCCGGTTTCCACCGGCGTGCTGCGCATCGGCTTTTTCAACACCATTGAGCTGCGCGCCGCTCAGAGCTACTCCAAACCGCTGGGGCGGACCGGAGCAGCGCCGGAAGGCTCCCCGGCTTCGGCTGGACCAGCCGCCGGATTTGCACCGCTTACGCTCGGCGCCAAATTTCTGGCTTCCACTACTCAGAATGGCCGTTCCCAGGTAGTGGTGCTGGCCGAAATGACGTTACCTAACGGGGACGCGTCTTTCCGGAATAAGGTACTGGAGCCCGGCGGCCGCTTGCTGGTTTCCCAGATTATCGGTCAGCGCTACCGTCTCGAATCCAACCTGGGCTTCCGGCAGCGCGGCTTCCGGGCCGCCGATACCAAGCAGGGACAATACCTGGGCACCTTCGCTTTGCACGGCCCCCTGGGGGGTAATTTCAACTTTTTCGCCGAAGGCTATACTACCTGGCGGCAACAGCAAAAACTCGCCCCGGGTCTCACTTCCGGCATTTCCTGGCGCCCCCTCCCCGGCCTGCGCTTCGACCTGACGGCGGGCCGGACGCTGACCGCGGACGCTACCAACGGTTTCACCCTGGGCGGAGGGCTGGGCCTGCGGCTGCCGTTGCACTAATGGTTTGATTGCCCCGATATGCGGCCGGCCGGCAGAATGATTGTTTGATATCTTTGGTCACGATAAACAGACCAGATCCAGGCTATGGATAAGATTCCGGTGTTGCTGGTTGCGGGGCTGCTGTTGGCCGGGGGTCCGGTGCGGGCGCAGGCGGCTGATATTGCGCACCACGGCTCGATTACGGGCCTCAACGACCCGGAGCCCGCGGATCCACGCTATCTGCCGGCCCATGAGCTGGCCCGCCTCAAAGCGTCAGCGTGGTGGCCCGAGCCCGTGGTGGAGCGGCAGAAAAGCGTCCGACCGGCCCGTCGGCTTCCGAAACGACAACTTCAACTTCCGGGCAGGCTGGCTCCGACAGCCCTTCCCGATTCGGTGCCCGGCCGCCCCTGAGCCTTTCCTGGTTCGGCATCCGCTTGCAATCAATCAAAAAAAGCCCCCGCTACCTTCCGGCAGCCTTGTCCTTACCCAAAACTTTTGTAGCGGCAACGAGGAAGCTTCCACGCAGGGTCCCGCAGGGGTAAAGCGCAGGGTTGCGCCGTGATTTTGCTGAATGGCACTGCGAGACACCGCGCTTTACCCCTGCGGGACCCTGCGTGAAGCACATCCGGGCAAGCCCGCTCCGGATTATAGGTAAGCACAAGGCTACCCTCCGGCCGCGGGGAATTTTGCGGGTTTCAGGGGCGCTTGACCGCCGTTTCCGGGGCAATGCGGGTGGGGGTCTGGGCACCCGAAATGATGCCGGCGGCACTGCGGGCAATGGCATTGATGACGGCCGTCATGTTGGGTAGATCCAGGCTTTCCACTTCGTCGTTCACGCTGTGGTAGAGCTTATCGGTCGGAATCTGGTCGGTGCTGATGCTGTGGGCCGGCACGCCGAGCCGGGCCAGAGTGGCGTTGTCGGAGCGGTAGAACAGGTTTTGCGCCGGATACGGGTCGGGCTCGAAGCGGAAGGGCGTGCCGGTCAGGTTCTGCTGGAGCAGCTTGCCGAAGTCCGATTTATCGAAGCCGGTGATGAAAGCGGTGTTGGGGCCGGACTTCGCCTGCTTGCCAATCATTTCGATGTTGAACATGGCCGTCACGCGCTGGGGGTCGATTTGACGGGAGAAATACTGGGAGCCGTAGCCCCCGATTTCCTCGCCCGTAAAGGCCACGAAGACCAGGGTTCGAGCGTTGTCGTTTTTCTTTTTGAAGTACTCTGCCAAAGCTACCACGGCCGTAGTCCCGCTGGCGTCATCGTCGGCACCATTGGCAATGGAGTCGCCGGCCACGGTGGGCAGGAACCCCAGGTGGTCGTAGTGGGCCGAGAAAACGACCATTTCTTCCGCCCGCGTCTTGTCCTGGCCGGGCAGAACGCCCACCACGTTGCGCAGCTCCAGCGTCCGAACGATGGTATTGGCCGCCACCCGAAATTTGACGGCCGCGTTGGGCGTTTCCGTCAGCACTACCACGCAGGAGAATGAGCCGGGCTTTTCGGCGTGCAGCGTGCCGGAGCGCAGCCGCTTAGCCAGCCGCTCAAAATCGGCGGCATGGGCCGGATCCAGAATGACTAACAGATTCTCCTTGGGCTCCAATAGCTGGCGAAATAGCTGGGCCGGCAAGGCCGGGGCCCCGATAACCATTACCCGGGCGGCCGGATCATCGGCGTCGGTCCAGTTCAGCTTGGGTTCCCCCGAAATCAGCAGGGCTTTGTCCTTGGGAATGCTGACGCCATTGATGGTGACGTAGAGCGCCGCGGTGCGGGTTTCGTAGGCCGGAAACGTTTGCTCGTAGGTGGTCAGGCCCGGCAATTGGGCCAGTTCCAGCCGGCGGAATTCCTCGGCCAGAAACCGGGCGGCTTTCCCCCCCCCCGGCTGCGTGGTGGCCCGGCCCTGCATGTCATCGGCGGCCAGCGCCCGCACCACCCGCTCTACGGTAGCGGCCGGCACGGCGGAAGAAACAGGAATAGCTGCTTTTTTCTGGGCCACTAAAAAACCAGGGGTCAGATAGCCGATTAATAAAACGAAAAGAATCCTTTGCATCACGCAAAATAAGCCTTTTGCGAAGTTATCAGGTAACCGCGAGGACATGACAGCATATTTTTCGGATTTTCCCGGCCTATGATGATAAAGTATAGCGGCAAGTCTCATGACTCGTTCGTTGGTGCTTTTGGCCTGACTTACCGGTGGTAGTTCGTTGGCAGCTTGTCGGACGGGCACGCCCACCAGGGGAGCAGCAACCGCTGCCGCCCCATCAGCCGCCACCACTCCGCCGGCCTCTTTGCGCAGTACGCACCGGGTGCCGCGAATTCTAAATAATCAGCTGGTAGCCACGGCCGGCCAGGAACCCTGTGTACGGCTGCGCGCCACCGGGCGGCGGGCCGAAGGCCATGGCGGGGGCAGCCGTTTCACGGACTCTTTCGAGCTACCCGCCGAAGATCAGCTCCGCTTTGGGGCCCTGCTTTCTACCAGGACGGCCTGCGCCGACGACCGTAGCAACACCATAGAAACCACCGGCCTGAACACGCTGACCACTACGCGTACCTACCAGATTAAAGGTGACCCGGGGCGGCTGTTTGCGGCAGCGTTTACCTCCCCGGCGGCCATCCTGCACGCTGTATATCTGCGGTAAGCCCATAAACAAGGGGAGCGGACCCAAGAACGGTTGTTCCTGGTCCGCCCCCCTTGTTTATGGGCTTGCCCCTACCCCAGCGTCAGCACCAGATCGTCGGCCTGAACCAGGGTTCCTTCGGTGAGTTGCAGACTCTGCACAGTGGTATCGGCGGCGGCGGTGATGGTGGTTTCCATCTTCATGGCCTCAATGATGAAGAGGGGCGCGTTTTTTTTCACTTCCTGCCCGTTCTGCACCAGCACCCGGGACAGCATCCCCTGCAACGGCGCACCCACCTGGCGCGGATTCGCCTTGTCGATTTTCTGGTTGCGCACCGTCTTCACTTCTACCGCCCGGTCGCGCACTTCCAGGTTGCGGGTCTGCCCGTTGAAGGAGAAGAACACCGTGCGGTTGCCGTCGTCGTTCACCTGGCCCACCGAGCGCAGCTTCACGATGACGGACTTGCCGCGGGCAATGTCGATGATGGTTTCCTCCCCGGGCCTGAGGCCGTAGAAAAACACCCGCGTGGGCACCACCGACACGTCGCCGAATTCCTGCAGATGGGCCCGGTACTGCTCGAATACTTTCGGATAGAACAGGTACGAGAGCAGGTCGGTGAACTTGCCGCCGGCACCGAACTTGGCCTCGAACGCTTTCATCTCCTTCTTGAAGTCGATGGGCTTGAGGTGCTCGTTGGGCCGGTCGGTGAAGGGCTTTTCGTCCTTCAGAATCAGCTTCTGCAGCGCCTGGGGCCAGCCGCCCTCGGGCTGGCCGATGTCGCCGCGGAACAGGCTCTGCACCGATTCGGGGAAGCTCAGGGTGTGGCCTTTCTCCAGCACGTCGGCCGTAGTCAGGTTGTTGGTGACCAGGAACAGGGCCATGTCGCCCACCACCTTCGAGGAAGGCGTAACCTTCACAATGTCGCCGAACAGCTCGTTCACGTCGGCAAAAGTCTTTTTCACCTGCTCAAACTTGTCGCCCAGGCCCAGGGCCGCCGCCTGGGGCCGCAGGTTGGAGTACTGCCCGCCGGGAATCTCGTGCTGGAACACCTCCGAGGTGCCCGCCTTCAGGCCCGACTCGAAGGGGTAGTAGTACTCGCGCACGGTTTCCCAGTAGTTGGAGAATTCGTTGAGGCTTTCCTGGTCGAATTCGCGGTGCCGGGGCTGCCCGCGCAGCATTTCCACCACCGAGTTGAAGTTGGGCTGCGACGTCAGGCCCGACAGGGAGCCGATGGCCACGTCAATCACGTCCACGCCCGCTTCCACCGCTTTCAGGTAGGTGGCCGGCTGCAACGATGAGGTGTCGTGGGTGTGCAGGTGAATCGGGATTTTGACCGTCTCGCGCAGGGCCGTAATCAGCTCGGTGGCGGCGTAGGGCTTCAGCAAGCCGGCCATATCCTTGATGCAGAGAATGTGCGCCCCGGCGTCTTCGACCTGCTTGGCCAGGCGCAGGTAGTAGTCGAGCGAGTATTTCTGGTTGCGCTTCGGGTCCAGAATGTCGCCGGTGTAGCAGATGCTGGCCTCGGCCAGGCCCTGGGTTTTCTTGCGCACGAAATTGATGCACGACTCCATGCCCGGCATCCAGTTCAGCGAGTCGAAGATGCGGAACACGTCGACGCCGGTTTCCCAGGCCTGCTGCACGAACCGCTCGATGAGGTTGTCCGGGTAGGCCTTGTAGCCCACGCCGTTGGCTCCGCGGATCAGCATCTGGAGCAGGATGTTGGGCACCGCCGCCCGGATTTTAGCCAGCCGCTCCCAGGGATCCTCGTGCAGAAAGCGCAGGGCCACGTCGAACGTCGCGCCGCCCCACACTTCCATCGAAAACGTCTGCGGGTGCATTTTGGCGTAGCGCTCGGCCACCTTGAGCAGGTCGAAGGTGCGCATGCGGGTGGCCAGCAGGCTCTGGTGGGCGTCGCGGAAAGTGGTGTCGGTGTAGTGAATCTGCGGGTCCTCGCGCAGCCATTTGGCAAAGCCCTCGGGGCCCAGCTCGGTGAGCTTGTCCTTGGTGCCGGGCTGGTAGGGCGCCACCGGATCGAAAGCGGGCAGCCGGGGCTTGCGCAGCTCCCGGTTGGGGTCCACGAGGCCCTTCACGTCGGAGTTGCCATTCACGATGATGTCGCCCACGAAGCCCAGCACCTTCGAGCCGCGGTCCTGGCGGGCCTTGTACCTGAACAGCTCGGGCGTGTCCTTGATGAAGTCCACGTTGGCGTGCCCGCTCACGAACTCGGGGTGAGCAATGATGTTTTGCAGAAACTGGATGTTGGTGCGCACCCCGCGGATGCGGAACTCGTCGAGGGTGCGGGCCATCTTGGAGGCCGCGCCTTCCAGCGTAGGTGCGTGGGCCGACACCTTCACCAGCAGCGAATCGAAAAACGGCGAAATCTTGGCGCCCTGATACACCGAGCCCTGGTCGAGGCGGATGCCGAAGCCGCCGGCCGAGCGGTAGGCCACGATGGTGCCGTAGTCGGGCTTGAAGTCGTTTTCGGGGTCTTCGGTGGTGATGCGGCACTGAATGGCGTAACCCGTTTTCAGGGGCCGCCCGCCCACCTCCAGCCCGATTTCGGGGGCCGCGAGCCGGTAGCCGTCGGCAATGTAAAGCTGGGTTTTGATCAGGTCGATGCCGGTTATCATCTCCGTCACGGTGTGCTCCACCTGAATGCGCGGGTTCACCTCGATGAAGTAGATGCGGTCCAGCTCGGGGTTGACCAGGAATTCGACGGTGCCCACGTTGTTGTAGTTCACCGCCCGGCAGATGCGCAGGGCGTACTCATAGAGCAGGTGGCGCTGGTGGTCGGCCAGGTCGAGCGACGGGGCCACTTCCACCACTTTCTGGAAGCGCCGCTGCACCGAGCAGTCGCGCTCGTAGAGGTGGACGATATTGCCGTAGTTATCGGCCACGATCTGCACCTCGATGTGCTTGGGCCGCTCCACGTATTTTTCCAGGAACACCGTGTCGTCGCCGAAGGCTTTCAGCGCTTCGTTGCGGGCCTCGAAGAAGCCGCGCTCCAGCTGCTCATCGTCCCGAATCACACGCATACCGCGGCCGCCGCCGCCCGAAGCCGCCTTCAGCATCACCGGGTAGCCGATACGGTTGGCTTCCTGCCGGGCAATTTCGAAGCTATCCAGATCCTGAATGCTGCTTTCGATGATGGGCACCTGGCACCGCACGGCCACGCGCTTGGCGGCCACTTTGTCGCCGAGGGCTTCCATCACCTCGGGGCGCGGCCCCACGAAGCGGATGCCTTCCTCCCCGCAGCGGCGGGCCAGGGCGGCATTTTCGCTCAGGAAGCCGTAGCCGGGATGAATGGCATCGGCCCCGTTTTCTTTGGCTACCCGCAGAATGCCTTCGATGTCCAGATAGGGCTTCAGCGGGTCATCGTCGCGGCCGATCTGGTAGGCTTCATCGGCCTTGTAGCGGTGCAGGGAGTAGCGGTCTTCGTAGGTGTAGATGGCTACCGTAGGAATGCCCAGCTCGGTGGCGGCGCGCAGCACCCGGATGGCAATTTCGCCGCGGTTAGCGACCAGCAGTTTGCGAATATTCATAACTCGGAAAAGGCGTTTTGGGGTGTGGTGGGCATTCAGGCCCGAAAGCTAGGCAAAAGCCCGGCAAGACCCGGAGTGCAGCAGCGAATTTTTGCTGAAGCTTACTTATTCGCGCTCCGGCTATTCTGCTAAAGCCGGGTTTAGGGCCCAATATATAAACCTTGGCCACGTCGCCGGGTTGTCAGCCCACACCTTGTCCCCCGTTTCCGCATGGACTTTTCCCAAAAGAATATTCTTATCGTCGGCGCCTCCTCGGGCATCGGCCTGGCTACGGCCCAACTGCTCCAGAAACTGGGCGCTAACCTGTTCACGGCCTCCCGCCACCTGTCGCCGGAGCTGGAAGCGCTGGGCACCACTTTCCTGCCCTTCGACGCTACCCAGCCCCTGCCCGCGGAGCTGCTGGCGGCGCTGCCCGAAGTTCTGCACGGCGTGGTATATTGCCCCGGCAGCATCAAGCTGCGCCCCTTTGAACGAATTCCGCTGGACGATTTCCGCGCGGAGTTCGAGCTGAACGTACTGGGCGCGGTGCAGGTGCTACAGGCCGTGATGAAGCGCCTGAAAAAGGCCGAGGGCGCGTCGGTTGTGCTGTTCAGCACGGTGGCCGCCACCACGGGCATGAGCTTCCACGCCAGCATTGCCACGGCCAAGGCCGGGCTGGAAGGCCTCACCCGCGCCCTGGCCGCCGAATATGCCCCCAGCAACGTGCGGGTGAATGCCGTGGCTCCTTCCCTCACCGATACGCCCCTGGCCGCGGCGCTGCTCAACTCGCCCGAAAAGCAGGAAGCCAGCGCCAAGCGTCACCCCCTGCAGCGCATCGGCCAGCCCCAGGATCTGGCCTACATGGCTTCCTTCCTGCTTTCCGAACACGGCTCCTTCATCACCGGGCAGGTAATGCCGGTAGATGGCGGGATGGGCCGGTTGAAGTAGGGACTTGGTTTTTGGTTTACGGTTTTTGGTTTTTGGTTTTTTTGGCTTTCCGCCTGGATGAGGCATAACCGGCTTAAGGCCCTTGCTCCCGCCTCGCTGCCAGCCGTTTTCACCGCTCTGCTTCAGGCCTCAACCAAGCTTCTGCTTGTTCGTAGGGTTTTGAGCGGGAAAACAGGAAGGTTCTGCGCAAGCTCAGGATGACAGCCGTTCCCGCAACCAAGCTCCCAGGACCCCAAATACCAAGCTCCCACCAATCAAGAACCCAAGCCCCTAACCAACCAGGACCCACATGAAAATCGTCATCTTCTGGCACCGGCGCGACCTGCGTCAGCACGACAACGCGGGTCTGGCGGCGGCGCTGCGAAGCGGCTTGCCCGTAGTGCCACTCTTCATCTACGACCGGGAGATTCTGGATCTGCTGCCCAGCCGCAAGGATGCCCGCGTCACGTTCATCTATGACCAGGTGGAACGACTGGGCGGGCTTACGGCCCGGGCGGGCGGCACTTTTCTGGCCTACTACGGCCGGCCGACGGAGGTATTTGCGCAACTTACCCAGCGCTACGAGGTGGCCGCCGTGTACACCAACGAAGACTACGAGCCCTACGCGGCGGAGCGGGACGCGGCTATTGCGGAAGTATTGCGCGGGCGCGGCACGGAGTTTCACGCTTTCAAGGACCAGGTGATTTTCGCTAAAGACGAGCTGCTGGGAAAATCCGGCAAGCCGTCGAAGGTGTTTGGCGCCTACAGCAAGGCCTGGCTGAATGCCTTGCGCGACGAACAGCTGGAGCCGCATCCGTCCCGGGAATTAGTCCGGGCCGAAAACCTGACGCCTCTGCCGGATGCCCCGGCCCGGCCGACGCTGGCCGAAATGGGCTTTGAGCGCTGCGAGCAGTTTGTGCCCGCCGCCGAGCTGCCCACCGCCACCCTGGTGGAGAACTACCACAACACCCGCGACCAGCCCGGCCTGGTGAACAGCAGTACGCGCCGGTCGGTGCACCTGCGCTTCGGTACGCTGAGCGTGCGGGAGCTGATGCGTCAGGCCCGGGAATTAAACCCCAAGCTGCTGGGGGAGCTCATCTGGCGCGACTACTTCATGATGCTGCTCTGGCATTTCCCTTTCACCGCCTCCGAAAGCTACGACCCACGCCTGCGCCAGGTGCCCTACCGCAACAACGAAGACGAATTTCAGGCCTGGTGCGAGGGCCGGACGGGCTACCCGCTGGTGGACGCCGGGATGCGGGAGCTGAACCAGACCGGCTATATGCCCAACCGGGCCCGGATTGCGGCGGCCGGCTTTCTGGTCAAGCACCTGCTCATCGACTGGCGCTGGGGCGACCGGTACTTCGCCGATAAGCTGCTCGACTACGATATGGCCAACAACGTGGGCAACTGGCAGTGGATGGCCGGCACCGGCGCCGTGGCCGCGCCCTGGTTCCGGGTCTACAGCCCCCAGAATCAGCTGGAAGCCTATGACCCGCAGCTGGTCTACGTGAAAAAGTGGGTGCCCGAATTCGGCACCACCAGGTACGTCAAGCCAATGGTCGACCACAAGTTCGCCCGGCAGCGCGCCATCGACACCTTCCGCGCCGCCTACCGGGCGGCGGGGGAATAGTCTGTCATCCTGAGCAAAGCGAAGGACCTTCCGCTTCGCCCCTGCCAGACTCTTTTCGAAGCAGTAAGCCCTTTTCTGTTGGCGCGGAAAAGGGCTTCGCTCATTTAATGAGGCTGGTCAGTTATCTGCGGAAGGGCCTTCGCTTCACTGCGTTGCCGCTATAAGCGCGGAATGCTCAGGATGACAAACGACGGATTTTGCCCTCACCCCGACAACCTAAGCGCCCGTCGCGGGTTATAGCTACTATGGAAAAAGAGCGCATCAAACAGGCTTACCTCAGCTACGTACTGAACAAAAACACCCCGCCCGCGTCCGTCTTCAAGCTGACGCAGAAGCTGGGCATGCCCGAGGCTGAATTCTACCGCCACTATGCCACCTTCGCCGCCATCGACCGCGAAATCTGGGGCGACTTCGGCCGCGATGCCCGGGAGCGGGCGGCTAAGGAGCCGGTGTGGGAAACGTACGGGGCCCGGGAAAAGCTGCTGGCCTTCTACTTCACCCTGCTCGAAATTCTGAAGCAGAACCGCAGCTACGCGCTCTGGTCGCTGCGCAAGTATATGCCGCCGGTGCCGGGCCTCACGCCCCGGGTGCTCGACGACTTCCGTCAGGACTTCGAGCACTTCGTGGCCGACCTGCTGCGCCAGGCCCGCCAGACCGAGGAGGTAGCCTCCCGACCGCTGGTACAGGGCCAGTACCCGCGCTTTTTCTGGGCCCAGGTGATGTTCGTGCTGGGCTTCTTCGCCAAAGACGACACGCTCAATTTTGAGCGCACCGATGCCGCCGTGGAAAAAGCCGTTACCCTGAGCTTTGACCTGGTGGGCCGCAACTCCCTGGATTCGGCCCTGGACTTCGTCCACTTCCTGATTCGCCGCCGCTAATGCCGGACCTGTCTGATACGCCGGCCCGGGACCTGAACCCGGCCCCGGCTGATAACGCGGCGGAGTTGCGCCAGCTTTCCTCCATTCCGACCACCAAGGTGGCGCGGGCGGCCCGCTTCGCCAAAACGGGGCTGAAAGTGGGCGCCAACTACGTGAAGCACTACGCCCGCCGCTCGGTAGGCGCCGAAAGCAGCACCGACGACCTGAACCAGGCCAACGCGGCGGAGCTGTACGGCACGCTGAGTGAAATGAAAGGCTCGGTGCTGAAGGTGGCGCAGATGCTGGCCATGGAGAAAAACCTGCTGCCCGCTGCTTACGCCGACCAGTTTGCCAAGGCCCAGTACCAAACCCCGCCCCTTTCCGGCCCACTCGTCGTCAAGGTTTTTCGGGATGCCTTCGGCCGCTCGCCCTACGAGCTTTTCGAGGAGTTTGACCTGAACGCGCGCCAGGCCGCCAGCATCGGCCAGGTGCATTTCGCCCGCCAGAACGGCCGGCCGCTGGCCGTGAAAGTGCAGTACCCCGGCGTGGCCGACAGCATCCGCTCTGATATCCGGCTGGTGAAGCCCATTGCCCTGCGCGTGATGGGGCTCGATGAAGCCCAGGTGCGGCCTTACCTGGAGGAAGTGGAAACCCGGCTGCTGGAAGAAACCGATTACGCGCTGGAGCTGCGGCGGGGCACCGAAATCGGGGCCCGCTGCGCCCACCTGCCCCACCTGGAGTTTGCCCGCTACTACCCCGCGCTTTCCTCCCCCCGCATCCTGACCATGGACTGGCTGGGCGGTCAGCACCTGAAGGAGTTTCTGCCGGCCAACCCCAGCCAGGAAATCCGCAACCAGCTGGGGCAGGCACTCTGGGACTTCTACGCCTTCCAGATGAATACGCTCCGGCAGGTGCACGCCGACCCTCACCCCGGCAACTTCCTGCTGCGGACCGAACACGGCGGTACCGTGGGCGTGCTGGACTTTGGCTGCGTAAAGGAAATTCCGGCTGACGTGTATACCCTGTTCACGGCCCTGCTCACGGCCGAGACCCTGGCCGACGAAACCCGCCTGGCCGCGCTGCTGACCGAGGCCGGGATCCTGCGCCCCGAGGATACGCCCGCCCGCCGCGCCTTTTATATAAGTACTATGGAAGCCTCGCTGGAGCTGGTGGGCCGCCCTTTCCGCCAGCCCACCTTCGACTTCGGCGACCCCACGTACATGGCGGCGCTCTACGCCCTCGGCGACGATCTGCTGCAGCAGCCCGAGCTGCGCCAGCAGCGGGAGCCGCGTGGGTCGGAGCATTTTATCTACCTGAACCGGACGTACGTGGGCCTGTATGCTTTGCTGACCGAGCTGCGGGCCGTGGTGCAGACCGGAGCCGCGTGAATTTTGGCTTTGCCAAACTATTCCGGCAGGCCTAAGCTGTAGTTACCGATCGGTAGCGCGTTTATGTAGCTACATCAAACAAGCTAACGGTCGGCATTTCCACTTTTCATCATTTTTTCATTCTATGAAAAAGATCTGGACCCTTTGCGCCGCGCTGCTGAGCGTGGCAACTATGGCCTCGGCGCAGAGCAAAGTAAGCTGCTGTGCCCGGCCTGCGGCCAATGCCACGGAAACCTTTGCTATGCTGGCTACCAACGAAGACTTCTCCGGCGGCCACGACTCTCCTCTGCCCTACGCCTACCAGGGCCAGGGCGAAATGATTGAGTTCAAAACTACCGATGGCCTGACCGGCAAAGGCTTCGAAATCAAGAGCAACGTGCGCTCCGACAAGTACCTGTTCATCATCCACGAGTGGTGGGGGCTGAACGACTACATCAAGAAGGAAGCTGCCACCTACGCCAACGAGCTGAAAGGCGTCAACATCATTGCCCTTGACCTCTACGACGGCCAGGTAGCCACTACCCCCGACGAAGCCGGTAAGCTGATGCAGGCCGTAAAAACCGAGCGGGCCGAGGCCATCATCAAAGGGGCCCTGCTGCACGCGGGACCTGGTGCCAAAGTAGCCTCTATCGGCTGGTGCTTCGGCGGCGGCTGGAGCCTGCAGACGGCCCTGCTGGCCGGCCCGAAGGCGGTGGGCAGCGTGGTGTACTACGGCATGCCCGAAAAGGACGTGGCCAAGCTCAAAACCCTGAACACCGACGTGCTGGGCATCTTCGCCACCCAGGACAAGTGGATCAACCCCGAAGTGGTGGCCCGGTTCCAAAAGGATATGGCCGCGGCCAAGGAGAAAGTGACCATCGTGAGCTACGATGCCGACCACGCCTTTGCCAACCCTTCGAACCCCAAATACAGCAAGGAATATTCGGCCAAAGCCCACGGGCTGGCGCTGGCGTATCTGCGCAAGAATTTCAAGCTCAAGTCGTAATTCCGGCGGCCTGCTTGCAGACGTTACCTGTTCGCAGAAAAGCCCGATTGCAGCAGCAGTCGGGCTTTTTCTATGGTAAACTCCCTACTGACAAGTATGCGCGAAACCTGATGAATTTACCGGGCCCACAGCCTGGGTAAAGATCTGCCAGGGCCGGCCATCCATCCCCCTTTCACTCTCCTGGCATGGCCACGCCCCCTGATCTGCTAACCGAGTGCAGTGAAAGCCACTAGAACCCGACCAACAAGCTGGTGCATTGGGTGTGCGTCCCGCTGATTATGGTTTCCCTGCTGGGTCTGCTATGGTCGGTACCAATGCCGGCGGCCGTACGGCAGCTGAGCCCCTGGCTGAATCTGGCCACCCTGATGATGGGGCTGGCGGTAATGTATTGAACCTGTTTAGGGTTTCGGTTTTTTCGTCGTTTGTCGTGCTTCATCTGGCTTCCGCTTGCGAAGGACCTTCTCACGACGGCTCATGTTGGCCTAATTCCAAGTGGTACGGACGTGATAAGGTCCTTCGCTCCGCTCAGGATGACAGCTTTTTCGAAACCCTAAACAGCCTCATTATCTGCGGCGGTCGGTGCGGCGGTCCATCGGCATGGTGCTGGTATGGGCGCTGATGGCGGGGGCCCTGCGGCTGGTGCAGGCCGGCGCGGCGCTACCGCTGTGGGGCGTGTGCATCATCGTTTTCGGGCTGGCTTGGGTGGGGCAGCTTTGGGGCCACAAGGTGGAAGGCCAGAAGCCCGACTTTCTAAAAGACCTGCAGTTTCTGCTCATTGGGCCGCTGTGGCGGCTGCCCTTCGTGTACCGGGCCCTGGGCCTAGCGGTATTAGGCGAAGCGGTGACAGGTGAAGTTGTGAACTGGTGAAAAAGCGTCTGTCATCCTTCACCTGTCGCCAGCTCACCGCACCGGCTCCAGCTCCCAGCCCGTCGAGAGCAGGGCGGCCAGCTCGGCTACGCTTTCGGTGAGCTGCTCCCAGCTGTTGAGCACGAAGTACTGATCCTGCAGGTGCTGCTCGCTGTAGGGCGTGTGCAGCACGGTGGCCAGATCGAACGGCTGCCGCCGGGTGATGTCGCCGAGGCAATGGTGGATTTCGCCCGACGATGAGAGCAGGCCGGCGCCGTACATCCGGGCCTCGCCCCGCTCCAGTACCAGCCCAAACTGCACGGTGAAGCCGTAGAGCCGCTCCAGCCGGGCCAGCGCCGGCGCATCGTGCAGATGCTGGGCGGCTACGTGGCCCAGGAAGTGCAGGAAATCAGCGAAAGCGTGGTCCATCAATAGCGGCACGTGGCCGAATACGCCGTGAAACAGGTCGGGCTCTTCAATGAAGTCGAATTGCTGCATGGAGCGGATCCAGACCGTGGCGGGAAACTTGCGCTGGGCCAGCAGGCCGAAGAAATCGGCATCGTTGAGCATCCCATGCACGGGCTCCAGCTGCCAGCTGGTAGCCTGGTGCAGCCGCTGGCTGACTTCGGCGAAGTCGGGGATGGCGCCGCGGTGCAACCCCACTTTGGCCAGGCCCTGCCCGAAGGCCGTAGCGGCGCGCTTGTGCAGCAGCGCCGTCTGGCGGTCGAACAGTACTTTCCAGACCAGCTGATCCTGGGTGGTGTAGCAGGCGTAGTCTTGCTGTAGCATGGCAGAGGCATAAAAAAAGCCCGGCTCCTGGAAGGAGTCGGGCTTTCGTGTGATTTCAGAGTTTGGGTAGCATGACTACTTACTTTCCGGAATGGCAACGCCGCCCGACTTCGTCCCGCACGGGACGAATATTGGTTAGGCAGAAGCGTTTCGCGGACTGGTTCATCATGACAGGGGCAAATATATAGAATAGCCCAGATAAACCGCAGAATCCTGAAATTATTTTTTCAGGGTAATTCTGGCTTAACATCATGGTAATCTTCCGTTAGCATGCCGAACAAAGAGGCTTTTGCACTTAAAGTATCTGTATTTACCATGGTTACCCTTAAAAAAACAGGTCATATTTCAAAAATAGCGCCTGAGCATACCCAACGGCTGTTGGATTGTACGGCCTATGAATAAGTAAGCGCTGCCGAGAAGCGTATTTTGGGGGCAGCATTAAATTGACCGGTCTAGCCGTGTCCGACTTAAACCCCGGGCTGGTCCGCCAATCAAAGCGCATTACGACTAGCCCGTATCTGGCGCAACCCGGCGACGCGGCTATCCGGTTTCATCTACTCAACCTCACCCCCCTTTCACACTTTTATGAAACAACGCTTACTTCTTTGGTTAATGCTGCTGCTAGTGGGTATGTCCTGGGCCCGGACGGGTACCGCGGCCACTATTACCACCACGGTGCTCAACGGCACTTCCTTTTGCCGGACCACGGTGGTACGCGTGAGCTATTCGGTGGGTGGATCCTTCGACCCGAGCAACATATTCACGGCCCAGCTTTCGGATGAAACCGGTTCCTTTACCAACCCCGTGGCCATTGGTTCCCTGTCGGGTACGGCGGGCGGCACTATCAATACTACGCTGCCGGCCAGCGTGGCAACCGGCTCCGGCTACCGCGTCCGGGTGGTGGGGAACAGTCCCGTTACCATCGGCACCGACAACGGCCAGGACCTGACCATTACCAACATCGGCACGGTGACGGCGGGCAGCAACTCGCCCCTGTGCGCCACCGGCAACCTGCTGCTGACGGCCACCACCGTGCCGGGCGCCAGCTATTCCTGGACGGGCCCGGCCGGCTTCAGCTCCCTGCTGCAAAACCCCACCATTGCCAACGTCGGCACCAACCGCTCGGGCACCTACACCGTGACGGCCAGCGCCAACGGCTGTACCACCACTTCCCCGGTGTCGGTAACCGTAAATGCGCTGCCGACGGTCAGCATCAACCCCGTAGCAACTAATATCTGCTCCGGGCAGTCGGTAACCCTGAATGCCAGCGGTGGCACCAGCTACCTATGGAGCCCGGCCACGGGCCTGAGCAGCACCACCGTAGCCAGCCCGGTGGCCTCTCCTACGGCCTCGACCATCTATACCGTGACGGTCACCAACGCCGCCGGCTGCCAGGCTACCAGCCAGGTGACGGTGAACGTGCGGGCTACGCCGGTCATCACGGTGTCGGCTAATACTACTATCTGCGCCGGCACCTCCACCACGCTGTCGGCCAGCGGGGCGCAAACTTACACCTGGTCGCCGAGCACGGGCCTGAACAACCCCCGCTCGGCTACGCCCATTGCCTCGCCCACCCAGACAACCACCTATACCGTCACCGGCGACAACAGCGGCTGCGCGGCCACGGGCCAGGTTACCATAACCGTGGAGCCCCTGCCAACGCCCGACGCCGGCCCCGATCGGGTACTGTGCTCGGGGCAGTCGGCCCAGCTGGGCACCGCGGCCGTAGCGGGCCTGATCTACAGCTGGTCGCCGGGCACGGGCCTGAGCAGCACCTCCGCCGCCCAGCCCACCATCACCCTGACCAATACCACCAACGCCCCGCGCACCACCACCTACACCCTCACGGCCGTGTCGCCGACGGGTTGCGTGGGCAGCAGCACGGTGCGGGTAACGGTGAACCCCGCCGTGACCGTCAACGCCGGCCCGGCCCAAACTGTCTGCTCGGGCGGCTCGGCCCAGCTCGGCGGAACCGCCGCCCAGGCGAATGTAACTTACCAGTGGAGCCCTACGACCGGGCTCAGCAGCGCCACCGTGGCCCAGCCGACCGTAACGCTCACCAACACCACCGCGGCCCCCATCACCCAGACCTATACCCTGACGGCTTCGGCCAACGGCTGCTCCAATTCCAGCACGGTGCTGGTAACGGTGAACCCGCTTACGGCGGCCGGTTTCACCTATAACGCGGCCTCTTTCTGCCAGAGCAGCGCCAACCCGACGCCAGCCGTTAGCGGCACGGCGGGCGGCACGTTCAGCGCCCCAAACGGGCTGGTCATTAACTCCACTACCGGGCTTATCAACCTGGCGGCCAGCACGGCCGGCACCTACGTGGTAACCTACAGCGTGAGTGGCCCCTGCCCAAGCATCAGCACCCAGTCGGTAACCGTGGCCACGCCCGGCGCGGCGGGCTTCAGCTACGCCAGCGCGGCCTACTGCGCCAGCGGGGCCAACCCTACGGCTACCCTGGTACCCGGAGCCGCTGCCGGCACCTTCACCTCTACCCCCACGGGGCTGAGCCTGAATGCCTCGACGGGCGCCATCAACCTGGCCGCCAGCCAGCCCGGCACCTACACCGTGACGAATACCGTGGCCGCTAACGGGGCCTGCCAGGCCGCCACTGCCGCCACCCAGGTCATCATCAGCGCCGTACCCGCGGCCGCGCTGGCCGTGAGTGGCCCCACAACCATCTGCCAGGGCAGCACGGTGCTGCTGACGGCCAATGGCGGCGGCACCGGTGCCACCTACCAGTTCCTGCTCAACGGCCAGCCCATCAATGGGGCCACGGCGGCCACGTATGCCGCCGCCCAGAGTGGTTCCTACAGCGTGGTGATTACCAACCCCGGCAACTGCACGGCCACCTCGACCGGCACCACCATCACGGTGAACCCTATGCTGATGCCCACCGTGGCCTATGGCGCCGCCGGCTACTGCCAGAACGCCGGCACCAACCCCGGCCCGACGGTATCCGTCTCGGGCGGCACGTTTAGCGCGCCGGCGGGGCTGAGCCTGAACAGCTCGACGGGGGCCATCAACCTGGCGGCCAGCCAGCCTGGCACCTACACCATCAGCTACTCGGCGGGCAGCCCCTGCCCGGGTACCGGCACCACCACCGTTACCATCAACGCGGCCCCGAGTGCGGCCTTCGCCTATGCCTCCTCCACGTTCTGCGCCAGCGGCAGCAGCGCCGTGCCCACGATTACCGGCACCACCGGCGGCACGTTCAGCTCGACCACCGGCCTCAGCCTCGACGCGACGACGGGGACGGTCAGTCTGACGGCCAGCACACCCGGCACCTACACCGTCACCTACAGCGTGGGCGGCACCTGCACGGCCGTTGCCGCCGCTACAATAACCATTACCACGGCACCCGTGGCGGCGTTTAGCTACCCCGGCGGCAGCTACTGCGCCGCCGCGCAGGGCAACGTGGCCCCGGTATTCGGTAGTGGCGCCAGCGCCGGCACGTTCAGCGCCCCCACGGGCCTGAGCCTCGCCCCGGCTACCGGCGTGGTGAACCTGGCGGCCAGCCAGGCGGGCACCTACACCGTGACCAATACCATTCCGGCCTCGGGCTCCTGCTCCGCCGTGACGGCCACGGCTACGGTGACCGTGAATGCGGCCCCGGCGGCCACGCTGACGGCCAGCGGCGCTACGGCTATCTGTCAGGGCACCTCGGTGCTGCTGACGGCTAACGGCGGCGGCACCGGTGCCACCTACCAGTTCCTGCTCAATGGCCAGCTCATCAGCGGCGCTACCGCCGGGAGCTATTCGGCCAGCGCGGCCGGCAGCTACTCTGCGGTAATCACTAATGCCAGCGGCTGCTCGGCTACCTCGCCCGCCATTACGGTGACGGTGAACCCGGCTACTTCCGCTGCCTTTACCTACCCCGCCAGCGGCTACTGCCTGAGCGGGCCGACGTCGACGCCCAGCATTACCGGCACGGCCGGGGGCACGTTTTCGGCTCCGGCCGGCCTGAGCCTGAACGCCGCTACGGGCACCATCACCCCGGCCACTTCGACGCCTGGCACCTACACCGTGACCTATAGCGTGAGCGGCACCTGCCCGAGCAGCAGCACGGCCACCATCACCATTTCGGCCCCGGCCTCGGCGGCCTTCAGCTACCCGGTGAGCACGCTGTGCGCTACCGGCTCGGCCGTGCCTACCCTGGCCGCGGGCGCCAGCGCCGGCACGTTCAGCGCCCCGTCCGGCCTGAGCCTGAACAGCGCGACGGGCACTATCAACCTCAGTGCGTCGACGCCGGGTAGCTACACCGTGACCAACACCGTCAGCAATGCCGGGGCCTGCGGGGTAGCATCGGCCACGGCCACGGTGACCATCAACGCCGTGCCGCCGCGCCCAACCATTGCGGTGCAGTACAACGGCCCAACCACGACGCTGACCAGCTCGGCGGCCACCGGCAACCAGTGGTACCTGAACGGCACGGCCATCAGCGGTGCCACGGACCCGACGTATGTGGTCAACTCGGCTGCCCAGCTCGGCTCCTACACCGTGTTGACGACCTCGGCTCAGGGGTGCTCCTCGCCGGCTTCCACGCCGCTCATCGTGACGGGCACCACGAAAGCACTGCCTGCCGCCGCCCTGCAGCTGTATCCTAACCCGACTCCGGACGGTAAGCTGACGGTGCAGCTGAGCGGCTACCACCAGCCGGTGCAGCTGACGGTGCTCAACACCCTTGGCCAGGTGCTGTACTCGGCTTTGGTGGCTCCCGCATCCCTGCAGCAGCTGGACCTGAGCCGCCTGCCAGTGGGCGTGTACCTGCTGCGCGCCACCAGTGACGACGGCACCGTAACGCGCCGCTTCGTGCGCGAGTAGCGCCTCGTCAGAACCTGAACAGCCCCGCTGGCATTAGCCGGCGGGGCTGTTTTTTTGCCCTGGACCCGGCTCCGGCCGCCGGGCGAAAAAGCAGCCCCGCGGGCTTGGCCCAGGCTTTGCCGCCAAGCCGGCACCGGATTACAGCTGGCCGTTGGGTTCGTAGCCCATGCGCAGCCGGGTGTCGCCGGAGACTTTCAGATTTACCTTCGCCTGCTGATCTGAGGGGTTCAGCAGCACCGCCGGGGCGGCGGCTACCGCGGACCGCGTGGACTCGCGGCGCAAAACGCGGTAGGTGAGCCAATAGTCGAGCGAATACCGGCCGCCACCCGTGGCAACGATGAGCAGAAAGGCCCAGAACAGCAGCTGCTGGTAGTACATGCCGACCAGGAACTCGGGGGTTTCGTACCAGACAAAGGCGACGACAAAGAACTGGAAGGCCAGTTGCGCCGCACTCAGGCGGGTGAGCAGCCCCAGCGCCAGCAGCAGGCCACCGGCCAGCTCGCCCCAGCAGGCCAGCCAGGCCCAGAAATAAGGCGAAGGCTGGGTGAAACCCAGGGTAGCCACCTGCTGCACAAACCAATCGGGCGGTGTCGGGGCAGCCCCGACCAGCTTGCCGGCTTCGGTGGCAGTGTACAGACTGCCCAGCTTGCCCCAGCCTGCGCCGATGGCAATGGACAAACCCAGGTGCAGGCGGAAGAGCAGCAGAGCCCCATCGGCCAGGCGGGAGGACAGCGGGCGAGCACCGAACAGGAGCTTTTTCATCTCGGGCAGGGCCTAGAAACTACAGCTTGCCGTTGGGTTCGTAGCCCATGCTCAGCCGGGTGTAGCCGGAGATTTTCAAATCTACTTTTGCCTGTTGCGTCGAGGGGTTCAGCAGCACCGCCGTGGAGCCGGCCATGAAGCGCAGCGTGCCCCGGGCCCCGGGCGCCAGCGTGGTTTTGCCGAAAATCCCGCCGCCCCGGGGCCGCTCCCTGATTTCGACGGACACCTTGCCCACGTTGTGCGCTTCTACCTTGAAACTACCGGGCTGCCCGCCGCCGAGCACGAACTGCTTGCCCGGCTCGATAACGAGGCCGGAGCGGATGCCGGCCCAGCAGGCGGTGGCTACTACGAATACGGCGATGAGCGTCAGCAGCAGAAATACGGGACGGAAGGGGGATGAAGTACGCATGGCAGCAAGGGGTTGAAGTGAAACGATGTCCCAAAGGAACGGCCCCATCCGCCCTCAAACGCCCCGATTTATAGCCTGGGACGTCCCAATACATAGTTTGGCACCTGCGCCCCTACCCTTCGCGCCCGGCCGCGCTGGGGGTAATGCCCCGCAGCTTTTTGAATACCCGGTTGAAAGTAGACTTCGAGTTGAAACCCGCTTCCAGCGCCACGGCCAGCAGGGTGTAGTGCCGGAATTTCGGGTCCCGCAGCCGCCGCTCAGCTTCCCGCACCCGGTACTCGTTGATGAAGTCGTTGAAATTCTGCCCGCAGCCGGCGTTGATGACGCGGGAAAGCCAGGACGTGTTGGTGCGCAGCTGGGCGGCCAGCTCACCCAGCGTCAGCTCAGGAGCCAGGTAGGGGCGCTCGGCTTCGAGGTGCCGTAGTAAGCGCGTGGTCCAGCGCGTCAGCTCGGCATCGGCTTCTGGCTGGGCCGCCGCGGCCGGAATGGGTAGTTGTACTTCGACCGTAGCAGCGGATGCCGCCATTACCCTGGTTTCGGAAGCGTGCTTTGGGGCCAGCGGCGACGTTGGCAAAGCCGTGGAAATTGCTGCCGGCTCCGGGAAGGCCGTAGCTGCGGGGGTGAAATCTGGCGCTTCGGGGGCGGGCTGGAAACGCAGGCCGGCGAGGCGGTGGCCGGTGAGCAGACCGGCAATGCTCAGGTAATAGATCAGCAGGCCCGTGAACAGGTAGTCGTACCATTCTTCGTAGTAGCTCAGGGGGCTGACGAAGGCGCTGATCAGGCCAAAGGCCAGCGTGACGCCGGTGCCCGCCAGCACGGCCACCAGCACGTTGCGCAGCCACCGGAACCGGATCTGGTCGGTATCGGAGAAGTTATCGTTGAGGTAGCGGGCGTAGGCGCGGTACTCGCGCAGGGTGCGCACGGCGTAGGCCAGCACCAGCACGTAGCCCAGCACATCGAGCCAGTAGCCGATGGGCTGAGTATCAATCCAGGCCAGCAGCGGGCCTTTCGTGCCGAAGTGCGCGGGTAGCGGCCGGCCCCGCAGCCCATACCACCAGCCGATATCGTAGGCAAACAGCAGCAGCCGCAGGCCCACGTAAGCCAGGGCCGGGGCGAAATGGCGCCAGTGGGGCCGGCCGAAGCGGAAGTCCTGGTTGGTGAGGCTGCGGAAGTAGAAATAGAGTGCCGGCCCCACGGCCAGCCAGTTGCTGAAGGGCCAGTAAAACATGAACGTGGTGCGGGCATCGTGCGAATCGTACCAGCCGCCGAAGCCCAGCATCCACTGGGCCAGCCGCCCCACGAACAGCAGCAGCAGCAGGGCCAGCCAGCCGTCGGCCGCTACCTCTTCCCGCCCCCGCCGCGCCCAGAGTACCCCGCTCACCACCAGCCCCTGCACGAAAAACGGCAGCAGCAAGCCACTATACAGGTTGAAGTCGAAGCCCATGCTGTAGGTGGTGGGGAATGGGCCAGGTTGATTTCCCGCCCGCATTGGTCATCCTGAGCGGAGCCGAGCACAGGATCTTGCGGTGGCAAGTACGCAAGCTTTTTCGAAGCACAAAGCCCCTTACCGTGGTGGGGTAAAGGGCTTTGCTGATTTTACTGGCATCAGCGTTTACAGGAGGAAGATCCTTCACCGGGCTTCGCGCCGTGCAGGATGACAGCCCAAAAAAACGTAGTCCCATCAACGAAAAGCCAGGCTATTCCAGCTCCTCGCGCAGGGCATATACTTTGCGCAGATTGCGGATCAGCCGCGCCGACTCCTCAAAGTTCAGCGTCTGGGCCCCATCGGAAGCTGCTTCTTCGGGCTTCTCGTGGGCTTCGTAGATGATGCCGTCGGCGCCGGCCATCACGCCGGCCAGGGCCATGGTCGATACGTACTCGCGGATGCCGATGCCGTGCGAGGGGTCCACGATGACGGGCAGGTGGGTTTTCTCCTTCAGAATGGGCACCGCGTTCAAATCCAGGGTATTGCGCGAGGCTGTTTCAAACGTCCGGATGCCCCGCTCGCAGAGAATCAGCTTCTCGTTGCCGCCCGAAAACACGTACTCCGCCGACGAGAGCAGCTCTTCGATGGTGCCCGAGATACCGCGCTTGATCATCACCGGCTTGTCTACGCCGCCCAGCGCGTCGAGCAGGTTGAAGTTCTGGGTGTTGCGGGCGCCCACCTGAAATACGTCCACGTAGTCGTGCATCTCCTCCACCTGCGATACCTGCATCACCTCAGTCACGATTTTAATGCCGTGGGCCCGGGCCATGCGGTGGAAATCCTTCAGGCCCTCCATGCCCAGCCCGCGAAACGCATACGGCGATGAGCGGGGCTTGAACACGCCCCCGCGCATGATGCGCACGTCGTTGTCGACCAGGTGCTGCATAATCAGCTCCATCTGCTTTTCGCTCTCGATGCTGCACGGGCCGGCGGCCAGCGTGAGGCTGCCCTCCCCGATGCGCACCCCGTCGCCGAGGTCGAGCACCGTGGGACGCACGCGCCACTTGCGGCTCACCAGCTTGTAGTCGTCCGACACCCGGTGAATGTCGAGGATGCCGGGCAGCTGGCCGATGGTGCGCAGATCAATATCAGCTTTGCCGATGGCTACCAGGTAGTGGGCGCGTTGGGTGGTGACTTCCGTAGCCTTGTACTTGAGGGCCTTGATGCGGGCCAGAATATCCGCCTTGGCGGTTTCCGAAATGGTGGGTTCGAGTTGGATTATCATGTTCTGGTGAGGGAGTTTTCTCGCAGAGGTCCGCAGAGGGTTGCGCAGAGGTAGAGGGAGGTCGGCCCTGCTTTTGACCTCCGCGAAACCTTCGCGGACCTCTGCGAGAAATTAATCAGTTGAGTACGGAAGAAACAAACCGGGTTGCCGCCGCCGGGGCGTCCTCGGCCCCCTCCAAAGCGCGGATGAAGGCCGAGCCGATGATGGCGCCTTCGGCATACTGGCAGGCGTGCTGGAAAGAGGCTTTGTCGCCGATACCGAAGCCGATGAGGCGGGGGTTGCGCAGCTGCATGTCTTCGATGCGCTGGAAGTAGGCATCCTGCACGCCTTCGGCCTGGGTGTTGGCCCCGCCGGTGGTGCCGGGTCCCGAAACCAGGTACAGGAACGAGTCCGTCAGCTCGTCGATGCGGCGGATGCGCGCCGGCGCGGTCTGGGGCGTGATGAGGAACACCGGGCGCAGGTTATGGCGGCGGAAGATTTCCTGGTACTCGGCCACGTAGTCGTCCAGCGGCAGGTCGGGCAGAATCACGCCATCGACGCCCACGGCGGCGGCTTCGCGGCAGAAGTTTTCGACCCCGAACTGCATCACCGGGTTCAGGTAGCCCATGAGCAGAATCGGCGTTTCGGGCACCGACTCCCGGATACCCTGCAGCTGGTGGAACAGCACCCGCATATTCATGCCGTTGGCCAGGGCTGCCGTGCTGCTCTGCTGAATCACCGGGCCGTCGGCCAGCGGGTCAGAAAACGGCATGCCGATTTCGATCAGGTCGGCTCCGGCGGCGGACAGGGCCTGCAATACGGGCACGGTGGCGTCGAGCGTGGGATAGCCGGCGGTGAAATAGATGTTGAGCAGACCTTTCTTTTTGCGGTCGAAAGCTTCGTGGATTCGGTTGTTCATATCTTCTTCTTGTCTGTCATCCTGAGCAAAGCGAAGGACCTTATGGGATAAGCCCAAGCCGTTGCTACGACTCGTTTTCAGGTAATAAGATCCTTCGCCGGCTCAGAATGACAGATTGCAATCTTAATTGATCTTATCGGTGTACTTCATGTAGGTATCCAGGTCCTTGTCGCCGCGGCCGGAGAGGTTGATGACCACCACCTCGTCGGGGCCGGCCCCCAGCTGACCCAGGGCCGCCAGGGCGTGGGCGGTTTCCAGGGCCGGAATGATCCCTTCGAGGCGGCTGCACTCGGCTACGGCGCGCAGCGCGGGCTCGTCCTCGATGCTGATGAAGCGGGCCCGGCCCGAAGACCCCAAAAACGCGTGCAGCGGCCCGATGCCAGGGTAGTCGAGACCCGCCGACAGCGAATAGGGCTCCGTAATCTGCCCATCCTCGTCCTGCATCAGCAGGGTGCGGGCGCCGTGAATGATACCGGGCTTGCCCAGTACCGAGGTGGCGGCCGAATGGCCCGAGTCGATGCCGTGGCCGGCCGCTTCCACGGCTACCAGCTGCACCGAGGGCTCGTCGAGGAAGTGGTAGAACGCGCCGGCGGCATTGGAGCCGCCACCCACGCAGGCCACCACGTAGTCGGGCAGCTCGGAGCCGGTTTTTTCCAGCAGCTGCTTGCGCATTTCCTCGCTGATGATGGACTGCAGCCGCGCCACCAGATCGGGGTACGGGTGCGGACCCACCACCGAGCCGATGATGTAGTGGGTATCGACGGGGTTGCTGATCCAGTCGCGGATGGCTTCGTTGGTGGCGTCTTTCAGGGTCTGGCTGCCGCTGGTAGCGGGGCGCACTTCGGCCCCCAGCAGGCGCATGCGCTCCACGTTCGGGCGCTGCCGCTCCATGTCCACCGAGCCCATGTACACGATGCACTCCATGCCCATCAGGGCGCAGACGGTGGCCGTGGCCACGCCGTGCTGGCCGGCCCCGGTTTCGGCAATGATGCGCGTCTTGCCCAGGCGCTGGGCCAGCAGAATCTGCCCCACGGTATTGTTGACCTTGTGGGCCCCGGTGTGGCAGAGGTCTTCGCGCTTGAGAAAAATGCGCGTGTTGTACTTGGCCGACAGCCGCTTGGCTTCAAACAGCGGGGTGGGCCGGCCCACGTAGTCGCGCAGCAGGGCCTGGTATTCGCGCTGGAAATCCGGGTCGGCCAGGATATTCAGGTAGCTGGACCGCAGCGCTTCCACGTTGGGGTAGAGCATTTCGGGGATAAAGGCGCCGCCAAATTCGCCGTAGTAGCCGCGGGCATTGGGAGCGTAAGCAGCCGAAGTACTGGTTAGAGTTGCCATGGGGTAGGTTGAAAAAAGGAGAACGGGCCCTTAGCCGGCCATTTTCTCCGTGGAATCAATAGTAGTGTAACGACGCAGGAAGCGGAACATCTGCCGCAGGCGCACGACGGCTTTCACGGCCGGGGCCGTTTCGAAGCGGCTGTTCAGGTCGAAGCCGTAGAGGCCGGGCAAGTCGAGCTGCAGCAGCTGCCAGGCATTTTCGAGCCCCAGCCCCCCCGCCAGCAGGTAGGGCACGGGCAGGTGATAGTCGCGCAGCAGGTTCCAGTTGAAAGCCGTGCCGTTGCCGCCGGGCTGAGGCCCTTTGGTGTCGAACAGAAAATAAGCGCAGTGCGCGACGTAGGGGTCCAGCCGGGCCAGCGAAAAGGCTTCGTCGACGGCAAAAGCCTTCATCACCGGAATACCAGCCGCCTGTAGCGCGGCACACTGCGCGGGCGTCTCGTGGCCGTGCAGCTGGGCCAGATTCAGCCCGTAGCGCGTAACCTGCCTCGTTATAAATTCCAACGACTCATCCACGAACACGCCCACTTTGCACAGGCTGGCCGGCAGGCGTTGCAGCAGGCGGGCATCCAGCTCCTCGCCCACGAAGCGCGACGAGCCCGAGTGGAAGATAAAGCCCATGAAATCCGGTTCGAGCCCCGCCACCGCGGCAATGTTATCGGCGTACTTCATGCCGCACACTTTCAGCCGGAAAACCGGACTGACGGCCGCGGAAGGATCAGGTGCAGAAGCAGATTTATGGGCCATAGACGAAGAAATTGGGAGAACCGGGGTAATGACTGACAACTGGCGGAAGACAACTGGCGGAAGTCTTAGCGGCCGCAGGCAGCGTGACTTCCCGCCTCGGTACGCGGCAAGTCTCCAGACTTGCGGAACGGGAACCAGTGGATGAACGGTCGTCAGTCTGGAGACTGACCTCGGGCGGGCGGCTGGAAGTCAGGCTGCCTTCGGCCGCTAAGACTTCCGCCAGTTAGGTAAACAGCACAGGACTACAACAGCGTGACCACTTCGGTGGCGCTGAGCTGCTGCACCAGGGCGGCGCAGGCTTTTTCGGGACGACTGTGGCGCATGAAGGTTTCGCCGATCAGGAAGCCGCGGTAGCCCACGGCCCGCAGAGCCTCAATCTCGGCGGCGGTGGTCAGGCCGCTTTCGGTCACCTTCACGTACTCGTTCGGGATGCGCTGGGCCAGCTCACCGGAGGTGTCGAGGCGCACGCTGAAGTCGTGAAGGTTGCGGTTGTTGACGCCCACCAGGCTTATGGCGTCGGGGTGCAGGGTAGCTTCCAGCTCTTCCGCGTCGTGAATTTCGAGCAGTACTTCCATACCCAGACTTTTAGCCAACCGACCCAGGCGCAGCACTTCCTGGCCCGAAAGCACGGCCGCAATCAGCAGCACGGCGTCGGCCCCGATGCTCTTGGCTTCCAGAATCTGATATTCGTCGATAACGAAGTCTTTGCGCACAATGGGGCAGAAGTTGAAGTGCCGGGCATTGGTCAGATCCTCGTTTTTACCGCCGAAAAACTCGGTATCCGTCAGCACCGACAACGCCGAGGCGCCCGCCTGCATGTAGCCCAGCGTGGTGCGCTCCACCGGCGCGTGCGGATTGATCCAGCCCTTGCTGGGCGACTTGCGCTTGAACTCGGCGATGATGCCGCTCAGGTCGTCGCGCTGCAGGTAGCGGCGCAAACTCAGCGGCTGGCTGGCGAAGTGCAGGCTTTGCTCCAGCAGTTTGGCCGGCACCAGGCTCTGGCGCTCGGCTACCTCACGGCGCTTGTGGGCAATGATTTTATCGAGAATGGTGGGGGTGGTATTCATGGATGCCTAGTAAAAAACGAGGGCGGTAGTTTGTTCATTTTTTTACCGCCATTACTTATTCAAATCACAATCCGGCGGCCGCCTACGCGGCCAGCAGCTTCCGCAGCGCCTCGCGGGCCCGGCCCGAGTCCAGGGATTCGCGGGCCTGGTCCAGCGCCGTGGCAAACGACAGCGCCGGCCGCACGCACTGGATGCCGAGGGCCGCGTTGGCCGTTACCACGTCGCGCTGGGCGGCGGTGGCCCGGCCTTCGAGCACGTTCACAAACAACGCCGCCGACTCCGCAATGGTGTCGCCCCCGGCCAGTTCCGCGGCAGCATAGGCGGGCAGGCCCATATCTGCCGGCAGCAGCAGCTCCTCGCCCCGGGCCGAAACGACCTTGGCCGCTCCCGTCAGCGAAAGCTCGTCGTAGCCATCCAGGGCGTGCACTACGGCGTAGCTCGTATCAGTTTGCTGAAACAGGTAGTGGTACAGCCGCAGCAGCTCCAGGCTGAATACGCCGGCCAGCTGGGCCGTGGGCCGGGCCGGATTGACCAGCGGCCCGAGGATGTTGAAGAACGTGCGCACGCCCAGCTCCCGCCGCACCGGCCCCGCGTGGCGCATGGCCGGATGGAAGGCCGGCGCGTGCAGAAAGCAGATGTTGGCTTCGTCCAGCTGCCGCCGGAGCGAGTCCGACGAGGCCTCGAAATCGTAGCCGAAGTGAGCCAGGATGTTGGACGAGCCGCAGATCGACGATACGCCGATGTTGCCGTGCTTGGCCACCTTATGCCCCGCCCCGGCCACTACGAAGCAGGCCAGGGTGGAGATGTTGAACGTGTCTTTGCCGTCGCCGCCGGTGCCCACGATGTCGAGCACGTCGCGGGTGCCCAGCTCCGGGTCGCGGCACAGGCTGAGCAGGGCATCGCGGAAGCCGGCCAGCTCGGGCACCGTGATGGGGCGCATGCGGTACACGGCCAGGAAAGCGGCGGTTTCGGCCGGATTAGCGGCCCCCTGCCCCAGCTGGGACAGCGCTTCGTGCGCTTCGTCCCGGGTCAGGGTCTGCTGTTCGAAAAGAGGAGTGAGAAACTGTTTCACAATCGCTGATTGGCGCTGATTAGAATGATTTCGCGGAGTATGTGGCGAACAGTAAGGGAAGCTTACTGCGGGAAAGCGCTGGTCTTCGCTCGCCGGATAGTTGCTTTGCGGCTACCCTTCCAGCCAGTTGCGCAGCATCTGGTGGCCGTGCTCGGTCAGGATGGATTCGGGGTGAAACTGCACGCCGCGCACATCATAGGTGCGGTGGCGGAAGGCCAGAATCTGGCCATTGGCATCCTGAGCCGTGATTTCCAGCTCCACCGGCATCGATTCGGGCGTCACCACCCACGAGTGGTAGCGGCCGACTTTAAACCGGGTGGGCAGGCCCTGGAAGAGCCGGTCGTCGGTGGTCAGAATATCGGCGTCGGTGGCAATGCCGTGCAGCACGGCGGGCAGGTTGTAGAGCGCGGCCCCAAACGACTCGGCAATTCCCTGGTGGCCCAGACACACGCCCAGCATCCGCTTGGTTGGGGCGTAGCGGCGAATCACTTCCGGCATCAGCCCCGCGTCGGAGGGTACGCCGGGACCGGGCGACAGCAGGATGGCATCGTAGTGCCCGATATCGGCGAGGTTGATTTTGTCGTTGCGCACCACGTCGGTGGTGGCGCCGTAGCCCAGCTCGCGCAACAGCTGCACGAGGTTGTAGGTAAAGGAATCGTAGTTGTCGAGAACGAGGATTTTCATGGCAATAGGTTTCGGGGGTCAGGCGTCGATTGCACGCCGCCTGACCGGGGCATGGATCTTTATAGGGTCGGGGTAATTTTCTCTCCTACCAGCTCGGCTTCTTTCAGCGCCTGGCGCAGGGCGGCCAGCTTATGGTGTACTTCGTTCAGCTCCGAGTTAATATCCGACGCGGCCACAACGCCGGCGCCGGCCTGGTAGTAGAGCTGGTTGCCGGTGCTCAGGAAGGAGCGGATCATGATGGCGTGGTTGAAGTCGCCGTTGAAGCCCAGGTGGCCCAGGCAGCCGCCGTAGTAGCCCCGGCCGGTGGGTTCCAGCTGGTCGATGAGCTGCATGGCGCGGTGCTTGGGCGCCCCGGAAAGCGTACCGGCCGGAAACGTGTCGGCCACCACCTGCAACGCCGCCGCGTCGGGCGCCAGCGTGGCGTTTACCTCGCTCACGAGGTGAATGACGTGGGAGTAGAACTGAATTTCGCGGAAGGTTTTCACCCGCACGTTGTCGCCGTGGCGGGCCAGGTCGTTGCGGGCCAGATCCACCAGCATCACGTGCTCGGCATTTTCCTTGGGGTCGTCGGCCAGCTGTTGGGCCAGGGCGGCGTCCTGGGCATCGTGGCCGGTGCGGCGGAACGTGCCGGCAATCGGGAACAGACTCGCCTCGCGGCCCTTAATCAGCAGCTGGGTTTCGGGCGAGGAGCCGAAGATCTTGAAGTTGCCGTAATCGAAGTAGAACAGATAGGGCGACGGATTGACGGAGCGCAGCGCGCGGTACACGTTGAACTCATCGCCCACAAAGCCCTGCTGGAAGCGGCGCGACAGCACAATCTGGAACACGTCGCCGCGGCGGCAGTGCTGCTGCCCGGCCGCCAGCACCTGCAGAAACTCCTCATCGGTGAAGTTGGTCTGCTCCCCGCCGGCCGGGGCAAAGCCAAACTCCGGCACCACGGGATTGCGAATCAGGTTGACCAGCTGCTTCAGGCCGTCGTGGTCGGCGGGCTCGTCGGCGAGGGTGTGCTCGAAGACGAACAGCTCGTTGCGGAAGTGGTTGATGGCAATGACGTAGCGGTAGGTGCCGTACATGATTTCCGGAATCTGACCCGCCGCCTGCTTCCCGGGGTTCAGGGTGAGGTCCTCAAAATACTGCACGCCCTCGTAGCCAATGTAGCCGAACAGCCCCCCGGTGATGAAATCGAACCCGGTGGGTTCCGCCTGAAAGCTGTCGGAAAACTCCTGGAGGCGCTGCAAAGCCAGGCGCGGCGTGGCCAGGGTTTCAGTGGTCACCGCGCCGTCGGGCAGGGTCAGCTTCAGCTCGCCCCGGCTCACCTGAAAGCGGGCCAGCGGCTCGAAGGCCAGGTAGGAAAAGGCATTCTGCTGCCCGTGGTAGTCGGAGCTTTCCAGCAGCAGGCAGTTGTCGTACCGGTCGCGCAGGCGCAGGTAGAGGCCCACGGGAGTCACGGTATCGGCCAGAATGCGGACGTGCCGGGTTTTGAGCGGAATGGGTTTCAGAGCGGTCATCAGAGCGGGTTTCGGTGGGGGCACTTACGCGGGTAAACGCAAGCCGGAAAATGAACGGATGAGGAAGGGCGGGGAAGAGGTGCAACTGGCCGGAAAACAGGAAAGCCCGGCGGGGGCCGGGCTTTCCTTGATGTTTGATGCGAAGGCTATGTAGCTGACCTTACCGCACGCACAGGAGTTCCCGTCCGGAGTTTCGGAGAGGCCACCACCAGGCTTGCTGCGTATTTTGGAAGATCATAAGAAAAGCGGGTTGCCCATCGGTTAGGGTGGGGCTTGCGGCTGCAAAGATAGAGGCGGTTGCTGGCCAAGCAAGTATTTTTTCAGTTTTCGGTTAAAAACCTGGCAACCCTGACCTTATTCTGGCTGCCAACTGGCAGTCCGCGCCTGTTTTACCGAGCGGCTACTCTTTTATTAGGGCCTGAGTACCTACCTGCTTGCCGGCCGTTAGGCGCAGGAAGTAGGCGCCTTTCGCCAGCCGACTCACATCGACGGGCTGGCCGGCGCGCACTTTGCCTTTTAGCACCAGCCGGCCCGTCGAGTCGAGTATCTCCAGCTTGGCATCCTTTACCGGCTCGGGCAGCTGCACGGTCAGCGCATTCCTGGCCGGATTGGGGTAGGCGCTGAATGCCAGGGCCGGGCGGCCCCCTTTCGCAGCGGTAGGGCCCGCCGGGGCAAACAGCCACTGGTAGGCCGCCGCAAACTCCCGCTTCCAGAACCACTCCGCGTGCTGCCCGTCGGGGCGCGGGTTATAGCTCAGATTGGCCGCCGGCACTCCCCCGCTCTGCAACGCGTCGCGCATGGCCTGCATCAGGGGAACCATCGTCTGGCTTTCCGTGGTGCCGCTAACGAAGTAGAACTTCGTGTCGGGGTTGGCCGGGTGCTGCTGCACGTACTGAAACAGGGGCTGCTCGGCAAACCAGAAAGCCGGCGAAAACACGCCTACTTTGCTGAACACGCTCGGGTATTTCAGGGCCGCGTAAGTCGAAATCAGGCCGCCCATGCTGGAGCCGGCAATACCGGTGTACTCGCGGCCGGTGAGGGTGCGGTAGTTGGTGTCGATATAGGGCTTGAGGGTCTGCACCAGGAAGTCCACGTACTGGTCGCCCTGGCCACCGCCGTACTGCGGGTTGTTCCAGGGCGAATACTCATTCAGGCGCTGGCCGCCACCGTTGTCGATGGCCACCACGATGCAGCCGGTCGCGTCGAGGCCCTGCTGCTGGAGCTGTTTCAGGGTTTCATCTACGCCCCACTCACCTGAGAAGCTGGTGCAGGCATCAAATACGTTCTGCCCGTCGTGCATATACAGCACGGGGTAGCGGCTGGTCGGGTTGGCCAGGTAGCCCTCCGGCAGATACAGCCACACGCGACGGGTGCGGCCCAGCTGCGGAATTGCAAAGCTGGTGCTCATTACCCGCACGTTGGGCTGTACGGCCGTAGTCTGGCACCCGGGGTTGCCCCCGCCCAGATCTTGCCAGTTGAGCACGGTATGGCTGACCAGAGTACCAGCCCCAAAGGTGTAGCTGCGGTTGGCCACGGAACCGTTGGCAGCGTTAGTTTCCACCGTCGCCCAGGTGCCGCGCGTGAACTTGTATTCAATGGTCCCCGTGCCGGCGGGCAGCGTAATTTGATAAGTGCCGTCGGTATTTCTGGTTAACGCGTGGGCCGCATTGCCGGGGCTCCAGTTGTTAAACGACCCCGCCAGGTAGATGGTGGCGGTAGCCGGCGTGTTAGCCGGGACGCTCGTAAGCTTGAACGTGACCTGGGCCTGAGCCCCGAAGATGAGCAGACAACTCAGCAGAAGCAGGAAATTTTGTTTCATAATTCGACTTGATTCAGGTTTGTAGAGCTGAGTAGCAGGTCTTCGGCTTCCGGTTGCTGCCGGAGCCAGGGTAGCCCGGTTTGGGAATACCCAAAGACGAGGTTTAGCGCAGGTTCTACCCGAAAGATTCTGCGATTTGACAGCAGTGACTTACCTGGTTTTTTAAAACCGGTAAATCGCCTTGAAGCGGCGCTGTCAAGCGTGCACGAGACTCGCAAAAATATAGAATAATTTTAAGACCCCTATTTTGTCTTCCTCCGCTCCTTGGTTATGGGTAGGTGACTACGTACTAACTTCATCAGAAGAATTGGCGAACACAGAACCAAGGGCTGGTTGTTCCTTTCCCTTCTGTGACCAATAGCTAAGTAGCTGCAAAAATGAGGGTTGAATCCAGGCAGCGTTTTGTCGAAGGAAACAGGATCAAAACTATTTCCCTTCCCTGTCAGGCCAACCTTGTTTTTGTGGTTTTTAAAACTTTATCTTTCGCAGTTTATTACCGAATCAGGCCGGAGATAATCAGGAGAAAAACAGTTCTGCCCCGGCAGGGCCCGCTGTGTTTCCGCTCTTTGTTTTCTGCCTCTCCCCTACAAAATCCCCACTTTAACCCCTTTTCAATGAAATACCCTTACCTGCCGAAACTATTGTTTCTGCTGCTGTTCCTCTGCGCCGGCTTTACCGGTGCTTTCGCCCAGACCGGCTCCCTAAGCGGGCAGGTAGTGGACGAAAAGAACCAGGGGATGCCCGGTGTAACGGTTCTGATTGAGGGTACGTCCCTCGGCAACTCCACCAACTCCGACGGCACCTATTCTATCCAGAACGTGCCGGCTGGTCCCCACACGCTTATCACCTCGTTTGTGGGCTTCAACTCCCAGCGAATTCCCGTTACCGTAGTAGCCGGTCAGAACACGGCCGTGACTGGTATCACGCTGGGCGAAAACACCACCCTGCTCAACGAAGCCGTGGTGGTAGGCTACGGTACTCAGCGTCGGCAGGACGTGACGGGCTCCGTTGTAGCCATATCGTCGAAAGACTTTGTGCAGGGCCAGGTTACCAACCCCGAGCAGCTGATACAGGGCAAGATTGCGGGGGTTAGTATCACCAGCGGTGGTGGTGCTCCCGGTAGTGGCTCAACCGTTCGTATCCGGGGCAACTCCTCGCTGAATGCCAACAATGACCCACTCTATGTGATTGATGGCGTGCCCGTTGACAAAGACGGTATTTCCGGTTCTTCTAACCCGCTTTCGCTCATCAACCCGAACGATATTGAAACCGTAACGGTGTTGAAAGATGCCTCGGCAACGGCCATCTACGGCAACCGCGCGGCCAACGGCGTTATTCTTATCACGACCAAGAAAGGCCTGCAAGGCGAGAAGCTGACGGTCAATGTGTCGTCGCAGACGTCTGTTTCGCGGCGGGCCAACACGTATGATGTTCTCACTGCCCAGGAATACACGGACCTGGTACGCACTAAAGGATCAGCCTCGCAGATTGCCCGTCTGGGCACCGCCAGCACTGACTGGCAAAGTGAAATTTTCCGCACGGCGGCCACTTATGATAACAACGTAAGCCTGACCGGCAGCGTGAAAAATGTCCCATTCCGGGTTTCCTACGGCAACCTGTACCAGGATGGTATCGTCATCACCAACAACCTCAAGCGTAACACGGGTTCGGTGAGCCTGTCGCCGGTGTTGTTTGATAACCACCTGCGCATCGATGTAAATGCCAAAGGCTCGCAGGTGACTAACCGCTTCATCGATAACGGGCAGGTTGGCAACGCGGTGCTGTATGATCCGACCAAACCGGTGCGGGGCAGCGAATCGCAGTTTGCACCCTTCGGCGGCTACTTCCAGTATCTGCAGCCCGACGGCATTCCGGTAGGCCTGGCTCCCGGCAACCCCGTAGCAGCGCTCAACAACACCAACAACGTCAGCGATGTAAAGCGGCTGATCGGCAATGTTCAGTTCGACTACAAAATCCACGGCGTGGAAGGCTTGCGGGCTAACCTGAACCTGGGCACCGACATCGCCCGCGGCGATGGCAACACCACCAACTCGTCGCAGGATTTCGGCAACTACAACCCCAAAGCCATCGGCAACGCCAACCTCAGCGGCCGCTACACGCAGTTCAATCAGAAGAAGGACATGCGCCTGCTGGAATCCTACCTGGCCTATGCCAGACAGCTGGGCGGCACCAAATTCGATGTGCAGGGTGGTTATTCTTACCAGGATTTCGTCAATAAAGGCGACAACTTCCTGGCCTTCCGCTCCGACCGTACGACCCTGTTCAATCCGGAAGATAAGCTGACTGTTCCGGGTTATTACTCCAAGCTGGTGCTGGTTTCCTTCTTCGGCCGGGCTACCGTGAACGTAAAGGACCGCTACCTGCTCACGGCTACCTGGCGTAATGATAATACGTCGCGCTTCCGCAAGGGGGTTCGCAGCGGTCAGTTCCCGGCTGTGGGTCTGGGCTGGCGCATTAAGGGCGAGGAATTCCTGGCCAACAATGCGGCCATCTCTGAGCTGAAGCTGCGTCTGGGCTGGGGCCGTACGGGCCAGCAGGATATCGGGGGCGTGTACGACTACCTGCCGCGCTATTCGCTCAGCAACGGCAGTGGTCAGGTTCAACTGGGCAACGGCACCACGACGACCCTGCGTCCTTCGGGCTACAACAGAGACCTGACCTGGGAAACGACCACCACCTGGAACGCGGGTCTGGACTACGGCTTCCTCGACAATCGTGTTTCGGGTTCGATTGATGTGTATGAGCGTACCTCGCGCGACCTGTTGGCCCAGATCAATGTGCCCGCCGGTGGCAACCTGACCAATCAGCTCAATGCCAACATCGGCTCGCTGCGCAACCGGGGTATCGAATTCAACATCAATGGCAGCCCGGTTCGCTCGGCAGACTGGAACTGGGATTTGAATTTCAACGTGGCTTACAATGAAAACGAAATCACTGATCTGGGGTCGCAAAAGGAAGGCTTCGTAGGCTACAGCGTTGGCGGAATCCCCGGCAACACGGGCAGCTTTATTCAGCTGAACACCATAGGGGCCGCGTCGAGCTCATTCTTCGTGCGCAAGCAGGTGTATGACAGCAATGGCCGGCCACTGGAGGGCGTCTATGTTGATCAGAACGGTGATGGTATCATCAACCCCAACGACAACTACCTCTACAAGCAGCCCGCGCCGAAAGCCGTGCTGGGCTTCTCGTCGAACGTAGCCTACAAGCAGCTGAACCTCTCCTTCCTGTTGCGCAGCAACGTGGGCAACTATACCTACAACGCTACCGCCGCCAACCTGGCCAACCTCACCAATGCCCAGGGCTCCACGGCTTTCCTGATCAACATCCCGTCCGACATCAATAACACGGGCTTCACCACGCAGCAGTTCTTCTCGGACTACTACATTCAGAATGCCTCGTTCCTGCGCTGCGAAAATATAACGCTGGGCTATAACGTTGGTAAAATTTTCAGTGAAAAAGCAAACCTTCGTTTGTCGGCCGCTGTTCAGAATGCGTTCCTGGTTACTAAATATGAGGGGGTTGATCCTGAAATCTCCGGTGGCATCGACAACAACTTCTACCCCCGCGCCCGTACGTTCACGTTTGGACTTAACCTAGGCATCTAACATTCCCACCCAATGAATAAGTCTTTAATCCGTGGATTGGTTGTCGTATCAACTGGTCTGGCGCTGGCTACCGGTAGCACTTCCTGCATGAAAGAGCTGGACCAGAAGCCCCGCTTTGAACTCACCCCCGAAAACGTATATGTTGATCTGCAGGGTTACCGCCAGGTACTCGCCAAGCTGTATGGCGGCTTCGCGCTAACGGGCCAGCAAGGCCCGGCCGGGTCCGGCGATATTGGCGGCATTGACGAGGGCACCTCTGACTACCTGCGTCAGTTCTGGAGCGCCCAGGAGCTGTCGACCGATGAGGCTCTGACCAACTGGACCGATCCGGGCATCCGGGATTGGCACAACATGAACTGGAACTCCAACAACCCGCTAATCACGGGTTTGTACAGCCGTATCTACTACGAAATTGCCATCTGTAACGAGTTTATCCGGGAATCGTCGGACGAGAAGCTCGCGGCCCGCCTGAGCAGTGAAGATGCCGCTAAGGTGAAGCAGTATCGGGCTGAGGCGCGTTTTCTGCGGGCCGTATCGTACATGCACGCCCTGGACTTGTTCGGCAATGGTCCGTTCGTAACTGAAAACGACCCGGTTGGTTTCTTTCAGCCCCCCTACTACACGCGCCCGCAGTTCTTCGCCTTCGTGGAGCAGGAATTGACGGCATTGGCCGCCGACGCTGACTTCGCCGCGCCGCGCAGCAACGAATATGCCCGCGTTGATAAGGCCGCGGCCTGGGCCATGCTTTCCCGCCTGTATCTGAATGCGCAGGTATACACGGGCACTGCCCGCTTCACCGATGCCGCTATCCAGGCGAAGAAGGTGATAGATGCTGGCTACGCCCTGAATACGACAGCCGCTCCCAACGTAGCTTCGGCTTACGGCCGACTGTTTCTGGCAGACAACAACACGGCTTCGGCCCGGGCGGAAATCATCTGGCCGGTTGCGCTCGATGCCAACAAAACGCAGAGCTACGGCGGCACCACTTTCCTGGTAAATGGCTCTACCGGCCCTAACCCGGAATGGCAAAAGGCGACGGGCCAGACAACTAACTGGGCCGGTTTCCGCACCACGAAAGGCCTGTTCAACCTCTTTGCGGATACCGCTCTTGATACGCGCGGCCGCTTTTGGACCAAGAAAGTGGACAACTCTAAGCGGTCGGTTGAAATTGCCGACCACTATGCCTTTGAGGATGGCCTTGGGGTGCTGAAGTACCGCAACGTTAGCTCGGCGGGAGTAGGTCAGGGAGGTGCGCAGAACTTCTCCAGCATTGACTTTCCAATGATTCGCCTGGCCGAAGTGATGCTCACCTATGCGGAAGCTGTAACGCGGGGGGGTACCGGTGATGCCAATCTGGCCCTTACTTACGTAAACCAAATTCGGCGCCGGGCTTATGCCCAGCCGATCAATACAGCCAGTACAATTGCTGACGTAAGTTCATTGTCGCTGAATTTCATTCTTGACGAACGGGGCCGGGAATTGTTCTGGGAGGGCTACCGCCGTACCGACCTTATCCGCTTCAACAGGTTCACGACCAGTGCCTACCTATGGCCTTGGAAAGGTGGCGTGAAGGATGGCAAAGCAGTGTCTGATAATCTGAACCTGTACCCGATTCCGTCCTCCGATTTGTCGGTAAATCAGAATCTGAAACAGAACCCTGGTTACTAGCCGAACTTTTTAAGGGCCGGTGGCCTTCTCAGGCCACCGGCCCATTGCGGTTTAAATCTCACCATAACACAGCTTTTCCATGAAAACTTGGATTACTCAAACAGCGCTCGGCTTTCTGGCAACGATGGCCATAGCCCTGACCTCTTGCGAAAAAGATGAAACCAAGGTAGTACTCACAATGGGTGCTGCGCCTCAACTCAAGGCTTCTGCCACTACGGCGGCTCTCACGCCAGCCACTGCGGCTGCCAGCGCGGTGACCTATACCTGGACTCCGGCAGAATTCGGGTATAAAGCAGGTGTGGCATATACGCTCCAGTTTGCCAAACAAGGCACTAACTTCGCTACTCCCCAGGAATTCGACTTGGGACCGGTTCTCACCAAATCATTCACAGTGGGGGAGCTGAACAAAGTTTACAATGGCCTGGATTGCAACATTGTTTCTGGTGTTTCTACCCGTCTTGAGGTGCGGGTAAAGGCGGCCATTGTTGGTGGCAAGGTAGATCCGGTGTATTCGCCCTTGAGCGGAATTCAGGCCTCGCCCTTCCAGGCCCAGGCTGCTCCCGCTGACGCATGGGCTATCATCGGCTCAGCTACAGCCGGCGGTTGGGGCGCCGAAACGCCAATGACCTACGACTTCTGCAACCGTATCTGGAAAATCACTATTCCATTGACGGCCGCCGAGTTTAAGTTCCGAGCCAACAATGGCTGGGCATTGAACCTGGGTGATGACGGAGCCGATAAAAGTCTGGAGCCTAACGGGAAGAACATTGTAGTTACGGAAGCGGGTACGTATGATATCGTGTTGAACGTCAATGCTACCCCCAAAGCTACTTTCACCATTACGAAGCGCTAAGCTGGATTCGAACCCGGTTCGCATACATACAAAGAGCCCCGCTCCCCTTAGTGAGCGGGGCTCTTTGTATGTATGCGAACCGGGTTCTAGCAATAAGCGGATGGCTCTCTTCACGGTTTCATAAAAGCCCGTGCGCAGCAGTCAGCAGGAGGAGAATTTGCAAGCCGCCGGGCCGGGGTGCCAATACGCCACCCATCGATCTGCAAACTGCCACACCACGCATCCACCTGGGCTCTGACAGCCCAACCCACTCTTACGCCCGATACTCCAACCGGGGCCAGCTCTCCGCCACAGCCCTGATCAGCCCGGGCCCCCGTGGGAAGCAGTAGATTTTGCCCATGAGGCACCGGACTCTGCGCTGCGGGTCGAACTTGCATCACGTATTGCCCCAATAGTCAGTAGACTTGTTCCCGAATAAGCAATAATGAAAAAAGAACGTCATGCTTCATCTGGCGTCCGCGCAGCCGAAGCATCTCTACCGCATTAGTAATCAATGCCACAGCAACAAAGCGGTAGAGATGCTTCGACTGCGCGGACGCCAGATGAAGCATGACCGCTGAATTTGCGCTTTTCTGTATTTAGGAACAAGTCTAGTAACTGATGTTACGCAGGGTGAGGCGGGTTGCCGGCTGTTAGAAGTCAGGAGTTGAGGAAGCAGGTGTTATACTCGTCACGAAGTAGGGTGCGGGGCTTGCCCCCGCCCGTCGTCGAACGAATCCGGCCCCAATCGTTCGACGACGGGCGGGGGAAAGCCCCCCACCCTACTGCTTTTTTCGCCGACCACTGCGCGACGATGTTAAAAGAGGAAGGAACGAAACGGGTGCCAAGGCAGCCGCGCCTTACCTTTGCTGCCCGTATTCTGACTTCTAACCACTAGCTCCTCAAACAGGGTTTCAGTAATGCCCCGCGTAACATCAGTCAGTAAAGCCAAAAAAAGGCCCCGCGTCCAGATTGGACGCGGGGCCTTTTTATGAGGGTGCGAAAGATCCTTACAGCAGTACTACTCTGCGTACGGCTACTTTTTCGCCTACCTGTACCCGTACCATGTAGGTACCAGCGGCCACGTCGGCGGTGCTTACTTTCACGCTCTGCGTACCAGCGCCTTTCACGCCGGCGGCCAGTACACGTACGGTGCGGCCGGTCAGGTCGGTGAGGGCAATTTGCACGTTCTCAGCGCCACCAACTACCCGGTAAGCTACGGTTGCGGAACCAGCAGCCGGGTTTGGAAACACGCTCATGGCCACCGAAGACTCGTCAGCAGCCTTGGTGCCCAAGGCACCATTGGCACCCAGTGAGAAGCCGATGGTCTGGCTGCCGGGGATGGTAGCGAAGTCTACGTCGTTGGCAGGACCGTTGTCAGCACCACCCAGGTTTGGGCTGGGCAGGCTGGCTGGCAAAGCACCGGTGGACTGCGGGATGAACTCACCCGAAGCATAGCCGCCGTTGCCATTGTTGTACAGGGCAAAAATGCGGAAAGCTGGCGTGCCGGTGGTAACACCGAGGGCGGTGCGGTCAAGCTCAATTTCCCAGCCGAAAGAACCCGCGGCACCGTAGGTAGCGCCGGTAATAGGAGTCGTGTTGCCGGGGTTAGTATCAATCTGACCCGTGGTGGTGTTGCGGTAAGCCATGCGGGCCCCGGCCAAACCAGCGTACGAGCCAGTGGTGGCAGTAGCGGGAATGGTGAAAGCCGTGCCGTTGCCCAGGATAGATACGGGAGCAGTCGTCAGCGACTTGCTCTGCACGCCCGTAGCCGAGGTGTAAATAGCGGCTTCAGCTTTGTAGGGCTGTGGTGCGGCTCCAACTGGGGCACCATCGCCACGCAGGGCCAACGCCAGCTCTACGGCTTGCTCCAGCTTGATGCGGGTGACCTTCTCGAATGAGGTGCCAGCCTCGCCGGCGGGCAGGAACGTACCAGCTGGTACCCCCGAAGTACCCGGCCGGTCAATATAGAGCTGGAACGAGTTGCCAGTGTTTTCTACCGTACCACCCAGGAACATATACACCTTGGTAGGAGTGCTGGCCACATAGAGGCTCAGCAGACCATTGTTGCCGAAAGGCCGGCCGGTGTTCTGATTGCCCGTAAAGTTGTTGCTTTTACCTAACAGCACATAGTTTCCAGCGGTGAGTTCGGCAGCAGTAAGCTGGCCATCAAGCGTAACCTGCGCCTGTGCTTCAAAGGAAGCAGCCGACAGCAGGCCGAGGGTTGCGAGGGTAAAGATTTTTTTCATTGGGTTGAAAATTGAGGAGAATGGAAATGTGAGTTGAATGAGAAAGGTGTTTCAAAACCTGATCCTGCATTAAATACAGGGTAAATATACCAGGCAGCGCCACAAATAAAAGCTATCGGAGTGATTCTTCACTAACTGGCCGCAAAAATTTCTTGCGTAGTTTATTTCGATATTCCAATTCCGGGTTCTTCCGTTGGGGAGGAGCGTCGGCCTGACGGGCCTCCCATAATGAATAATTGCCGTTGAAGCCCTAGCTTGCGGCCCCACGGCACGTAACGGGACATCCCGTACCAGGTCTTCTTTAACTGAAGGAGCTAGCTGGTATTGCCGCTCACCTTCGCACTTTTCAACTCACGTTTCCTTGTTATGGTAATTATTGCCGACGGCGGCTCGACCAAAACCAACTGGTGTCTCATTGATGATGAGGGCACCCGCATTTACTTCAACACCGAAGGCTACAACCCGGATTTTGTGGGCACCCCCGCCATTCTGGCTTCCCTGCGGCAAAACCTGCCCGATACGCTGGCACCGGACCGCATCACGGAAGTACACTACTACGGGGCCGGTATATCGTCGGCGCGGAAAGCGGAAATCGTGGCGGCGGCCATGCGCCAGGTGTTTGCCCAGGCCAAGGTAGTTGTCGACCACGACCTGCTGGCGGCGGCCCGGGCCTTGCTGGGACTGGGCACCGGCTTCGCGGCCATTCTGGGCACCGGCACCAACAGCTGCCTCTATAATGGCAAAGACGTGGCGCTGAGTGTTGACTCCCTCGGCTACTTCCTGGGTGACGAAGGCAGCGGCTCGTTTATCGGCAAGCGGCTGCTGCGCGACTACCTGCGCAACCTGCTGCCCGATGGATTGCAGGAAGCTTTCCGCGAAGCCTATGGTCTGAACCGGGACGAAATCCTGGACCGGCTCTACAATCAGCCCCTGCCCAACCGGTTTCTGGCCAGCTTCGCCAAGTTTGCCTACGACCACAACAACGTGAGCTACTGCCGCGAAATCGTACTCGATGGGTTCGAGACGTTCTTCCAGAACCTCGTCATGCACTATCCCAACTACCAGGACTACTCCTTCAACTGCGTGGGCTCGGTGGGCTACAATTTCCGCGATGCGCTGGCGCAGGTAGCCAAAAGCCACGGCATGGAAGTGGGCAAAATCATCCGCTCCCCCATCGACGACTTAGTAGACTACCACACGGTGCTGACGAAATAAGGCAGCCTATCAGACATAAAAAAAGCGACCCTTGCAGGTCGCTTTTTTTATGTCTGATAGGCTGCCTTTAGTGCTGCACTACCAGACGCAGGGTTTGCTGCTGCTCCCCGGTCGTCAGGCGCAGCAGGTATACGCCGTTGGCAAGGCCGGTGGTAGATACGGGCACGCTGTGCGCCCCTACGGCCTGACGGGACATAACCGGCAGCGTACGCACAGTAGCCCCCAGCATGTTGGTTACCGTGATGGTGACGGGGGCGGGCTTAGCAAGCTGATACGACAGCAGCACCTGGTCGTTGGCGGGGTTCGGGGCCAGCGTCAGCTGCAGAACCGCCGCATCCTGGCCACGCTTGGTGCCCAGCACAAACACCGGCGTGTTGACGCGGCGCGACGTGTACACGAAGTACTGGCCGGGTTGCAGGGTGAGCGGAGCCGTGGTGTTGGTCACGGTGAAGCTTTCCCCCGTCAGGTAGTTGTACCAGGTTCCCGTAGTCTGGAATTCGGGATTCACCGGCTGGGGCGTCACGTCGAAGTTGCCTACTACGGTCACGTTCTGGGTGGCATCGGAGAGGTGAATGGTTTTCACTCTGCCGGCTACGTTCTGGGTGAAGGCGCCCGTTTCAAAAACCGGCTCGTTTGCTTTGAGCGCAATCAGGGCGCGATACACGTCGTAGAGGCGGCGGCGGTTGGGGTCCTGGTAGTAGTTCCACAGCGCCGGCTTGTTGCTCAGCTTGCACTGGTCGTTGCCGTAAGGCGTAGGCACGGTTCCGTCGGGGCACTGGAAAATAGACTTATCGTAGCCCAGCTCCCCAAACTGCCAGATCATCTTCGGGCCGGGCACGGTGAAGAAGAAGGCCGCGGCCAGCTCCTGGCGGGCCAGAGCCGTGTTCAGGTTTTTCACGGAGTAGGAACCGGCGACATTGCCGAACGTCAGATTCTTGTACATCAGGCGGTCCTCGTCGTGGCTTTCCATGTAGCCCACCAGGTTCGGCTGGGTGAAGCCGCGGGTGACGTGGTAGGTGCGGCTGAGGTTGGACTTACCACTCTCGTTGTAGCCCATGGTGCCTTCGTTGTAGGCATCGGTCATTTTGCCCCACAGCATCAGGCCCATAGCCGAAAGCACCCGCTCTTCATCATCGTTGCCCAGGTGCTCCAGTACCGGAATCACGTTGGCATCCACGCTCAGCATGAAGGTGGTGTAGTCCTGCCAGATATCGACGCGCGTCTGGTCGTACTGGCTCCAGGCCCCGGTATTGGTGGTTACCTTTTGGGTGAACCCCTTGCTCAGGTCGAAGCGGTAGCCATCGGCGTTGTATTCCTTCAGCCAGAATTCCATTACGCGCTTGCTGAAGTAGCGGGTGTAGGGGCTTTCGTGGTTGAAGTCGTAGCCCACGTTGAAGGGGTGGGTAGCGGTGCGGTTAAACCAGGGGTTGTTGGTGGCCGGGTTGCCGCCCTCGAAGTACATCTGCACCATCGGGCTTTGGCCAAACGACTGGTTCAGGACCATGTCCAGAATCACGGCAATGCCGCGCTTGTGGGCCTCGTCGATGAAGCGCTTCAGCTCATTTTTAGGGCCGTAATACTTGTCGGGCGCGAAGTAGAACGACGAGTTATACCCCCAGCTTTCGTTGCCTTCGAACTCATTCACCGGCATCAGCTCAATCACGTTCACGCCCAGGCGCTGGATATAGGCCAGCGTATCGGTCAGGGTCTGATAGTCGTGGCGGGCCAGGAAGTCGCGCACCAGCAACTCATACACCACCATGTCGGTGCGCTTGGGCCGCTGGAAGTTGGTGGTCTGAAACGTGTAGACCGGGGCATTGCTTTGCAGCACCGATACGATACCCGTTGTTTTGCCCACCGGATACGGCTTCAGGTTCGGATAAGTGGTTGCCGAAATGAAGCGGTCATTGTTGGGGTCGAGCACTTTCTCCGTGTAAGGGTCGGCAACCCGCAGCTGACCATCCACCAGAAACTGATAGGCATATTCCTGGCCGGGGGTGAGACCGTTGATCTGTACCCACCAGCGGCCGTTGGCGGCGTCGGTTTCGGGCGTGCGGTTCATTAAGGTATTATCGCCCAGCTGCCAGTTGTTGAAGTCGCCGATGGCGTACACGAAATCCTTGTTAGGGGCGGTCAGGCTCAGGATAGCCGAGGTGCCGCCGGCCAGATAGGTAACCCCGTCTTTCCTGGCGCCGGCCGGCAGCGCCGCAACCGTCACCGCCGGGCGGGTTTGCAATTGCAGCTCCGTGAAGGCCGATGTAGTACCGTTGGAGGCCGTCAGGCGCAGCGTGTTGGCGCCCACCCGAGTTACGGTCACATTAGCCGTCAGCGAGGTCGCGTTGGTTTGCTGCGCTACCTGCACGCCGTTGAGCGTGAGGGTGAGCGTAGCCGGAATGGCCGAAGTACCCGTCACGCTGAAAGGGGTGTTCAGGGGCACCAGCTGCGGGCTGCCCGTGGGCACCGGGCTGGTGAACCGGACGTCGAAGATATTCTGGGAGACATCAATGAAAATATCCCCGGCAGGACCCCGGCCGATTTTGGAGCCGTCGGCATTTTTGAAGATCATCCCCAACCGCAGAATCTGCTCGTTGGCCGGCACCGGATAGAACGTGCGGGGCGTGAGCGTGATGCGGTAGAGGTTGGGGTTGGTGGCATCCCGCGTCATCAGGGCAGCAGCGTCAGCCTGGCCAAAATTCGGGCTTTTCACGTGCCGCCACTCCGTGTTGGAGCTGCTCAGATTGGTGACAACTCCGGTCCAGATATAAACGGGGCCGGTGAAATTGGCCAGTTCCCCATTGCCCTGCGTGGCATCGAAGGTGAGCGTGACCTGATCCGTTTCCCGGAAGGTGGCGGGCTGAGTCGTTACAACCTGCGCCCGGGCGGCAGAGGCCCCCGTCAGCAGCGTCAGCAGGACCAACAATAGTCGAAATGTTTTCATTGAATATGGTGGGAAGTGAAGAAATCAGAAACAAGAATATACTACGCAACAAAAAAGAACCATTCCGGCGCTAAAGGCCGAGCTTAAAGGTACGTCACAATCTATCCGACCGCCAAGCCGGCCCCTGCTTTTGTTCGTAGCTTTGACGCCCCGGCGGCCCGAGCTGTCGTTTTCTTCATGACTGCAGCTTCTCCTTTTTTTGTTCCCTCTGGTCAGTGGTTTCTCCTGCTGATAGCAGTGCTGCTGGCGCTGCCATCCGGCAGCCGGGCGCAGACACCCGGCGCACCGCCCCGACTACTAAGCGTGCTGGCTGCTCCGCCAGTCCGGTCAGGCGGGATTGGTTTATCAGCCCGTTCTGAGAACCCTGCTTTCATCCGGCCGGCCGCAGCCCGCCCCTGGCCTTCTGCCCCTTCTGCCCGGCTGCCGGCCCCCGACTCCTCGGGTCTGCACAAGCGGCTGCCTGTTCTGGCCGGCGGGCTGGCCGTGACGTATTCCGGGCTGCTGTACCTGTTAGATCAGGGCTGGTACACCGGGGAGCGAACCAGGTTTCACTGGTTCGATGACTTGGCGGAGTGGAAGCAGCTGGACAAGGCCGGTCACTTCTGGGGCGCTTTCCACGAAAGCCGCGGGGCGGTGGACATGCTGCGCTGGGCCGGCGTGCCCGACCGCCGGGCTATCTGGTACGGCGGCTTCGTGGGCTTTTTGCTGCAAAGCCCCCTGGAGTACTTCGACGGCCGCGACCCGGCCTACGGCGCCTCGGCTACCGATCTGGCCGCTAACTTCCTCGGCTCGGCCGGCCTCATCGCCCAGCAGCTGACCTGGAACGAGGTCCGGCTGATGCCCAAATATTCCTTCCGTACCACCCGTTACGCCAGGCTGCGGCCCAACGTGCTGGGCAAATCCTTGGGCGAGCAGCACCTGAAGGACTACAACGGCCAGACCTACTGGCTCTGCGCCGACGTAGCGGCGTGGCTGAAGCCTGAAAGCCGGTGGCCCAAGTGGCTGCAGCCCGCGGTCGGCTACGGAGCCCAGGAGATGGTCTTCAACGACCCGCAGGCCAACGCCGCCTTGGGTCTGCGCGCTTACCGCCAGTACTACCTCACCCTCGACGTGAACCTGCTGCGCATTCCCACCCGCAGCAAGCTGCTGAAAAGGGTGTTCTACGTGGCCAGCATTTTTCACCTGCCCGCCCCGGCCCTGGAATACAACTCGCGGCAGGGCCTGGTGCTGCACGGACTCTACTATTGACAATTATCAATGAGCAATTATCAATGAGCAATTATCAATGAGCAATGAGCAATTATCAATGAGCAATTATCAATGAGCAGTTGTGCCATTCATCCATTCCTCCTTCATCCGACGGCCGCTGGCGAAGCAGGAAGGCTGACAAGCCGACTTGCTCATTGCTCATTGTTCATTGCTCATTGATAATTGATAGTTGCTCATTGATAATTGCTCATTGATAATTGCCAAAAAGACCCGCGGGGCTGATTCTACGTACCTTGCCCCGCGGGCGGCCCGTCGCGTAGACTCCGTCAGCATTCCAGATTCAACATTCCAAATTTCAGTGATATGAACGTAGGAGACCGGGTCCGCCTGCTCACCGGTCGTGAGGAAGGCATCGTTACGCGTCTGCTCGACAACGACCTCGTAGAGGTGGCCATCGACAATGATTTTACCATTCCAGTGCTGCGCCGCGAAGTGGTGGTGGTAGCCGCCGAGGAACAAAAAGCGTTCGGCCAGAGCGCCAGCGCCATTGCCGCCGAGAAGAAAGCTGCTTCCGCCGGCGCCGCCCGCGCTGCCCGGGCGGCGGGTAACAGTGCGGCCGCCCCGGCCAAAAAGCAGGCTACCGGCCCCCCCGATGCCCCCGCGCCCAAAGCCCCACCGGTGCAGAAAGGGCTGTACCTGGCCCTGACTCACCAGTCGCCGGAGCTGCTGGCCCTGCACCTCGTGAACCACACGGAGCGCGACGTGCTCTTCACCCAGGGGGAGGAAACCGACGGCAAGTACCGCGCCCTCGCGGCCGATAAGCTACCCGCCAAAACCGCCAGCAAAGCGCTGGGCCACTGGCACCTGAAGGACTTCGACAAGTGGCCGGCGCTGGTGTTTCAGCTGCTGCCCCACCAGCTGAACGACCCCACGGCATATGAGCTGCTGACCAAGCGCGTGCAGTTCCGGGCCGCCAGCTTCTACACCAGCCGCCAGGCCAACGTGCCGGTGCTGCAGCGCGAAGCCTACCTGTTCCAGCTCGATGAGAAGCCCGCCGCTCCGGTCGTGGTAGCCCCCGATAAGCTGGCCGAAACCCTGCAGCAGCAGCTCAGCGGCAATGCCCCCGCCAAGCCCGCCGCCCTGGCCCCGCCGCCCGAACCCGCCAAAGCCATTACCGCCCCGTCGCACGAAGTAGACCTGCACCTCGAAGCCCTGCGCCCCGACGCCGCGACCGAGGAGCCGCTAAGCAACACGGCCATTCTGAAGCTCCAGCTCGACGTGTTCGAGGACACCCTGAGCCGCGCCCTGGCCACCAACATGCACGAAATCGTGTTTATCCACGGCTCCGGCTCCGGTACGCTGCGCAAGGAGCTGCACAAGCTGCTGAGCCGCAACAAGGACATCAAGTTCTTCGAGGATGCCCAGAAGGAGAAATTCGGCTACGGCGCCACGCTGGTACGGCTGAAGTAATACCCGTTGACTACCTGGAATCGTCTGTCATCCTGAGCAGCGCGAAGGACCTTATCACAGTAGAACAAGTCGTAATTACGCTTGTCGTTCAGCCGTGATAAGGCCCTTCGCCGGCTCAGGATGACAGACGATTTTGTTGAAACTCCTACAAAGCCATCATGCCCGCCCCTTCTGCTGAGCCGCTTACCATTACCCTGCCCGATTCCCGCCGGCTGGGCCTGACGCGCTACGGCAACCCGGCTCACCCGGCCGTTATTTTTCACCACGGCTATGCTTCCTCCGGCTTATCGGTACCGCCGTGCGCGGAACTGCTGGCGGAGCTGCAGGTACAGGTACTGGCGCCCGACCGGCCCGGGGCGGGACAGTCGGATGTGGATGAGAACCTGACGCTGGCCTCGTTTGCGGCGGATGTGGCGTTGGCAGTGCAGGCGCTGCGGGTACCGGGAAAGCTGGGCGTCACGGGCTGGTCGGCGGGGGCGCTGCACGGCATGGCCCTGGCGGCGTTGTACCCGGCGCGGGTAGCTGCGCTGCACCTGCTCAGCCCGATTCTGCCCTTCGGCGACCCGGCGGCCCACGAGGAATTCACCATCGGCTGGAAGGCCGTACGCTACGCCAACGAGTACCTGCCCGCGCTGGGTAAGCGGGCCTTCGCCGAAATCAGTGAGGAGTGGCACGAGCAGCCCGACGCGTCCATCGACAAGTTTCTCACGCTGATTTTCGGGCCGCCCGAGCAGGTCGTGGGCTTTGAGCCGGCTAACCGCGCCCTGCTGCGCGACGCGGCCGTGCAGGGCTTCACCCACGAGGGCCAGGGCGTGTATTTCGACAGCCGCGCCATCTGCCGGCCACTCTCGTTTTCGCTCTCCGCCATCGAAGCGCCCACCACCATCTGGCAGGGCACGGCCGACACCATCTGGCCCGCCGACAGCCTCCACTACCTGACCGACCGGATTACGCGGGCCCACCTCCGGCTGCTACCCGACGAAGGCCACATGCTGTACCTGAAACACTGGGAAGCCATTCTGCGGCAGCTGCGGGCGGAAATGGGGTAGCGCCCACCTCGGCCTACCTCTGCGCAAACCTCCGCGGACCTCTGCGGGAAATTCCGGCCGCGGTTTCCCGCCGGCCCTGCCCGTTTCCGGCATTGCCGCCAATTCAGAATTTGGGCTACTTTTGAGCTTGCCGTTTCCGTTCCTGCCTATGTTCACGTTGGCCGATCTGCGCGCCGAAGCCACCGCCGCCAGTTTCAGCCGCGGGCAGGCCTACTTTGAAGTAGGAGCCGTGGGCCGCGTCCGGCACCGGGTCGAAGACGACTATTTTTCCGCCTTCGTGCGCGGCTCCATCGACTACTCCGTGGCGCTCACGCTGACGGGCGAAGGCCCCGATTTCTGGTGCGACTGTCCCTACGACCACGAAGGCATCTGCAAGCACTGCGTGGCGCTGGGGCTGGCCGTCCTGAACAAGTTTGGGCCAGAGGCCGCAACCTTTAAATCAGGCGCCAGGTCCCCGAAAAACCCTGAAACCCCACCTCAGATAGCGGGGGCGACCAACCCAGCCGCGCCGGTGGACGCGGTAGTTTCGGCTTCGGAGCTGGAAGCGGCACTGCGCAAGGTGGGCAAGCCCGAGAAGCTGAAGTTTCTGGAGCTGCAGCTGCGCCAAAGCCCGGCCCTGGCCCGCGCCTTCATCACTCACTTCTACGGTCCCGCCCTGCTCCCCGACCCCCTCGATGCCGACCCTACCCTGCCCCAGCTGGAAGCCCTGCGCGACGAGATGCGCCACGCCCTGGGCAGCCTGCGCTTTGGCTACGGCGAGCTGGCCGACGATGATGGAAAAAAGCCCGTCATCATGTTCGGAATCGGGGCCGGGGCAAGCCGGTTTGTGCTGCCGCTGGCCCAGCGCATCGCGCAGGTGCTGGAGCCGGCGCTGCTGCCAGCGGCCCACGCCATAGAGGCGGCACTGGCGGCTGGGCGGCTGGCCGAGGGCCTGCGCCGCTGGCACGGGGCCTGGCTGGGCATCAGCGCCGCCACCCGGCCCGCAACGGATGAGTATTACCTGTTTTCGGATAGGTACTATGCTCCGCAGGTAGCCGAGGTGTGGATGCAGCTGATGGCTGAAACGGGCGTGGAGCGGTGGCTAAGGCAGCAGAATTTCGCGCCGGCGGAAGCGGCCCGCTGCCTGCCCCTGCTGATCCGGCCGGTAGTAGAGGCTCTGTGGCCTTCCCGCCCCGGTCAGCCCCAATGGGCCCCCACGCTGCCCCAGGGCGGTCAGGCGCTGCTGCTGGCGGCGGCCGCCAACCCCAGCCTGGCCCCGGCCCTGCGCGAGGTGCTGCGACCCCACGCGGGTCAGCTGTCGGTGCTGCTGAAAATGGGCCTGGCCGCCGGCTGCCACGACTGGGCCGCCTGGGAGCCGCTGGCCGTGCAGCAGGCCCTGCTCAGCCCCACCGTTGCCCTGAGTCTGCTTCAGTTTTACCTTGACCACGACCGGCGGCCGGACCTGCTGCGGGCGGCCGAGCTCTACCTGCCCCGCTACGCCCAGCTGGTTGGCCCCTTCGTGCTGGCCCAGGTGCGGCCCGCCGAACACCGCGCCCTCTACGTGAAAGCCCTGGCCCAGCGCCTCAATGCCGGGCAGGATTTTGCCGATTTCGAAACGCTGGCCGGCCTCTGGACCGACAAGGAGCGGACCGCCTTCGTGCTGCGGGTGCTGGTACAGATGCCCAATCAGTTCAGCCCCCTGTTTCGGGCGCGGGTGCTGCTGGCCGAAAACCGCGCCGCCGAGCTGCTGCCGCTCGTGCTGGGGTTCAACTGGCACCCACGTCCCCGCAGCTCGGGCTGGTCCATGTATGCCCCCCCGGACCTGACCGACCTGCCCGAAATCCTGGTGCTGGCCGCCCGCCACGACCCGGAGGCCACCCTCGACGCGGTAATGGAGCGCACCGAAGACTACCTCGACGACAAAACGCGCCGCAGCCCGGAGCTGTATCAGCGCATCGGCAGCTGGTTGAAAATGCTGTATGAGCTACCCGCTCTCACCGATCAGGTGCTGCTGTTTGCCGAAGGCCTCTACACCAAGCACAACAAGCTCAGCTGTTTGCGCGAGGCGCTGCGCGAAGCCCAGGTGCTGCCCGAGCCGGAAGCGCTGCCCAGGCCGCCGGTGCGGGCCGGCGCGGCGCGCCGCGCCCCCAAGCCCCGGAACCCCTTTGGAAAGTAAGCCGGCCGGTTTTCGGACGCTCGCGCTCCGCGGACCTCCGCGAAACTTCTGCGGACCTCTGCGGGAACCGCCGCTGTTTGTTCGGGGCTGAATACGGTGCCACCCTCGTTACTTTGCAGAAATATTCTACCCCTTATGAACCTGAAGCTCCTCGTCGTGCTGCTCCTGCTCAGCGCCCCGGCTATTGCCCAGCAAACCTTACCCGTGCCGCTCAACCTGCAGGCCACCTACGCCAAAGGCACCCGGAGCGAAACCGGCCAGCCCGGTCCGAAATACTGGCAGAACACGGCTGATTACGATATCAAGGTCAGCTTCGACCCGGCCACGCGCCTGGTGAAGGGCACCGTGGACATCACCTACCTCAACAACAGCCCCGATTCGCTGCGGCAGATCTGGTTTAAGCTCTACCCCAACTACTACCAGAAGGGCGGTGCCCGGGCATCGTCCATCAAGCCCGAGGACGTGAGTGAGGGCGTCAAAATCGAGCAGCTCAGCATCAACGGCGTGGCTTCCGACGTGGATAAGTTGCGCATCGACGGCACGAATATGCCGGTGAGTCTGCGCCGGGCGCTGGGGCCGCGGCAGGTGGCGAAAGTGACGGTGGCCTACTCCTATATCCTCAACAAAGGCTCCCACATGCGCACCGGGGAGGTGGAGGAAAATGCCGACTTCGTGGCCTATTTCTTCCCCCGCATCACCGTCTACGACGACATCGACGGCTGGAACACGTTTGCCTACAACGGCAGCCAGGAGTTCTACAACGACTTCGGCAACTTCAAGGCCGCCATTACCGTGCCCCGCAACTTCGTGGTCTGGGCCACCGGCGACCTGCTGAATGCGGATCAGGTGCTGACCAAAAAGTACGCCCAGCGCCTGCGCGACGCTGAGCAAAAGAACGGCTACACCACCATCATCGGCCCCGCCGACCTGGCCCGCCAGGACATTACGGCCGCCAACGCCCGGAATACCTGGCGGTTTGAGGCCAAAAACGTAACCGACTTCGTGTTTGCCACCACCGACCACTACGTGTGGCAGGCCACCAGCCTGGTCGTGGACCCCGCTACCAAACGGCGCACCCGCGTCGATGCCGTGTACAACCCCAAGCACAAGGACTTTGAGGAAGTAACGAAGTTCGGGCGGCAGACGGTGGAGGCCATGAGCTACACGTTTCCGAAGTGGCCCTTCCCCTACGCCCACGAAACCGTGTTCGACGGCCTCGACCAGATGGAATACCCGATGATGGTGAACGACAACCCGCTCGATAAGCGCGAGGACGTCATCACCCTCACCGACCACGAGATATTCCACACCATGTTCCCGTTCTATATGGGCACCAACGAAACCAAGTACGGCTGGATGGACGAAGGCTGGGCCACTATCGGCGAGTGGATCATCTCCCCGCTCATCGAGCCCAAGATGGTGGACGACTACGGCGTGGAGCCCTACGCCTGCGCCGCGGCCACCGAGGTCGACGTGCCCATCACCACGCTCAGCACCCAGCAAAGCGGCACGGCGTTCTTTCTCAACTCCTACCCCAAGCCCGCCCTGGGCTACCTCTACGTGAAGGATATGCTCGGCGACGAGCTGTTCACCAAGGCCCTGCACACCTACATCCGCAACTGGAACGGCAAGCACCCGATGCCCTACGACTTCTTCAACAGCATAAACGCCGGGGCCGGCCAGAACCTGAACTGGTTCTGGCAGCGCTGGTTTTTCGACGGCGGCTACCCCGACCTGGCCATCCAGAGCGTCACGCCCGAAGGAGTTACAGTAGCCGCCAAAGGCTCCAAGCCCGTGCCGGTGGATTTACTGATAACTTTCGCCGACAACACCACCCAGAAAATCCACCGCTCGGTAGCCGTCTGGCAGGCCGGCAACACCACCGTAACGGTGCCCGTGGAGGGCGGCAAAGCGGTGAAGAAAGTAGTCTTGGGCAGCACCTACGTGCCGGATAATAACAAGGTGGATAACGTGTGGGAGGGGAAGTAGGATAAAGTGGAACCGTCAAGCCCCAACGGGGCGTTGCAAGCCCCGCCATTCGAGAGAATTAAAACTATTAATTGTTATATTTGAATTATTAGTTGAATTTAACGCCCCAGCAAAATGCCTCAGTACGTAATCGAGCGGGAAATTCCCGGTGCCGGAAACCTGACTCCCGAGCAGCTAAAAGCCATTTCCCAAACCTCTTGCGGGGTGCTGGACAAGATGGGCCCCGAAATTCAGTGGGACCACAGCTACGTGACCACCGACAAAATTTACTGCGTGTACAACGCCCAAAACGAGGAAATGGTCCGCGAGCACGCCCGGCAAGGCGGCTTTCCGGCCAACTCGGTTTCCAAAGTATCTACCGTCATCAGTCCGGCCACGGCAGAATTGGCCACGGCGTAGCCCCGAATGCAGTCGTACTAAGTTTATCCCCCTACCTTTACCCCGTGATGAGTCGCTCCACCGCGGCGCCGGGGCTTTAAGCCGGCGACGAGGAAAGTCCGGGCAACGCAGCGCACCCTGCTTCCTAACGGGAAGGACTGGCGCAAGCCAGGACAGCCAGTGCCACAGAAAATAACCGCCGGGTATCGGTTACCAGTTGCGGGTTGCCAGTTGCCAGTTCGTTCTTCGGAATACTGGTAACTGGTAACTGGCAACCGGCAACTGAAACCAGGTAAGGGTGAAAAGGTGCGGTAAGAGCGCACCAGCGGCTGGGTGACCAGTCCGGCTGGGTAAACCTCAGGGGTTGAAAGACCAAATAAGCGGATACGTCCGGGGGCAACCCCGGGCACCGGGCGGCTCGTCCGGCATCCGTGGGTAGGTTGATGGAGCCTTTCCGCGAGGACTGGCCTAGATAAATGGTGGAGACGCGGCCCTTCGGGGCGGCGTACAAAACCCGGCTTACAGACTCATCATGCGTCTTTCGCAGCCGCCGCAGCTTTCGTAGTTGCGGCGGCTGTTTGAGTTTTTAACAGACCGTCATTCCGAGCGCAGCCGAGGAATCTCGCGTGCTGATATTGGATTACTAATCATACGTCAGCACGCGAGATTCCTCGGCTGCGCTCGGAATGACGGTCTGTTACTAACTGCGGACGGAGGCACATCCTTTGTCCGGGCGTTTTCGTTACTTCGCCATCCCCATTCTGACTTTCCCGCACCCATGCCCCGCATTCTCATAATTGACGACGAACGAGCCATCCGCAACACGCTGAAGGAAATCCTGGAGTACGAAAGCTACACCGTCGACCAGGCCGAGGACGGCCCCACGGGCCTCGACCTGATGATCAGGAACAAGTACGACGTGGTGCTCTGCGACATCAAGATGCCCAAGATGGACGGCCTCGAAGTGCTGGAGCGGGCCCAGCTGGCCTCCCCCGATTCGGCCTTCATTATGGTGTCGGCCCACGGCAACATCGAAACCGCCGTAGATGCCACCAAAAAAGGGGCCTTCGACTTCATTCAGAAGCCGCCGGATCTGAACCGCCTGCTGGTGACCGTGCGCAACGCCCTGGACCGCACCAAGCTGGTAACGGAAACCAAGACGCTGAAGAAGAAGATTGCCAAAAGCTCGGAGATGATTGGCACCTCGCCGGAGCTCGAAGCCGTGCGCAAGGCTATTACCAAGGTGGCTCCTACCGATGCCCGGGTGCTTATCACCGGCCCCAACGGCGCCGGCAAGGAAATGGTGGCCCGCCAGCTGCACGAGCTCAGCAACCGCAACAACGGCCCGATGGTAGAAGTGAACTGCGCCGCCATCCCCTCCGAGCTGATTGAGTCGGAGCTGTTCGGGCACGAGAAGGGCTCGTTCACCTCCGCCGTGAAGCAGCGCATCGGCAAGTTTGAGCAGGCCGATGGCGGCACGCTCTTCCTCGACGAAATCGGCGATATGAGCCTCTCGGCCCAGGCCAAAGTGCTGCGGGCCCTGCAGGAAAGCAAGATCACCCGCGTGGGCGGCGAAAAGGAAATCACGGTGAACGTACGCGTAATTGCTGCCACCAACAAGGATCTGCAGCAGGAAATAGCCGAGCGCAACTTCCGCGAAGATCTGTACCACCGCCTCTCCGTCATTCTGATCAAAGTCCCGGCCCTGAACGACCGCCGCGACGACATCCCCGACCTCGTGCAGCGCTTCCTGCAGGACATTGCCCGCGACTACGGCGACAAGCCCAAGAACATCGACGCCAAAGCCCTGGACTACCTCAAGAGCCTGGACTGGCGCGGCAACATCCGGGAGCTGCGCAACGTGGTCGAGCGCCTCATCATCATGAGCGAAGACACCATTACGGAGCCGGATGCCAGGACGTACGCCGGCAAGTAGACCCACCCCAACCCCTCCCCTGCGGGAGAGGGGCTTATTTTACTATTGCAACGTCAGCTAACCGCGTAAGGCAAACGGGGCCGACGCTTATGCTTGACTAGTTCGCAAAATCGGCTCGCCCGCGAGGACGTCACTGCTCGTTCACTCTATCCCGCTATCAACCATTGGGTACTAATCTAAGCCCCTCTCCCACAGGGCTAGGGTGTACACACAAGTCTGCAAGCAATTGATTGTCAGAGATGTTTTGCCAAGAAAACATATGTAATTCAAAATGTTTTCGAGGCAAAAAGAGGCTCTCAGAGCTGCTGAGGCGGTTGTAGAAACTGACGCTTCAACCCCGCTTGACTTGTGTGTACACCCTAGCTCCCACAGGGGAGGGGTTGGGGTGGGGCTATGCCAGCTGATTACACCCCCTTACATCCGAGTTGTCCATCCGGCCCAGCACTTCAAACGAGCCATCCGGATGCTGCCGGGCCAGATCTTTGGTTTCCAGAAAAGCACAGGAATCCACGTTGGCCAGGTCAATAACGTTTATGGCCCCGTCGGGGCGGGAGGCGGAGACCGAAAACGGGTCGGCGGGGTCGCGGAGCAGAATACGGAGCGGCGCGGGGCAGTGGAAGCGGCCGTCGCCCCGGCTGTAGGCCTGCGACAAGAGCTCGGTCATCCCATATTCGGAGTGGATGCCGGCGGGCCCAAAAGCCTGCTGCAGTTCGGCGTGCAGCTCTTCCCGGATCATTTCGCGGCGGCGGCCTTTCATACCCCCGGTTTCGAGCACCGTGAGGTTTTGCAGCTCCGGCGCAGCCCCCACTTCAGCCGCCAGGTCGAGCAGGGCGTAGGAAACCCCGATGAGCAGGACGCGGCGGCCGGTCTGCTGCTTGGCTTGGGCCAGCGCCCGGAGCAGCGCGGCATGGTCGCGCAGGAAAAAAGCCGGTTGGCGCTGGCCGGATTCTTTGGCAAAGTAGTCGACCATGGCCACCAGTGAGGACTGGCCCTGCTCCAGATAGGAGGGCAGGAGGGCCAGAAACGTGTAGTCGGTTAGCGGACCGTAGAGGCTTTCAAAAATTCGGGCCGCGTTGTGGCGGTAGAGCAGCGGGTCGCGCACGAGGTGACGACTACGCTGCGGCAGCGTGGTGCCGCTGCTCAGGAACGTTTCCTGCGGCTCCCAGCCGGCGGGCTCGGTGCGGACGTCGTGGGTTTTGAAAAACTCGATGGGCAGAAAGGGGATATCCTCCAGCCGCTGAACGGCTGCGGGCCGCCGACCCAGCGCGGCCAGCCACTGCCGGTAGGGCGGGCACTGCGCGGCCTGATGCCGGAACAGGCGCAGGGCCAGATCCTCAAATGTAGCGGGGCGAAGAGCAGACAGCTCGGACAGATAAGCGGGGCGGAAACTCATTCTATAAGGGCGGGGTTAGCGGATAAGGGTAACAAACCCGGCAGCACATCGTTGAGAAGTCGTACCTTCCCTCATTCGCGGTGGAAGCTGTTCCGGACCCGTTTTTCTATTTCCTATGGCCATGTTACGTACTCTTTCAGGTTCGCTGCTCCTGCTTACTGCGTTGGCCGTCAGCTCGTGCATAAGCCCGCCGGATTTTCCCAGCACGCCCAACATCGAGTTCAAGGAGTTGAAAGTGACCCGGATCACTGATCCTAATCCCAACATTGTCCCGCAGGATCAGGTAGCCGTAACCGTCAGCTTTCAGGATGGCGAAGGCGATTTGGGCCTGACCAACGACCAGAAAACCAAGGGCAGCCCCTACTACCAGGATCCTCAGCAGGGCGCCCCGCGCAACCGCAACTTTTACAACTACTTCATCACGATATTCCGGCAGAACGGCCAGGGCAGATTTGAGCCCGTACCGCTCGTGGACCCCCGGTTCCCCTACGACTCCACCTTCCCTCCCCTCGACCCGGAGGGAGGCAAGGCCGCGCCGCTGAAAGGGGATCTGACGTTTACCACGAATTTCGACATCGACACCGATAAGCCTATTAAACCCGGCGACATCATCCGCTTCGAGATAAGCATCATGGACCGGGCCCTGAACGAAAGCAACAAGATTACTACCACTTCCTACCTGGTGCAGCCCTAGCGCAAGGTGAATACGGGCCAAGAAATGGCCGGCTGGAATATCCAGCCGGCCGTTTCTTGTTCTTCCCCAAACGGCCCCCGGCCGGCCAGCCCGGCTGAGCTACCCAGCCAATGCGTTTAACCCGGCGCTGGCTACCCCGGCTACCTAGTAAATGGCCGGGAAGCGCTTGGGCTCGGCTTCGTGCATCAGCTCGTACACGGCATCGAACACGTCCTCGGCGTTGGGCTTGCTGAAGTAGTCGCCATCGGAGCCGTAGGGCGGGCGGTGGGGCTGGGCCGCCAGGCAGCGCGGCTGCGAATCGAGGAACTGGTAGCCCTGCTGCTCGTCGAGCACGTGCTGGAGCATGTAGGCGGTGGCGCCGCCGGGCACGTCTTCGTCGGCGAAGAGCACGCGGTTGGTTTTGCGCAGGCTGTCGGCAATCACGTGGTCCAGATCGAAGGGCAGCAGCGTCTGCACGTCGATAACCTCCACCGAAATACCCACTTCGGCTAATTGCTTCGCGGCATCCATTACGATGCGGCACATCGAGCCGTAGGTTACTACGGTGAGGTCGGTGCCCTTTTGCAGCACTTCCGGCACGCCCAGCGGTAAGGTAAACTCCCCCACGTTCTGCGGAATCCGCTCCTTGAGGCGGTAGCCGTTCAGGCACTCAATCACCAGGGCCGGCTCGTCGGAGCGCAGCAGCGTGTTGTAGAAGCCCGCCGCCTGGGTCATGTCGCGCGGCACGAGCACGTGCATGCCGCGGATGCTGCTCAGAATCATCCCCATGGGCGAGCCGGAGTGCCACACGCCTTCCAGCCGGTGCCCGCGCGTGCGCACGATGAGTGGCGCTTTCTGCCCGCCTTTGGTGCGGTATTGCAGGCAGGCCACGTCGTCGCTCAGAATCTGAATGGCGTAGAGCAGGTAGTCGAGGTACTGGATTTCGGTGATGGGCCGCAGCCCGCGCAGCGCCGCCCCGATACCCTGGCCCACAATCGTGCATTCGCGGATGCCGGTGTCGGTCACGCGCAGCTCGCCGAATTTCTCCTGCAAGCCGGCAAAGGCCTGGTTCACGTCGCCAATGCGGCCCACGTCCTCGCCGATGGCGAAGATGGTTGGGTCGCGGCGGAAGTTGGCTTCAAAGCAGGCCTGCAGCACTTCCCGGCCATCGACGGGCGCGGCATCGGCGGCGAATTCAGCGGGCACGACGTCGATGTTCAGCGCCGCCTGCTCGCTCTGGCTGTAGAGGTAGGAGTTGTAGCGGTCAGCGTTTTCGGCCAGCGCCTGCTCCAGGTAGTCTTTCAGATCCTGACGGGCGTTGCTGCGCTTGGCGCGCACGAAGCGCAGAGCCCGGCGCACGGTGCGCACGATGTCGGCACGGATGGGCGTCGGGTTGTGGCGCAGGTGCTCCACCATGTCGTGCAGGGAATTTTCTTCCCCGGTTTCGGCTACCAACGCCTCCAGCAGGGCCACGGCTTCGTCGCGCTCCTGCTTGATGGGGTTGAAGAAAGCATCCCAGGCCGCTACGCGGGCCTGCTTGACAACGTCCTTGGCCTCGGTTTCAATCTGGTTGAGCTCGTCTTCCGCGGCGTGGCCTTCGGCCAGCAGCCACTGGCGCATCTTGCGCAGGCAGTCGTGCTCCTCTTCCCAGCCGAGGCGGTCTTTACTCTTGTAGCGCTCGTGCGAGCCGGAGGTGGAGTGGCCCTGGGGCTGGGTTACTTCCGTCACGTGGATCAGCACCGGCACGTGCTCGCGGCGGCATACTTCGGCGGCCCGCAGATAAGTATCGACCAGAGCCGGGTAGTCCCAGCCTTTCACCACGAAAATCTCGAAGCCCTGCTCGCCGGGCGCGTTGCGCTGGAAGCCGGCCAGAATCTCGCTGATGCTCTGCTTGGTGGTCTGGTATTCGGCCGGCACCGAGATGCCGTAATGGTCGTCCCACACGCTCACCAGCATCGGAATCTGCAGTACGCCGGCGGCGTTGATGGCCTCGAAGAACATGCCTTCCGAGGTGCTGGCGTTGCCGATGGTGCCGAAAGCCACTTCGTTGCCGTTCACCGAAAACTGGGTCAGCTCGTGCAGCTCCGGGTTCTGGCGGTAGAGCTTGGACGCGTAGGCCAGGCCCACGAGCCGGGGCATCTGGGAGGCCGTGGGCGATACGTCGGCGGAGGAGTTTTTCAGCTCCGCCAGGTTCTTGAAGTTGCCGTCCTCGTCCAGCAGGCGGGTGGCGAAGTGGCCGTTCATGGCGCGGCCCGCGGTGGCGGGCTCCGCCTCGACATCGGGGTGGGCGTAGAGCTGGGCGAAATACTGCTGCCAGGTCAGCTCCCCGGCGGCCAGCATAAAGGTCTGGTCGCGGTAGTAGCCGGAGCGAAAGTCGCCGGGCTGGAAGGCGCGGGCCATGGCCAGCTGGGGCAGTTCTTTGCCGTCGCCGAAGATGCCGAACTTGGCTTTGCCCATGAATACTTCCTTGCGGCCCGCGAGCGAGGCGTGCCGGCTTTCCCAGCCCAGGCGGTAGTCACGGAGCAGGTCTTCTTTGCTAAGGGCAGCAGTAGCCGCGACGAGAGGTTCAGCAGTGGGCATAAGACGGATGGGCGGGGATTTTAGCGGGCGGAAAAGATACTGAGAAGGCCGGCGCCGAAAGCAGGCCCACAAAAGTACGGATTTGGCCGCGACGTTCAACACGGGACCTTTCCCGGCCCTGGTACGAATCAGCCTGGTTTTTATCTATCTTTGACTTACGGAGCTACAGGCGGCTCCGCCTTGCGTCAACCTACCGTCAGCTGACCCTTATGAAAACTTTCTCCTCTTTGCTGCTGAGCCTCGGGCTGTTGCTGATCCACCTCGGGGCCCAGGCCCAGGGCGTGCTGAAGTTTGACAAAGAACTTCACGACTTTGGCAACGTAGCCGAAGGCACAATGGCCACCCACGAGTTCAGGTTCAAAAATACCGGCACCCAGCCCATCATCATTGCCAACGTGCAGGCCAGCTGCGGCTGCACCACGCCCGACTGGACCAAGACGCCCGTGATGCCGGGCAAATACGGCATGGTGAAAGCCGTATACAGCAGCGTCGGCCGACCCGGCGTATTCAACAAAACCGTTACCGTGACCAGCAATGCTTCCACGCCCAGCACGGTGCTCAGCATCAAGGGCAACGTGCTCGACAAGCAGCAGGTGAAAGCCACGCTCACGCCCGCCCAGCTGGCCCAGTCGCCCCGCCTCACCCTGGATCGTACCACCCACGACTTCGGCAAGATGGAAGCCGGCCAGCAGCCCTCGGCGCGCTTCACGGTGAAGAACACCGGCAAGCAGGACCTGATCCTCAGCCAGATCAGCTCGACCTGCAACTGCGTGGGCTACAAGAATACCCCGGCCCCCATCAGGCCCGGCCAGAGCGGAGTTGTGGAGCTGATCTACGGCCAGCGCCAGATCGGGCAGATGTCGGATGTGGTGACCATCTCCTCCAACGACATGACCGGCGATACCCGGCTGACGCTGAAAGCCAGCGTAGTGCGCGACCTGAACGGGACAAGCATGATGAAGGAAAACGGCGTGGCCGTCCCGTTCAAGTGAGCTGGTGATTACAGCGGTTTTCAAGCTGGTGTACAGTTTTCAAATGAATTAAAAATGAAGAATTAAAAACTTGTTGATCAGGCTTTTAATTTTATTCATTACCGCGGAAACTGCTCTAGATAAATCGTTGTCATCCTCCATCTGTCGTCCGCTTGCGAAGGACCTTCCTCCGCTACCCAGTCGGCCCCATTACATGAGCAACGCCCTTTTCCGGCCAGCGCGGGAAAGGGCGTTATGCATTGAAAGGAGTTTGGTAGTGACGAAGAGGAAGGTCCTTCATTCCGCTTCGCTCCCTTCAGGATGACAAACGATTTACCTAATCCCCGGAATCCTGAGACGCCCAAATCCCGCACTCGTTAAGCCGGCGACATTGCTTATCTTTGCGGCCGTTTTCCCCCTTGTCCATCCCACCCTTCACATCCTTTAGTTTCTGCCATGCTGATCGGCGTACCGAAAGAAATCAAGAATAACGAAAACCGCGTGGGCCTGACGCCTGCCGGAGTAGCTGAACTGCGCAAGCATGGCCACGAGCTGTTCGTGCAAAGCACTGCCGGGTTGGGCAGCGGTTTCCAGGACGCCGAATACGAGCAGGCCGGCGCTACCGTACTGGCGACCATCGAGGAAGTGTACGCCAAGGCGGAAATGATCGTGAAGGTGAAGGAGCCCATTGCGTCGGAATATCCGCTCATCAAGGAAGGCCAGCTGCTGTTCACCTACTTCCACTTCGCCAGCGGCGAAGAGCTGACCCACGCCATGATCGAGCGTAAGGCCGTATGCCTGGCCTACGAAACCGTGGAATTGCCTACCCGCGCCCTGCCCCTGCTCATTCCGATGAGCGAAGTGGCCGGCCGCATGGCCCCGCAGGAAGGCGCGAAGTACCTGGAGAAACCCCTGAAAGGCCGCGGCATTCTGCTCGGCGGCGTACCCGGCGTGAAGCCGGCCGAAGTGCTGGTGCTGGGCGCCGGCATCGTGGGCACGCAGGCCGCTAAAATTGCCGCCGGTCTGGGCGCGCTGGTGACCGTGATGGACATCAACCTGAACCGCCTGCGCGAGCTCGACGACTTCATGCCCAAGAACGTGGTGACGCAGTACTCGAACGAGTACAATATCCGCGCGGCCGTCAAAACCGCCGACCTCATCATCGGCGCGGTGCTGATTCCGGGCGCCAAGGCTCCCCACCTCATCACCCGCGACATGCTCAAGACCATGCGCCCCGGCACCGTGCTGGTCGACGTGGCCGTGGACCAGGGCGGCTGCATCGAAACCTGCAAGCCCACCACCCACGAAGACCCGACCTTCATCATCGACGACATCGTGCATTACTGCGTGGCCAACATGCCGGGCGCGGTTCCCTACACCAGCACCCTGGCCCTGACCAACGCCACGCTGCCCTACGCCGTGAAGCTGGCGAACCTGGGCTGGCAGAAAGCCTGTCAGCAGGATCCGGCTCTGCGCCTCGGGCTGAACGTGGTCCACGGCGAAGTGGTGTACCAGGGCGTCGCCGATGCCTGGAACCTGCCGATGGTAGATGTAAACACCGTACTGGAGGCCGTAGCGGTCAATTAAAAATTGAGAATCAAGAATTAAGAATTGAGCGTTCTGATGGCCGTGAAGCCGTCGGGACGCTCAATTTTTACTTTGATTCTACCCCGGTCCGGGGTCAGACTTCAGCAACCCACCCGCCAAAGGAGTTGTCTTCCAACACCAGAAAGACAATTCTCAATTTTTAATTCTTAATTCTTACCTGATTTGAAGGGGATTATTTTTCAGGGCCGTCCGGTTGCGGATGCCCAGACTTTCGCTCTGCTGCCGGCTTACCTGCAGGATTTTCTGCGGGCCCAAAACGGTGTGGTGGCTTACTTTGGCGGTCTGCACATCCGGGGCTGCTGCCAGACCCCGGCCTGGCACAACCTGGGAGCGGCCTGGAACGGGGAGCAGGCCTTCTGGAAGCTCTACCGCCGCGTGCAGCCGACCGACATTCCGTTTGCCCAGGATTGCGTGGGCAATCAGTTTTTGCTGCGCGGCGACGCCGTGCTTTTCCTCGATACCGAAACCGGCGAAGTAGCCGACCTCGAAGTGGACTTCAAGCACTTCCTCTTCGGCATCGAGAAGTTTCCGCTCGATGCGCTGGGCATGGAGCCGCTGCGCACCTTCCAGCACCAGGGCGGCGTGCTGGCGCCTGGTCAGCTGCTGAGCGTATACCCGCCCGTCTGCATTCAGTCGGCTACGCAGGAGCCCACCCTGAAACCGCTGCCGGGGCTGGAACGACTGGCGTATCTGGCCGCCTTCTACGCCCAGATTAAAGACCTGCCCGATGGGCAGCGTCTGCAGTTTGCCCCGAAAGCCTAGCCGTTGGTGCCCTTCCCTTCTCCCCTGCTGCGGCTGCTCCTGCGCCGGCTGGCCCTGCTGCTGGTCGTGTACGGGCTGCTGCGCCTGGGCTTCTACCTGGCCAACTACGCCACGTTTCGGGAGGCTGCGCCCGGCCAGGTGCTGCTGGCTTTCGGCCATGGCCTGCGGTTCGATGTATCGGCTATCCTGCTGCTGAACGTGCCTTTCCTGCTGTTCTCGCTGATTCCGGCGGCCGGGCCGGCCTGGCAGAAGCTGCTGCGGGCTTTGTTTCTGCTGCTCAACTCCCTGGGCCTGGCGCTCAACCTGATTGACACGCAGTATTTCAAATTCATTGGCCGGCGTACCAGCAACGAGCTCTTCACCATCACCGGCGACATTGGGCGGCAGGCCGGGCAGCTGGTTGGGCAGTACTGGTTTCTGTTCCTGCCGTTTCTGGGGCTGCTGCTGCTGCTGGGGTATTTCTACCCCATGCCCGCCCCTGCTAACCTCCGGCAGCCGCCCGCTGCCCGCGCCTGGCGACGATTGGGTCAGCCACTGCTGGAGGTAATGCTGGTGGCGGGCCTCACGGTGCTGGGCATCCGGGGTGGGCTGCAGCTGAAGCCCCTGCGCACGGGCCACGCCTTCATGCAGACGCCGCCCGTGCTGGGCCACGTGGCGCTGAACAGCACCTTCACTTTTCTCAAAGGCCTCGGCTACCAGGCGCTGGAGCGGCGGGAGTTTTTCCGCTCACCGGCCGCCGTGCGGCAGGCGCTGGCCGCCCACCCGCCCGCCCCCCGGCCCGGGGCTCCCCGCGACAACGTAGTGATCTTGCTGGTTGAAGGCTTTGCCTCGGAGTATACCGGTATCGAAAACGGGGGCCGGGGCTACACGCCCTTTTTCGACTCCCTGGCCACGCAGGGACGTTTTTTTCGGGAGCACTACGCCAACGGCCGCCGGTCCATTGAAGCGCTGCCGGCCGTGCTGGCGGGGTTGCCCTCGTTGCTGGAAAGCCCGTTTATCACCTCCAACTTCCAGACCGACGAGCTGCACGGCCTGGGCGAGCTGCTGGGCCGGCAGGGCTACGCCACGTCGCTGTTTCACGGGGCGCAGAACGGCACCATGGGCTTCAACACCTTCAGCGGCATTGCCGGCATCCAGCAGTACTACGGGCTGAACGAGTACCCCGGCGGCGCGAAAAGCCCGGACTTTGATGGCCACTGGGGCATAGCCGACGAGCCCTACCTGCAGTACTTCGCCCGGGAGCTGACCAGGCAGCAGGAGCCCTTCTTTGCCACGGTTTTCACCCTCACCTCCCACGAGCCCTTCGAGGTACCGGCCCGATACAAAGGCCGCTTCCCGGTCGGCACGCTGCCCATCCACGGCGTCATCGGCTACACTGATTTCGCCCTGCGGCAGTTTTTCCGGACCGCTGCCCGCCAGCCCTGGTATCAGCATACGCTGTTTGTTCTGCTGGCCGACCACACCTCGCAGACCGACCGGCCCGGGTACCAGAACACGCTCGGCAGCTACAAAACGCCGCTTTTGCTTTTCCACCCCGGCCGCCCCCTGCCCGCCGCCGACGAGCACCGCATCACCCAGCAGGCCGACGTGCCGGCCACGGTAGTTGATTTGCTGAACGTGCCGGCCGACAAGCAGCTGCTGCCCTTCGGCTATTCCGTCTTCGACTCCACCAACACCGGCCGGGCCTTTTTTCTGAGTGGCAGCTCCCTGTTTCTGGTACACCGCGACTTCGTGACCGAGCTGACCACCGACGACCAGGTTCGGCTCTACCCCTACCAGACTCACTTTATTCCTGCCGAAGCCCTGGCCCGGCCGGACCCGGAGAAGCAACGGCAATACGGCCAGGAGCTGAAGGCCGCAACCCAGTTTTATACCGATGGGCTGCTCGACAACAAGCTCTACCGGTAGCGGCCGCGCTTAAGCCGGGGCGTCGTCTGGTTTGAGCCGGGCATGAATGGCGCGTATTTCCTCCCTGTCGATAGGCTTGTGAATCGGGCCCGCCACCAGCTCGTACTCCCGGGATTTCGCCAGGTCGGATAGGGCCAGGGAGGAAGTGAGGATGTAGATGTGGCAGCGCCCGAGGAGTTCGGCTTCGTAGGGAGCCAGCGCGTCCAGAAACTGCCAGCCATTCATTCCCGGCCTGTTCAGATCCAGAAACACCCCCTGCGGCGCGTCCCCGGCCGTGTCTCTGACCAAAGTATCCAACGCCTGCCGGGCCAACTGAAACGTGCTGATAGAATTTGAAAACCTCTGGACCCGCAACAGTTGCTCGGTCAGATAAATGCCGAGGTCATCGTCGTCAATGAGGTATATTTTCATTCGCATAGGCCTTAAAGCAGAGCGTAAATTCGGTTCCCTGGCCTACCTGGCTGCGCACGGTAATCTTGCCACCCCTTGATTCGACGTGGGCCCTGACCAGAAACAGACCAATGCCGCGCCCCGTTTTATCGGCGTGGAAGCGCCGGTAAAGCTGGAATACCGTGTCGTCTGCCTGCGGCTGGTCGAAGCCCGCGCCGTTGTCGCGCACCACGATGGTCACGGGCCGCCCGGGCGCGGCGGTAGCCTAGAGGGTGATGCGCAGCGGACGGGCGTCGGCGCGGTACCGGATGGCGTTGGAAACCAGGTTGTGGAAAATGCTGTGAAAATAAGCGCGGCGGCCCGGCACCCGCAGCATCGTCGGTATCTGACAGGTCAGCTCCGCCCCGCACGCCTGCAGCAGCTCGTGCATCGTCACCAGCTCCTGGTCGCACACCTCGGCTACGGCTACCGGCTCGGGGCGGTAGCAGCCCGGCTGGTCGCGGATAGAGAGAATATCGTTGACGTCCGTCAGCACGCCGCCCAGCCGCTGGAGGCTAGTGCTCAGGTTGCGGAGCGAGTCGTCGAATACGGCGGCCGTCCTATCCACCCGCGGGCGGTGGTCTAAGTTGTGGTGAATCGGCGATTATGCGCGTCCATGCACCATTGAATGCGCCGGTGATGCATGGTCAGGCACTGGCTAAAGGAACAGGATTTGCGCACCAGTACCCCGCAGCGCTGGCGTAGGGAACAGTTGATGGCTTCCACAAGGCTGGTTTGTCCGCTGCCTTTGGCGCTGGGGTGGTGCGCAGCTTTCGGCAAAATGGCCGCCTAGGCCTCCCATTGATCGGTTTAGTAGGTTGGGTGGTGCTGGTAGGCGGCCAGCACCACCACGTGGCACCGGGCAAGCTGGCCGGGCTGAAGAAAGCAAATTGGCGCGACCAGCCGCAGCATCCCAGCCCCCCCTGCCTATCATTCCGCCCGCGTCCCCGCGTAGGGCGGAATTTCGGCCAGCCGCTCATTGGTGCGCAGCTCGAAATCGACCCGCCAGCAGTAGTGCTGCAGACCGTTGGTGAGCAGCAGCAGCGGGGCCCCGATGGTCTGGTTGTAAGTAGCCGCCTGGTGGGCCGTGGCCGCCGTGATGGGTACTGAGGGCGCTTTGCACTCCACCAGCAGCAGGGTTTTGCCGTCGGGGCCGAAGGCGCAGAGGTCGGTGCGCTTCCGGCGCTGGTTGTAGGCGTGGGCCCGCTCCAGGCTCAGCAGGCCCTTCGGATAGCCCAGATGGTCAATCAGGTAGTGCACGATGTGCTGGCGCACCCACTCTTCGGGGGTCAGCACAATATATTTGCGCCGCAGGATATCCCAGATCTGCGGGTTTGGGCCCGATTGTGTAAGTTTGTAGGCGAAAGGCGGCAGGTTCAACTCTTGCATCACCTCCAAAGGTACAGCCCGGAGCCTCAGCTACCGCTTTTCTCCGGCACCGTCGTACCCTTTGGTCCGACGGTTTTTTTATTTGGGATCTTGGGGGCTTGGTTTTTCCGGTCTGTCATTCTGAAGCTGGCCGCTGGTTGCCAAGAACCTGATGCCCGTTGAACGACACGTAGAATAACGACCAGTTTGCACCTTATTTGGATAGGACTTACGCAAAATACTTTCACGCAGTGTTTCGCAGTGTTAAACCGCAGTGTTTCGCAGTGCGAGGACGTTAAACACTGCGAAACCCTGCGGTTTAACACTGCGAAACACTGCGTGAAATGGCACCAGGAGGGTTTTGCGTAAGTCCTATTGGATTGTCCGCTCTGCTCAGAACGACAGCCCCCAACAAACCAAGACCCCAACAAACCAAGACCCCAAGACCCTAACCAACTAAGACCCCAACCAACCAAGACCCCATATGAAATCAAAAGCTGACATCGTCGAGAACTGGCTCCCGCGCTACACCGGCGTGCCCCTGGGCGAGTTCGGGCAGTATATTCTGCTCACCAACTTCATCAACTACGTGACCATGTTCGCCGAGCAGTTCGGCGTGGAAATCCGGGGTATTGACAAGCCCATGCAAACGGCCACGGCCAACAACATCACCATCATCAACTTCGGCATGGGCTCGCCCATGGCCGCGACGGTAATGGACCTGCTCAGCGCCGTTAAGCCCAAAGCGGCCCTGTTTCTGGGGAAATGCGGGGGCCTGAAAAACAAAACCAAGCTCGGCGACCTGATCCTGCCCATCGCCGCCATCCGGGGCGAGGGGACGTCGGATGACTACCTGCCTCCGGAAATTCCGGCCCTGCCGTCGTTCCGTCTCCAGCGGGCCGTGTCGTCCATGATCAAGAAGCACGAAAAGGACTACTGGACCGGCACGGTGTACACCACCAACCGCCGGGTGTGGGAGCACGACGAAAACTTCAAGGACTACCTGCGCCAGATCCGGGCCATGGCCGTGGACATGGAAACGGCCACCATCTTCACCGTGGGCTTCGTCAACGAAATTCCCCACGGCGCCCTGCTGCTGGTGAGCGACAACCCGATGACGCCGGAAGGGGTGAAAACCTCCGAGAGCGACAAAAAGGTAACCACCGATTTCGTGACCTCCCACCTGCAGATCGGCATTGACTCGCTGATTGAGCTGCAGACCTCGGGCGAATCGGTGAAGCACATGCGCTTCGAATAACGCCCGCACTACCGTTCTGCTTACGGCTCCGGCCGCCACCACCCTGGTGGCAGCCGGAGCCGTTTTGTTTTCCATTTAGCCTGAAGCAAAGCCCGACATTGGGGAAGTCCTGCTATTATTGAGCTTCCGAGCCGACCTTATGAGCACCGCCACCCCCGTTTACCTTGACCTCGCCTACCGCAACGAGTCCACTATGCTCGTAGGCCGCTGGATGCGGTCGGTGATGCCCTTCGAGCTGCACCGGGGCTACGCGGCCGTGCTCGATCTGGCCGATGAGCGGCAGTGCCGGTACTGGCTGCTCGATATCCGGCGCCGCTCCAGCGTGGACGCGGCCGACGTGCACTGGATGCTGGAAGAGTTTTATCCCCAGCTCCAGCCCCGCCTGGGCGGCACCACTTACCTGGCGTTCCTGATGGCCCCGCACCAGCTGGCCGGCGTGCTGGCTAATGCCGCCATTCCGCCGTTGTCCATTACCGACGGCCGGCCCTACCGCATCGAGCGGTTCACCGAGGAGCACAGCGCCGTGGCCTGGCTGGGCGAATGCCAGCGGCAGGATTCGACTCCGGGCTGAAGCATGGCGTAGCCGGGACCGTTACGTACCTTCGGCGCATGACTTCCCCCCTCCGCTCCTGGCTCCTGTTGGGGCTGCTCGGCTTCTTCGGCTGCCAAAGCGCCTCCCGCCAGCCCGCCGACCTGCTCGTGTACAACGCCACCGTGTACACCGTCGACTCCACGTTCTCCACCGCCCCGGCCTTTGCCGTGCACGACGGCAGGTTCGTGGCCGTAGGCACGGCCGAGGAGCTGCGGCAGCAGTTCACGGCCAGGCAGGAAGTTGATGCCCAGGGCCAGTTCGTGTATCCGGGATTCTACGACGCCCACTGCCACTTCTACCGCTACGCCCTGGGGTTGCGCGACGCCGACCTGACCGGCACTACGTCCTGGGCTGCCGTGGTGCAGAAGCTCCAACAGCAGCGCCGGCAGTTTCCGCGGGCGGCCTGGCTCACCGGCCGGGGCTGGGACCAGAACGACTGGGCCATCAAGCAGTTTCCCACCAAGGACACGCTGGATAAGCTCTTCCCCGATGTGCCGGTCTTTATTATCCGGGTCGATGGGCACGCGGCGCTGGTCAACCAGAACGCCTTGGATCTGGCCGGCATCACCCTGAAAACGCCCATCCGCGGCGGCGTTATCACGCGCAACGGCCAGGGCCGGCTGACGGGTTTGCTGGTGGATAATGCGGTGGACCTGGTGGCGGCGAAAATCCCGGAGCCGACGGCTGCCGAAGCCGAGGCCGCCCTGCTGCAGGCCCAGCAGCGGTGCCTGGCCGTGGGCCTCACCAGCCTGGCGGATGCCGGGCTGGATAAGCCCAATATCGACCAGCTGGCCGCGCTGCAACAGCAGGGCAAGCTCAAGCTGCGCCTCTACGCCATGCTCAACCCGACGAAGGCCAACAAGGATTTCTACTTCCGCAACGGCCCCGTATTCACCGACCGGCTCACCATCAACTCCTTCAAGGTGTATGCCGACGGCGCGCTGGGCTCCCGCGGGGCCTGCCTGGTGGAGCCGTATGCCGATCAACCCAAGGAAACCGGCTTTCTGCTGTCCACGGAAAAGGAATACCGGGCGCTGGCCCGGGAAATTGCGGCCAGCAAGTTCCAGATGAACACCCACGCCATCGGCGACTCGGCCAACCGCATTATCCTGAACATCTACGGCGAGGCGCTGCGGGGCCGGAAGGACCGGCGCTGGCGCATCGAGCACGCCCAGGTGGTTACCCCCGCCGACATGGGCAAGTTCGGGCAGTTCGGCATCGTGCCCTCGGTGCAGCCCACCCACGCCACCTCCGACATGTACTGGGCCGGGGAGCGGCTGGGCGCGGCGCGGCTGAAAACGGCCTACGCCTACGAAGAGCTGCGCCAGCAGTACGGCCAGGTCGCCATCGGCTCCGACTTTCCGGTAGAAGACATCAACCCACTCTTTGGCTTCCACTCCGCCGTGGCCCGGCAGGATGCCAGGAACTTCCCTACCGGCGGCTTCCAGCCGGACAATGCCCTGAGTCGCCCCGACGCTTTGCGCGGCATGACCACCTGGGCTGCCCACGCCGCCTTCGAGGATAAGCAGAAAGGCCGCATCAAGCCCGGCATGGCCGCCGACTTCGTCATCCTGGACACGGACTTGCTGCAAGCCCCCGCCCCCAGGCTGCGCGGCGCCAAAGTGCAGCAGACCTGGATTGCCGGGGAGAAAGTGTTTTCAATTAAGAATTAAAAATGAGCCGTTCAACGATTCCTCATGGGGCGTTGAACGGCTCATTCTTACTTCCTGCTGTTACGCAGGCAACTTTGGCAACTGGCGTTGCAGGTTGTTTCTCGTTTCTGGTTGCTCGGTTCTGGTTGAATGGGCGCCCAAAAAACGGCTCAAAAACGGCCAACCAGAAACAAGCAACCAGCAACCAGAAACACACTGCGTAACAGCAGTATATAGTATATAGGTTACTGCTACTGGTGAGCAGCGCTGCCAACCAGCTCCGGGCTGGTACCCGGCACATCGTCGCGTAGCTTGCGGCCGCGCAGGCGGAGCAGGAAGATCAGCCCCAGGATGAAGAACACGATGAGCGACAGAATGCTGTTGCGCATCGAGCCCGTCCATTGCGCGATGATGCCGAACACGGCCGTACCAATCACGATGCTGAGCTTCTCCGTCACGTCGAAGAAGCTGAAGAAAGCGGCCGTATTGGGGGTATTCTCGGGAATAATCTTGGAATAGGTGCTGCGCGACAAACTCTGCACGGCCCCCATGGTGAGGCCAATAACGGCGGCCAGGGCGTAGAAGCTCCAGCCGGCCTGCACGTAGTAGCCGGCCACGCAGATCAGCATCCAGATGAAGACCGCCCAGCTCAGGGCCCGGGTGTTGCCGATACGCTCCGAGAGCCTGGAAAACAGGTAAGCGCCCAGAATACCCACAATCTGGAGCAGCAGAATGGTCAGGATCAGGGCCGAGCTTTCCAGCTTCAGCTCCTCGTCGCCGAAGATAGTGGCCACGTACATTACCGTTTGCACGCCCATATTGTAGGTGAAGTAGGCCAGCAGGAAACGTTTCAGGTTGGGCAGCTGCCTGAGCTGGGCCCACACCTTACCCAGCTCGTGGAAGCCGTTGAGCAGCCAGCCGGAATCAGTGGCGGCCCCGGCGGCGCGGCCGGGGTCGGCGGGCAGAGTCAGGAAGGGAATCTGGGCAAAGCCGGCCCACCACACGCCCGTGAGCAGAAACGCCAGCCGGGTGGCGAAGCCTTCTTCCAGGCCGAGCGTTTCATGGCCCATAATCAGGCCCAGGCACACCAGCAGCAGCAGCACCGAGCCGATATAGCCCATCGAAAAGCCCCGCGCCGACAGCGAGTCGTACTTCTCCTCCGAGGAAATCAGCGGCAGGTAGGAGTTGTAGAACACGATGGAACCCGAGAAGCCAATGGTGGCCGAAATAAATACGAAGGTGCTGAGCGTGAGCGTATCGGGCGTAAAGAAGAACAGCGCGGCGCAGGATACGGCCCCCAGGTAGCAGAAGATCTGCATAAACAGCTTCTTGCGCCCCGAGAAGTCGGCCAGCGACGTCAGAAACGGGCTGATGATGGCAATGAAGAGGAAGGCCGCCGAAATGGCATAGGTGAGCAGCGAGGAACCCGGCACGTCAAAGCCCAGGAAATTCACCGGGCTTTTGCCGCTGTCGGTGCCCGTCACCTGCTTCACCATAGCGCCCCAGTAAATGGGAAAGATGGAGCTGGTGATGACGAGCGGATACACTGAGTTGGCCCAGTCGTAGAAGGTCCAGCCGCGGGTGATGCGCTTGTCGTCCTTGGGAATATTCTCGAAAGAGGCATCCGGCGCGGCGGCGGGGGCAGTAGAGGCAGACGTTATCATAGAGCGCAGAGGTGGCGGTGTGGTGACGGGCAAGATAACGGGAATTCGGCGTTGCCGTTGCCGGGTTTGGGCAGCAGCTTACCGCTCAGCTTTTATTCGGGGGTAAAGCGGCGGCCGATTCAGCCAGCAGCGCCGCGTACTGCGCCGGCGTGTCCACGTCGATGCGGCCGGCCGGAAAAGCTACCGTAGCTACCAGCTGCGGGTGCTGCCTGAGCAGCTGGCCGGCCCCCGCCCCATCGGGCAGCGCCCGCAGCAGTGGCAGGGCTTCGGCCGCGAAGAGTACCGGCACGCCCCGGACCCCATCGTATTCGGAGGCCACAATGGGCTGGCCGGTGGCGGTGTGGGTTGCGCCCAGCTGCCGCAGGAGCGCGGGCGTTACGTGGGGCTGGTCGCAAAGCAGCACCGTAACAGCCGCCGGTTCCTCCCCCGATTGTTCCAGGGCGGCCAGCCCGGCTTTCAGCGAAGCGCCCATACCCCGCGCCCATTCAGCGCAGCGCACTACGGTTAGCGGTAGCCCGGTCAGCTCCGGCAGCAGCTCATCGTGCAGGGCCCCGGTAACGACAACCACCAAACCGCCTGCGGCCGCGGCAACGGCCGTTTCGGCGGCACGGCGCAGCAGCGTTTGCCCTTCGTAGCGAAGCAGCTGCTTGGGCTGGCCGAGACGGGACGAGGAGCCGGCGGCCAGCAGCAGAAGGGAAGTACGGAGCATAACCGGAGCAGGCAGAATTTGGGGAGTCGGCCCGGCCGGCGTTCAGGACCACCGGGTAAAGCTTCCGACCGAAGGCCAGCGCGAAATACGCCCGGGGTGAAGCGCCGCGCCAGCAATATCGCCCGACTTATTCGCCGATGGCGCAGCCGGCGCTGACCCGGCCTTCCGCGGCCAGCGGGCCATCGGCCCACTGGGGCGGGTGAATCGGGTGGGGCGAGTCGCGCAGGAAGCCGGCGGGGCGGCCCGTGAGGACGGCCTGGATTTCGGCAACAACAGACAGCGCTATTTCCTCCGGCGTCTCGGCCCCCAGGTTCAGGCCGATGGGGCTGTGCAGCCGCCCAGCCAAGAGCTGAGCCGCTTCGGGCACTTCCTTTTCCAGATCCTGCAGCAGCCGGTCGTACTTCTTGCGCGGCCCCAGCAGCCCGATGTAGCGGCCGGGGGCGGCCAGCAGATGCTTTAGCACGGCCAGGTCGTAGTAGTAGTTGTGGGTCATCAGCAGGGTGAAGCTGCCGTCCTGCGGTTCCGTCGGCACCTGCGCCAAGGGCACTACCCGCACGGCTTCGGCTTCGGGAAAGCGCTGGGCCTGAGCCTGGGCAGGCCGACCATCGACCACCTGCACGCGCCAGCCCAGCCCCGCGGCCAGGCGAACCAGCGGCGGCACATCGTTGCCGGCGCCATACACGGTAAGGCGCACCGGCGGCCGCAGAATTTCCAGGCTCACCCGCACGGTTCCCGCGCCGGCGGGATAGTGCCGGGTGGCGGGCTGCCCAGCCCGTAAGGCGGCCCGGGCATCAGAAACAATGGCCTCGTAGAGTTCCGCGCTGGCCGGCAGGCTGCCCTCCGCCACGCCGTCGGCCAGGAGCAGGAGCCGCTCCCCCACCGCTACGCCACCGCCGGCACCCGCCGTGCTGAATACGGTAGCAACCACGGCGGATGCTTCCACTCCTTCAACCCAGCGGCGCAGCAGCTCCACGGGGTTAGCGGGGTTGCGGAAGTCGAGGGGTTCGAGCAGGATCTGTACGATGCCCTGGCAACCCAGCGCGGCCCCGAATTGCAGGTCATCGTCGGGGTCGGTAGAGTCGTAGGTGACGACGGTGGGGCGGCCCTGCTGAATGGTGCGCCGGGCCCGCTGGCGGGCGTCGCCTTCGAGGCAGCCCCCGCTAATAGCCCCGGTCAGCTGCCCCTCATCCGTGACCAGCATCCGGGCCCCGGGCCGACGGTAAGCCGAGCCGGCCACATCCACCACCGACGCCAAAGCGCAGGCCCGGCCGGCGGCCCGGTACTCATCATAGGCCATTAAGAGACGCTGTAGTTCGGTCATAACGAAAAGGTGTAGCTGCCAGCCAATACGGCAGACCAGGGCTGAGGATACGGAGAAACGGCGGGGCCTACAGCAAAAGCGAGTTGCCGGCCTCAGCGGAGGCGGGCAGCTCGCTTTTAGCCTCAGCTCCGCTTACACCTGCGTCACCTTTGCTGCCAGCACCTTATCGGGCGTGATTGGCAAACTGCGGATGCGCTTACCGGTGGCGTGAAACACGGCGTTGGCTACGGCCGCGGCTACGCCCACCATCGAAATTTCCCCGATGCCCTTCACCCCCATAGCGTTAATGTAGGGGTCATGCTCGTCGATGAATTCCACCGTCATATCCGGGATGTCGGCGTTGACGGGAATATGGTAGTCGGCCAGGGAGGAGTTGGTGTAGCGCGAGTAGCTCTGGTCGCGGTGGGTGCTTTCCATCAGGGCGCTGCCGATACCGAAAATGCTGCCGCCGATAATCTGGCTGCGGGCCGTTTTGGCGTTGAGAATGCGGCCGGCCCCGTGCACGCTCACCCAGCGCTTAACGTGCACCGTGCCCAGGTCGGGGTCGACTTGCACTTCGCAGAAGTGAGCCCCGAAGGAGTGCATGGCGTGTTCAACCTTCCTGTCCTCGGCGGTACTGGTGGCCAGCCCGGTTTCGTAGCCCGCGCCGTACTTGCCGTTGCCGTTGCCCTCGATATCGGTCATTTCGGCCCGCTTCATCAGGGCCATGAAGTCCTCGCCTTTGTTCTTGTTGGCCTTCAGCACCATGCGGCCCTGCTCTACCGCTACATCGGCGGGCCTGGCGCGGAACAGCGGCGACTTCTTATCCTGGGTGGCCAGCCTGATGAGCTTCTGCCACACGTCCTGCGCGGCCATGTACACCGCCGACGAGACGGTGCCGGCGGCCACCGAGCCCCCGGAGTTAGGCGCCGTGGGCAGGCGGGTGTCGCCCAGCTCGAAGCGGATTTTATCCGGAGTAACCCCCAGCGCGTCGGCGGCTACCTGCGTCATCACGGTATAGGTGCCCGTGCCCAGGTCAGTAGCGCCGCTCTGCACCACGGCGTGGCCGTCGGCGTAGAGGCGGACGCGGGCCGTGCCCTGGGAGTTATGCACCGGGTAGGAGGCCGTAGCCATGCCCCAGCCCACCAGCAGGCGGCCGTCGCGGGTAGCGCCGGCTTTAGGGTTGCGCTTGCTCCAGCCAAACAGCTCGGCCCCGCGGGCGTAGCACTGCTTCAGGCTCTTGCTGCTCCAGGGCTTATTGGTGCTGTAGTCTTTGTCGGCGTAGTTCAGCAGCCGGATTGCCAGTGGGTCCATCCCCAGTTGGTAAGCCAGGTCGTCCATGGAGCACTCGATGGCAAACGAGCCGGGCGCTTCCCCGGGGGCCCGCGTGAAGGTGGAGGTCATCACGTTGGCGCGGGCCAGCTGGTACGTCGCCTCAAAGTTGGGGCAGGCGTAGAGCAGGTCGATAATCCGGCTGTTGGGCTCCGAGTAATTGTCCCAGGGCGACGTGGTAGAGGTTTTCTCGTGGATCAGGGCCGTGAGCTTGCCTTCTTTGGTAGCGCCCAGCTTCAGCGTCTGGGTCTGGTCTTCGCGGTGGCCCATGCTGGTGAACATCTGCGGCCGCGTCAGCGAAAGCTTCACCGGCCGGCCCACGGCTTTGGCGGCCTGCACCGTCAGGATGGTATGGGGCCAGCAAGAGCCTTTGCAGCCAAAGCCGCCGCCCAGGTATTTGGTGACGACGCGCACCTGTTCCTGGGGCATCCCGAGCATGGTGCTCAGGGATTTCTGCGTCCGCGTCACGCCCTGGGTCGACTCGTACACCGTGAGGCGGTCGGGGGCTTCCCAGTGGGCCGTGGTAGCCCCCGGCTCCATCGGGTTGTGGTGGTTGATGGCGTGAACGTAGGTGTGAGTAAGCTGGATCGGCGCCGCGGCAAAAGCCTCTTTGGCGTTACCGCGCACGGTGTGGCCCGGGGTTTTGCCGTCCTGCACTTTCAGCGGGTCGAAAATCTCCGCTTTGGGGTCTTCGTACGAAGCCAGGGGCTTTTCAACGGCCACGTTCACCCGCACCAGGGCCGCCGCGTGCTGGGCGCGCTCCAGCGTATCGGCCACTACGACAACGACCGGCTGGCCGGCGTAGTGAATCCGGTCAGTGGTCAGGGGCAGAAAGCCCATGGGGGCGCCAATGGCTTTCTTACCTTCCGCGTCGTTGGGCGTCCTGGCCAGCGCGGGCAGGTTCTGGTGGGTGAGGATGGCCAGTACCCCCGGCTCCTTCAGGGCGGCGCTGGTGTCGATGCTCTGAATGCGGCCCTTGGCGACGTCGCTGGTTTTGAGGACCGCGTGCACCAGCCCCGGCAGCACAAACTCGGCCGAGTACCTGGCCTGGCCCATCACCTTGGCCCGGCCATCTATCCGGTCCAGCGGCTGCCCCACGACGCCCGCTTTGGGGTTTGTTTCAAAAAAGGTTGGTTCTGCGGTATCCATAAGTTGATGGTGCTTAGTGCGTGGTACCCGGTGCCTGGTTGTTCTACTGCCGCAGCACCGGCGGCCGAAACGTAGTCGAACGCGGCGGCGGGCTGATGCGGGCTGGTAACCCGGTGGGGCGGCCGGGCGGCTGCGGTTTCGCCGCAGCAGGACGTTCTGACCGCTTCGTTCCGGCTTTTTAGCCGGCCACTTTCAGCAGGGCCTGCACCAGCGTGTTCTGGGCCAGCTCTACTTTAAAGGCGTTTCCCTTGCGCGGCTGGGCTCCGCGCAGGGCGGCGGCGGCGGCGGCCCGGAAAGTAGCTTCGGTGGCCGGAGCGCCGGTCAGCACCTTTTCGGCTTCGGGCGAGCGCCAGGGCTTGGTGCCCACGCCGCCCAAAGCCACGCGGGCCGAGCGGATAGTACCGCCCTGCACGTCGAGGCCTACGGCGGCCGAGGCCAGGGCGTAGGCGTAGCTGGCCCGCTCCCGCACCTTGAGGTAGGTAGAGCGCCGGGCGTGAGCAGCGGCCGGAATAGTCACGGCCACGATCAGCTCCCCGGGTTCCAGCAGGGTTTCCTGCTGGGGCGTTTTGCCCGGCAGCAGGTAGAACTCCGTGATGGCCACGCGGCGCTGCTTGCCTTTGGCGTTTTCCAAAGTCACCACCGCGTCCAGCGCGGCCAGGGCCACGGCCAGGTCGCCGGGGTAGGCAGTGGCAATGCAGGAGTCGCTGGTACCCAGAATGGCCAGGTTGTGGTTGTCGCCTTCCAGGGCGGGGCAGCCGGAGCCGGGGAGGCGCTTATTGCACGGAAAGGCGGCGTCGCGGAAATAGCCGCACCGGGTGCGCTGCAACAGGCAGCCGCCGATGCTGGCCATGTTGCGCAGCTGGGGCGAGGCCGCCAGCAGCAGCGCTTCCGACACGGCTGGGTACTGCTGCAGCACGAGCGGGTGGTCGCCCACGTCGCTCATGCGCTCCATGGCCCCGATGCGCAGCCCATCGGCAGTGGGCTCAATCCCCTTGAAGGGCAGCATGTTGATATCGACCAGCTGGGAATGCACGGCCAGGTTGGCCTTCATCAAATCGAGCAGCGTAGTGCCGCCGGCAATGTAGGCGGCCTGGGGCTGGTCTTTGCGCAGGCCCGTGGCTTCCTTGGCCGAGCTGGCCTGGGTATAGCTGAAGTTGTTCATCTTTCTAGAGGTTGGGGCTTGGTTGGCAGGGCTTAGGGTGGGATGGTCGGCCGGGAGGATTTCGTGCTGAATAAACGACCTCCGCACCGGGCACCGCTACCTACGCACCACGCGCTACCTCCCGCACGGCAGCCACAATGTTGGGGTAGGCTCCGCAGCGACACAGGTTGCCGCTCATGTACTCCCGGATTTCCGCATCGGTACCGGCTTTACCTTCCCGCACGCAGGCCACGCCCGACATAATCTGGCCCGGAGTGCAGTAGCCGCACTGGAAGCCGTCGTGCTTGATGAAGGCTTCCTGCATGGGGTGCAGCACCTCCCCTTTCGCCAATCCTTCAATGGTCATGATTTCCTTGCCCTGGTTCATCACGGCCAGGGTCAGGCAGCTGTTGATGCGGCGGCCGTCGACGTGCACCGTGCAGGCCCCGCACTGGCCGTAGTCACAGCCTTTCTTGGTGCCGGTCAGGTCCAGATTCTCGCGCAGGGCATCGAGCAGACTCACCCGGGGCTCGGCCCGCAGGGTGCGAACGGTGCCGTTCACGCGCAGCGTCATCTCCGTTACGCCCTCTACCGTTTTGGAATACGCCGTCAGCCGCTCAGCCTGACTGATGAGGGGCGGGGCCAGCGCCAGGCCCAGAATGCCGCCGGCCTGCTTCATAAAATTTCGGCGGGAGCCGTCGTTCGGGGCGCCACCGGGCTGAGGGGAGGCCGACTCGGGCGGAAAGTCGTTGGACATGGCGGGCAGAGGTTAGTGGTGAGAGGGCCGAGGCGGATCAGCGCGGCAGAGCACGGGTTTGGCAAACCGCCGGATAGCGTGAAATCAACAGTCTGAAATACTCATTGTTCGCCAGAAAGTTGGGCGTCGGTAACCGCTGTCATACGGGCTACACTCTATAGTAGAGCAGATGCCGGGCTAAAAATCCAGTCCCGGCTCAGCCGGCCGGGGTAGCCAAAGCGCCTGATATCGGGCTAAGCTGAGCGCTGATCAGTCATTCCGGTGCCATTAACCCCGCCCCCAGTCCGCCCCTGCCGGCCTGGGTGGCTGGTGACCGGGCACAAAAAAACCCCGACGAAACCGCCGGGGCATTTTTCATATATGGAGTGAGCTTAGCTTTTTGCCTTCATTTTGTAGGTGCGCTGGCCGGCATCTTCCTTGTGTCTGGCCTTTTGCTCGACACGCTGCTGGGCGAATCTGGTGTACTGATCGGCAGTCAGGATTTCCCTGAGCCGGGCATCGTAGCGCTGGCGGTCGGCCTGCATACCGGCCCGGCGACCCGCCTTGTTGGCATCGGCGGCGTACCTGGTGCGGTCGGCCTGCTTTTCCTGAGCCTGAGCCAGGTAGAGCTGCCGCACCTGCGCAGCTTGAGCATCCGATAGGTTCAGGGATTTGGTCATGCGCCTGGCGGCGTGGTCGGCGCGCTGCTCGGGCGTTTTGGCGGCTTTACCGGCCTGCTCGTGCTTGCCTTTATGCCTGGCTTTGGTCGTTACGGTCTGGGCGGAAACCACCCCGGCGGAAAAGGAGAAAGCGGCGAGCAGCAGGAGGATCTTTTTCATGGCGGCAGAACTGAAGTGGGTTGGTTGTTTTTGATTTATCGGGGAAGAGCAACCCCCTTGGTTGCTGCCTCCGATAGCTCAACAGACAACTGACGTGCCAATCCCGACCATTCAGGCCGCCGCGGAAATAAAGATGAACTATACTTTTCGGCGTTAAACCTCCCGCCCGGCGCGCCCTCTAAGCGCGCTTTTCCCCCGGTTCTTCGGGTTTCGGATTGCCGCCAGGGCGACCCGTATGGCCGGGTTGCGAAACATGTTCACGGCCCGCCCGGCCTGTTACACCAGCTCGCTCATTTTCTGCTTGCGGTAGGCCGAAGGGCTCTGGCCGGAGATTTTGCGAAACGTCTTGTTGAAGTGCGACAGGTTGTTGAAGCCGCTGGCGTAGCTGACGTCCGTAATCGGGGCTTCCGTCAGCAGCAGCAGGCAGGCCTGGTTGACCCGGTATTCCTGCACGAAATCGGTCAGGGTCTGGCCCGTCATCTTCTTGAAGTAGCTGCAAAAAGCCGGCACCGACAGATTAGCCAGATCGGCCAGCTCGGCTACCTCAATGGTGCGACCGTAGTGCTGCTGAATGTGGTGGTAGATCTGGTTCAGGCGCTCCTTCTCCTTGCCGTATTTCCCCAGGCTGCCGCTGCCGGCGTGCAGCACAAGCACGTCCGGGGCCTCCGCTAATTGCTGCAACACCTGCAACAGGGTGAGCAGACGCTGGAAAGAAGGCTGCGTAATCATCTCCCGCAGGGCCGCGCCCACCGAAGCCCGGGTTTCGGGGCCGAAGGACAACCCCTGGTGCGAGCGGGTAAAGAGCTGCTGAACCGCGGCCAGCTCCGGCAGCTGCCAGAACGCCTCCCCCATCATATCGGCCCGCAGCTGCAGGACAATCTGCTCGTAAGGGTCCTGCCGCCCGTAGCTGAAGCTCAGGTGGGGCAGGTTGGGGCCGATGAATACCAGCTCTCCTTCTTCAAAGCGGGCAATATGCTTGCCGATATGCCGCCGCCCGCCGCCCGAAGGAATGTACACCAGCTCGTATTCCGGGTGGTGGTGCCACACCATGCCGCTGTTTTTCACGCTGGTATGATGCAACAGGGTGAATGAGCTGCCCGTGGAAGTCTGAATATTTTCGAATTGCAGTTTCATGGTAGTAATGCTGAAATGAGGGAAAAAAGTGGTTCAATAGCCTGACTTGCTAAATACAGCACCTGAATAAATGAATGCAGGCGTAGTAAACCCTGGGGCACTCTGGTACCTTTGCTTAAGTAGAAGGTAGGCACTGCGCCTTTAGGGCCGCTTCCTTCAACCTTAGATTTCATTTTCAATCCGAAGCACGTTCGGGTTTTAGAATAACAGAATAGCGCGGCACCATCGCAGGCAGATGGTGACCGACAAGAGCTGACCATGACCACGAAGCAGAGCTTCGGAGTCGGGGCCAGGATCGGACCGGAGTTGGGTGGGAATTTTTCTCCGGTTTCTGATTCCACTAAAAGTCGTTCCGGGTGGGGCGGCTTTTTTTATGCCCTTGCCGGTCGGCCGCGAGTGAGTCAGCAGCCCGGGCCGACCGGCTAAACTACGGCTGATTGGTGCTTTACTCAGCATTATCAAATTGTTTCCCGGGCAAATATAGTTAACCCAGCACCACTATCGACCAAACCGGTGGTAGCGGGCCCATGGCGGGGCCGCTACCTTTGCTGCTTGTTTATCCGAGATGCCATGCCTCAGCTGCTGACTCGTGCTTCTGCTGCCCCGCGGTCAACCAACCAGGCCCGCTTCGCGGTAACGCTGATCTTCTTTTTGCACGGCCTGCTGTTTGCCAACTGGGCGGCCCGCCTGCCGGAGCTGGAGCTGCGCTACGGCCTCTCCCACCGCGACCTGGGCCAGGTGTTGTTCTGTCATGCCATGGGGGCGTGGTGCGCCATGCCGGCCGCCAGCTGGCTGATTCAGCGCCTGGGCACGGCCCGCCTGACCACGGCCGGGGCCCTGCTCTTCTGCGGGCTGATTCCCGGTATGGCCCTGCTGGCCGGCCCCACGCAGCTGATGGCTTTATTTTTCCTGCTGGGGGCAGCTACCGGTCTGCTCGATGTGGCGATGAACAGCCAGGCCCTCCAGGTGGAGGAGCGGCAGGGCCGGCCCATTATGTCGTCGTTTCACGCCGCGTTCAGCTTTGGCGGAATGCTGGGGGCGGGAGCCGGGGCCCTGAGCACCCGGCTGGGGCTGGGACTGGCCCCGGCCCTGCTCAGCTTTTCGGCCGTCAGCCTGCTGCTCGTGCTGGGCGCGGCCGGCCGGCTGTTGCCCGCGGAGCCGACCGTAGCGCCGCTGGTGGCTCAGGGCCCCAAAGCCCGGTTTGCCTGGCCCAGCCCCTCCATGCTGGGGCTGGGGCTGATTGCCTTCTGCTGCATGCTGGGCGAAGGCGCCATGGCCGACTGGAGCACGATTTATCTGGTCCAGGATACGGCGGCTCCCCCCGCGCTGGCTCCGCTGGGCTACGCGGCCTTTTCGCTGACTATGACGGTGGGGCGGATTTTCGGCGATACGCTGGTGCTGAAGTTTGGGCCGCGCCTCATCGTCGCGGCGGGTGGGCTGCTGGCTTTGGGCGGCTTGCTGAGTATGCTGCTGCTGCCCACGCCCCTGGTTGGCATCGGCGGACTTTTCCTCATCGGGCTGGGCCTGGCGGGGGTGGTGCCAACGGTATTCAGCGCCGCGGGCCGGCAACCGGGGATGGCGCCGGGGGTGGCGGTAGGCCTGGTGTCAACGATTGGCTACGGGGGCTTTCTGCTGGGGCCGCCGCTTATTGGCTGGCTGGCCGATGGCTTCACCCTGCGGGCCGCGCTGGGCGTAGTGGTCGGGCTGCTGGCCTTGCTGGTGGTGGTGGCGCTGAGCGTACGTTTCGCCCCCGCCCCCGCCGGCAACGGCCCCGCCAAGGCCTGAGACTTGTTCCCGAATAAGCAATAATGAAAAAAGAACGTCATGCTTCATCTGGCGTCCGCGCAGCCGAAGCATCTTTACCGCATTAGTAATCAATGCTACAGCAACAAAGCGGTAGAGATGCTTCGACTGCGCTCAGCATGACCGCTGAATTTGCGCTTTTCTGTATTTAGGAACAAGTCTCTGAACTACTACCCCCTTTATGATGGCAGCGGTTTAGTAGCTCAGCATAGTCTGTCATCCTGAGCACAGCGAAGGACTTTCCTCTGTCATCCCTCCTCTGTCATCCTGAGCAAAGCGAAGGACCTTCCTCTTTTAGCACTCTAAAGCGCCTTTCCCTGCACAACATCCTTCTCCGCGCCGCCGGGCAGGGCTTGGCTCGTTTAACCAGGCTGGGCAGGATATGCGAGGAAGGTCCTTCGCTTTGCTCAGGATGACAGGCGAAGGATGACAGGCGACCAAAAAAATTGAATTACCAAACTGCTTCAGTGCGAACACCCTATGCTCCGTGACCTCCCTATTTTATTGTCGATAGCCAGAAGTACTTCACCCTCAACCACAACGCTCATGACTCGTCATACCCTCCTTTCCGACCTTACCCCCGGGCTCACCCAACGCAGCACCCACGAGCTGAAAACCTGGCCCGCCTGCTTCGATGCGGTGGAAGCCGGGATCAAGCCCTTCGACGTGCGCGAAAACGACCGCGACTTTCAGGTGGGCGACGCCCTGCTGCTGCGCGAGTACGAGCCCGAGAGCGAACAGTACAGCGGCCGCACGGCCGCCCGCTGGATCAGCTACGTGCTGCTGGGCGGCACCTTCGGCGTGGAGGCGGGCTGGTGCGTGCTGGGCTTTGGCGAGCAGCCGCCCCTGCCGCCCGGCATCAACGACACCAAGCTCTGGTAGCGGGTACCGGAGCCGACGCCCCGGCCAGCCCCTGGCCTGGAGCAGGTTTCAGGATGGTGTGTTTGGCCGTTCAACGGGAGGCCTCACCCCCCGGCCCCCTCTCCGAAAAAGGAGAGGGGGAGCCAACCGGCAGATGCGTGTCCGGTGTTCCCTCTCCTCCGGAGAGGGGGTCAGGGGGTGAGGCGACCACCAGAACGGCCGGGGCTGGGAATTCAACCGGTCTGTCATCCTGAGCAAAGCGAAGGACCTTCCTCGCCTATCCTGCCCGGTGTGGTACAACGAGCCAAGCCCTTGCCCGGGGCGTGGAGGAGGATGTTGCGCGGGGAAAGGCGTTTTCGAGGGCGGAAAGAGGCAGGTCCTTCGCTTTGCTCAGGATGACAGACGAAGCATGACAGACGAAGCACGACAGACGAAGCATGACAGGTGAGGCATGACAGACCGGTTGCATGATTAAAACCGCTGCATTATAACCTTGCGGCCCTTATCTTCCCCGCCCGATTTCTACCCTAGCCTTATCCGCTTTGACTTACCCCGACTTTGAAGCCCGCTGGAAGCCCGCCGGCGGCGCGGAACGGGCCAACTACGGCCTGTTTCTGCAAGACCTCTGCGACCTGCTCGGCGTGCCCCGCCCCGACCCCACCACCGACGACCCCGCCCAGGATGCCTACGTGCTGGAACGGGCCGTGCAGTTCAACGACGGCACCAAAAAAAGTACCGGCCGCATCGACCTCTACCGGCGGGGGTCCTTCGTGCTGGAAACCAAACAGGGCACCGATACCCCCGACCACCAGCAGAAGCTGGACCGGGCGGAGCTGGGCCTGCCCGCCGCTACCCGCCGCAAGGGCCACGCCGTGCGCGGCTCCGCCAAGTGGGCCGAAATGATGCAGGCCGCCCGCCAGCAGGCCCTCGGCTACGTGCGCGCCCTGCCCGCCGACGAGCCCCGCCCCCTGTTCGTGCTCGTGGCCGATGTGGGCTACTGCCTCGACGTGTACAGCAACTTCGCCGGCGTGGGCGATTCGTTCGTGCCCTTCCCCGACCAGACGCGGTTCCGGCTGCCGCTGGCGGCCCTGGCCGACGAGGGTACGCGGGGCATGCTCCGCCAGATCTTCCTGGACCCCAGGGAGCTGGACCCCAGCCGCCGCGCCGCCCGCGTGACGCGGGAGCTGGCGGCCCGGCTGGCGAAGCTCTCGGAGCAGCTGGAACGGGCCGGGCACGCCCCGGAAGTGGTAGCGCAGTTTCTGATGCGCTGCCTGTTCACCATGTTTTCGGAAGACGTGGGCCTGATTCCCAAAGCCTCGTTTACCGGCATGCTCAGCCAGTACGGCACCCGCGAGCTGCTGGAGTTTCTGCCCGACGCGCTGACCAACCTCTGGCGTACGATGGACACCGGCGGCTTCAGCTCCGACCTCAAGGCCCGGCTGCGGCGCTTCAACGGCAAGCTGTTTCACGACGCCACCGCCCTGCCCCTCACCGCCGACCAGGCCGAGCTGCTGCTCCAATCGGCGAAGGCCGACTGGACGGAAGTGGAGCCGGCTATTTTCGGCACGCTGCTGGAACGCGCCCTCGACCCCAAAGAGCGGCACAGCCTGGGGGCGCACTACACCCCGCGCCGCTACGTGGAGCGCCTGGTGCTGCCCACGGTGCTCGAACCGCTGCGCCGGGAGTGGGCCGCCGCCCAGGCCGCCGCCGCCCGCCGCCTCGACGAAGGCCAGCCCCGCGACGCCCGCGCCGAGCTGGTCCGCTTCCTGACCCGCCTCACCAGCCTCCGCATCCTGGACCCCGCCTGCGGCTCCGGCAACTTCCTCTACGTGACGCTCGAACACCTCAAGCGGCTGGAAGGCGAAGTGCTGGCCGCCATCAACAGCTACGGCCAGACGGGCCTGCTGGAGCTGGGCGGCGGCACCACCGTGAGCCCCCACCAGCTGCTGGGCCTGGAGCTGAACCCGCGCGCGGCCGCCATTGCCGACGTGGTCTTGCGGATTGGCTACCTGCAGTGGCACCTGCGCACCTACGGCCCCTCCGAGCTGCGCGAGCCGCTGCTGGATGAGTACCAGAACATCCGCCAGCAGGATGCCGCCCTGCAGCACGGCCCGCCCGTGCCCCGCCTCGATGCCCGGGGCCAGCCCGTGACGCGCTGGGACGGCAGCACCCGCCTGCACCCGGCCACCGGCCAGCCCGTGCCCGACGAAACCGCCCGCACGCCCGTACTCGACTATCCCAACCCCAAGCCCGCCGAGTGGCCCCAGGCTGATTTCATCGTCGGCAACCCGCCGTTTGTGGGGGCGAAGTATATGCGTGATGCTTTAGGCGACGGCTACACCGAAGCCCTGCGCAAAGCCTACAAAGGCAAGGTGCCCGACTCAGCCGATTTGGTGATGTACTGGTGGTACAATGCCGCCGCCGCCGTGCAGCGCGGCGCTTCCGAGCGGTTCGGCTTCATCACCACCAACAGCCTCAAGCAAACCTTCAACCGCCGGGTGATGCAGCCCTTCCTGGAAGGCGACCCGGCCCCGCTCACCCTCACCTTCGCCGTACCCGACCACCCCTGGATTGATGCTTCTGGTGGAGCTGCGGTACGGATTGGTATGACAGTAGTCGAACGGACCATGGCCGTACCCGCACAAGGCCAGCTGTGGATCCTGAAAACGGAATCCTTAGCAGAGGGCGACGAAGCAGCGGAAGTAACTTTTGAGGAACAGGAAGGGAATATCCTTCCTGACCTTTCAATAGGTGCCGATTTAGATAGTGCTAATCCGTTGAAATCGAATCAAGGCTTATCAAGTCCGGGCGTAAAACTTCATGGTGCTGGGTTCATTGTAAATTCTGAAAAAGCTATTGAGTTAGGAATAGAAAGTATCGAAGGAATGAAAACTCATATTCGTCCTTATCGCAACGGGAAAGACCTTGCTGACAGACCTCGTGGAGCGTTTGTAATTGATTTATTCGGCTTAACATCAAGTCAACTGATTGAAAAATATCCTGCCGTTTATCAGCACGTAGCCGAGTATGTCAAACCAGAAAGAGACCAAAATAACCGTGCTACATACCGGGAAAATTGGTGGGTATTCGGTGAGGCAAGAAGCAATTTTAGACCTGCTTTAAAGGGATTGTCTAGATACATAGCTACAGTAGTTACTGCGAAGCATCGTTTATTTCAATTCTTATCGGAGGATATTCTTCCCGACGATGCATTAATTGCCATTGCGCTTGATGACGCCTTTCAGCTTGGTGTGCTTTCAAGCCAATTCCACAAGGTTTGGGCACTTGCAGCAGGCGGTACTTTGGAGGACAGGCCGCGCTACAATAAGTCCCGTTGTTTCGACCCGTTCCCCTTCCCCGCCGCCACGCCCGAACAGCAAACCCGCATCCGGGAGCTGGCCGAACAGCTCGACGCCCACCGCAAACGCCAGCAGGCCCAGCACCCCACCCTCACCCTCACCGACCTCTACAACGTGGTGGAGAAGCTGCGCGCCGGCCAGCCCCTGGCCACGGCCAAAGACCAGACCATCAACCAGCAGGGCCTGGCCTCGGTCGTGCTCAGCCTGCACCAGCAGCTCGACACCGACGTAGCCGCCGCCTACACCTGGCCCGCCGACCTGCCCGACGCCGAAATCCTCCAGCGCCTCGTCCGCCTCAACCACGACCGGACCCGCGAAGAACAAGCGGGCCACGTCCGCTACCTCCGCCCCGCCTACCAGGCGCCTTCTTCGAAGGGAAGTAGTACTGAGCAATTAGTAATTAATGATGGCTGGGCCACACCCGCCAAAGCTGACTCATTACTCAGTCCTAATTCCTCAGTACTAATTGACTTCCCCAAAGAGCTGTCCCAGCAGATGCAGGCCGTCCGGGATGCCGTGCAGCAGGCCGGCCAGGCGGTAAGTACGGCCCAGGTCGCGGCCCGCTTCCGCCGCACCAGGCCGGAGAAAGTGCAGCCCCTGCTGGATACGCTCACCGCCCTGAGCCTGCTCCGCCAAACGGAAGAAGGCGCCTACGCGGCCTAGCTTACCGGCCCGGCATTGCTCTGGTACAGCAGCTGTTCAGCCAGTCAACAGCCCACCCCGGCCCGTCAGGCTGAGCCTGTCGGAGCATCTCGCGTGCTGACGGTGGAGTAGTAATCAGACATCGGCACGCGAGATGCTTCGGCTGCGCTCAGCCTGACGGTCTGTTTTTTTGTGTTTTGGTATTTGGGAACCGGTCTAGCAACTAAGTGAAATACAGGAACAGTCCGGCGCAATTGGCAGGAGCTGGCCCCCCGGCGGCCCACCGGAAAAACAAAAACCCCGTTTGCAGCCTGCAAACGGGGTTTGGTGTAGAGAGGATGGGATTCGAACCCACGATGACCTTTTGGGCCATACACACTTTCCAGGCGTGCTCCTTCGACCACTCGGACACCTCTCTGGGACAAAGTAACGTCCGAATTTCGGGATACGCAAACGCCGGGGCTATACCAGCGTTATTTCCCCGCGCAGGTCGTAGGTGAGCAGGTGGGCCGTTTCGGCGGCGGTTTTGCGCAGACCCAGCACAAACATGAGCTTGGTGATGGCCGCTTCGGTGGTGATGTCGGCGCCGCCGATGATGCCGAGGTCGGTGAAGTGGGCGCTGGTTTCGTACTGCCCCTGAATCACCCGGCCTTCCTCGCACTGGCTTACGTTGAGCAGGAACAGGCCCCGCTCGTGCGCCTCGCGCAGGCAGGTCAGGAACCAGGGCGCGGTGGGCGCGTTGCCCGAGCCGTAGGTTTCGAGCACGCCGCCCCGCAGGTCGTCGATTTCCAGCATGGCCCGCACCACCCGTTCCGTGATACCGGGAAACAGCTTCAGAATGATTACCCGGTCCTCCAGCTGCTGATGAACGCGCAAGGGGCCGCCCGGCAGCAGCAGAATATGCTTGTCGTCGAAGGCGACTTCGATGCCGGCGCGGGCCAGGGGTGGGTAGTTCTCGCTGCGAAACGCGTTGTACTGCTGGCTTTCCACCTTTTTGGCGCGGTTGCCGCGAATCAGCAGGTCGTTGAAGAACACGCATACTTCCGGCACCCGCACGGTGCGGGCCACGGGGTGGCGGGCGGCGGCAATGTCGAGGGCCGTAATCAGGTTGCGGCGGGCATCGGTGCGGATGCGGCCCACGGGCACCTGCGCCCCGGTGAAGATGACCGGCTTGCCCAGGTTTTCGAGCAGGTAGCTCAGCGCCGCCGCCGAGTAGGCCATGGTATCGGTGCCGTGCAGCACCACGAAGCCGTCGTAGCGGGCGTAGTTTTCGCCGATGATGCGGGCCAGCAGCAGCCAGTCGGCAGGCACCACGTTCGACGAGTCGATGGCTTCGGGCAAACTCAGCACCGCCAGGTTCATGGGGAGCTGGCGCAGCTCGGGCATCTTGCGGCGGATCTGCTCAAACTTCATCGGCACCAGCTCACCGCGCCGGTTAAACTCCATGCCCACCGTGCCACCGGTATAAATAACCAGCACCGAAGCCGCCGGCCGCCCCCCGATTTCCGCTTCACTGGTCTGGATACTGGTAGGCTGGGGCAGGTTGACGGGCATAGGGCGGGAAAGTAGGCAGTGAGGGCAGAAGGCAGAAGACCGGGAAGGCCGGGAAGGCCGGTGAGGCCGGGAAGGCCAGCAACCGAAAAGAACGTCATGCTGAGCGAAGTCGAAGCATCTCGCGTGCTGTCGTTAGAGTAGCAATCAGACATCAGCACGCGAGATGCTTCGACTGCGCTCAGCATGACGTTCCAGGGTGTGTGGACCGTAAGGCCAAAGGAACGTCATGCTGAGCGAAGTCGAAGCATCTCGCGTGCTGTCGTTGGAGTAGCAATCAGACATCAGCACGCGAGATGCTTCGGCTGCGCTCAGCATGACCGTCTTTTTCGGTTGCTGGCCACACACTCTGGAGCGTGTGGACACTTAGCTAAAAGGGCCTTTGAAGCCATCGAAACAGTCATGCTGAGCTTGTCGAAGCATCTCTACCGAACGTTTTGCCGCAAAAAAGCGGTAGAGAGGCTTCGACAAGCTCAGCATGACGTTCTTTTCGGTTACTGGCCACACACTCTATGGGAAGACCCTACAGCTTAAAAAGCTCCTGAGCGTTGCGGGTGGTGGCGGCGGCTACTTCGGCTTCGGTCTTACCCAGCAGCGTGGCCACCCGCCGGGCAATTAACGGCAGATACGAGGGCTCGTTGCGCTTGCCGCGGTGGGGCATCGGCGCGAGGTAAGGGCAGTCGGTTTCGAGCAGCAGGTGTTCGAGGCCGAGGCCGGGCAGCACCTGGTCGCTGCCCCCGTTCTTGAAGGTAGCCACGCCGCCGATACCCAGCCTGAAGCCCAGCCTGATGGCCCGTTCGGCTTCTTCCTTAGTCCCCGAAAAGCAGTGAAACACCCCGCGCAGCGTCCCGTCCTGGCCTTCTTCGATGAGGTCAGCGGTTTCCTGGAAGGCGTTGCGGGTATGCAGCACCAGTGGCAGGCTATGCTTTTTGGCCAGCCCGATCTGCACCCGCAGCGCTTCCTGCTGCTGGGCGAAGAAGGTTTTGTCCCAGTGCAGATCGAGGCCGCACTCCCCTACCGCCGCAAACGGGCGCTTGTTCAGCCAGTCCTCCACCTGGTACAGCTCCCGCTGAAAGTCCTGACCCACGGAGCAGGGGTGCAGGCCCATCATGGCAAAGCATTGCTGAGGATAGTTAGCTTCGGTTTCGAGCATCACGTCCACGCTGGTGTGGTCGATGTTGGGCATCACGATGGTGGTGACGCCCGCCTCGAAGGCGCGGCGCAGAGCGTCGTCGCGGTCGGGCTTGAACTGCTCGGAGTAAATATGGGCGTGGGAGTCGGTGAAGTGCATTTTTGGGGCCTGGGGCCTGGAAGGAATGGGCGGGTGGGGGCAAAGTTAATTCCGGTGGCTACTTATCGGCGCGGCGTAGGGTGAAGGGTGAAAACGATTACCAGGCACCAGGCACTACCCATACTGCCGGCCTTTCCAGTCGAAGCGGAACCGCAACAGCCGGAACAAACCCAGGCCCAACGTGAGGGCCACGGTGTACACCTCGAAGGCGGGAAGCAAAGCCCAGCGCAGCCGCAGCCCCGCCCGGCGGAAGCACAGGTGCGCCAGGATGCCCTGCACCAGCATTTTGGCCCCCAGAACACTGAGCGCGGCCACCGGGCCGGCCACCCCGGCCAGGATCAGCAGTGGCAGGTAGAAGGCGCCGTAGAAAATCAGCCCTCCCTGGAGCCAGCCCGGCAGGTCCTCCACCCCGCGCAGCCACCGCCGCCGCTGATGAATCAGCCCCAGGGGCGTGGCCATAGGCAGGGAAATGGCGAGTATCAGGGGCTGAAACAGGTTGCGGGAGGTGAAGCCCCGGGCCAGCACGGCCTTGAAGAGCTCGAAATCTTCCGTGACGGAGAACGGCAATGCTTCGTAGCCCCCGGTCGACTCATAGGCGGCGCGGGTTACCAGCATGTTGTTGCCCATGGCCGTCACGGGCCGGCCCAGGTCCGACACCACCTGCACCAGGCCCAACGACAGCAGCCAGTCGAGCCCCTGGAGCTGATCGAACAGGCGCGGCCCCTGCACCACCGTGAGGCCCGTGACGGTCCCGACGCGGCTTTCCGGGGTCAGCACGGGCGCCAGCAGGCCTTCGACCCAGGTGGGCGGCACGGCAATGTCGGCGTCGGTGATGAGGAAGAAGTCGGCGGTGGCGGCGCGGGTGAGGTGGGCCAGCACGTTGGCTTTGCCCCGGGCAGTACCCAGCGTATCGGTGATGGGCAGGCAGCGGAAGTGGCCCCCATAGCCCTGCATGGCCGCTTGCGCCACCAGGGCCGTGCGGTCGGTGGAGGCATCGTCGCCGAGCAGTACTTCGATCAGGTGCGCCGGGTAGCTCAGCCGGCGAATAGCGTGCAGGCAGCGGCTGATGGCGGCTTCCTCATTGCGGGCCGCAATCAGAATGCTGACGCGGGGCAGCGGCGCCGCCAGCGGTGCCGCGACCGGGGGCCGGCGCCGCCAGAACAGCAGGATAGCCGTGGCCAGCAGCAGAAACCACAGGCTGAAGTAGAGGATGAGCAGCGCCGGCATGGGTTAAAGGGCAGCGAACCGGAAGCCCAGCCCGGCAAAGTGCGCCAGGTAGCGCGGCAGCACGTAGCGCAGGTTGCGGCGGGCCTTCACGCTGTCATGAAACACCACAATGGAGCCGGGCCGGGAGTGGCGGATGGCCGACTGCAGACATTGCGACGCCGGGAAGTCGCGGTCGTAATCATAGGTCAGCACGTCCCACATCACCACCTGGTGGCTGGTGCTCAGGGCGCGGGCCAGCGGCCGGGTGATCCGGCCGAACGGCGGGCGCAGCAGCGGCCGGGCTTCCGGGGCGGGCAGCAGCCGGTTCAGCTCCTGCTGACAGCGGGCCACGTCGGTCAGAAAGTCCGCCTGCGAATGGCTCCAGCCGCTGATGTGGTGGTGGGTATGGTTGGCCAGGCGGTGGCCGGCGGCCAGGGCGGCGCGGGCAATACCGGGGTGGCGGACCAGGTTTTCGCCCACGCAGAAAAAAGTAGCCCGGGCATCGTACTCCGCCAGCTGGGCCAGCACGAAGGGGGTTTCTTCGGGCACGGGGCCGTCGTCGAAGGTCAGGTAGAGCGTGCGGTCGGGGCCGGGCATTTCCCAGAGGCAGTCGGGCAGTAAGCGCCGTACGGGAGCCGGCATTCGGAACAGACGCACTTTTTTTACTTAGTAATTAAGAATGAAAAGTTAAGAATTGGGTGAACCAGAGCCGTTTCTACGGGTCACTTGTAACGCGAAGTTTCACTTCGCAGCCCGTTGCTGACGGCGGGCAACAAGTCGCGAAGTACAACTTCGCGTTACCTCAACACTGATTCCGAAAATGCCCGAAGCGCGGGCAAGATACTGGAAAAGGGCGTGGAACAGCCCAGCCCTGCTGTTGCCCGACAGGCCGAAAGGCAGACCGAGGGTGCCGAATTCTTACTTGTCCGTTGCCTGCAAAACTGCCTGCCACAGCGCCGCCGCGCTCTGGTCCCAGGAAAACCGCGCGGTGTTGCGGAAGCCCCGCTCTATCAGGCGCTGGCGCAGCTCCGCGTCGGCGTGCATGGTTTCCAGGCCCCGGGCAATGGACCCGACGCTGAACGGATCGACCAGCAGGGCGGCGTCGCCGGCTACTTCGGGCATACTGCTGCAATCGGAGGTGATAACGGGGCAGCCGCAGGCCTGGGCTTCAATGATCGGGATGCCAAAACCCTCGAAGTAGGGCACGTACACCGTAGCCAGCGCCGCCGCGTAGAGCTGGACCAGTTCCTCGTCGGTGACGCGGCCGGTGAGGTGGACGGCGGTGCGGTGCTGCATCTGCTGGTACGCGTCGAACATGGGACCCGCTTTCCAGGCGGTGCGGCCCACAATCAGCAGCTTGGCCGGCGAGCCGGTCCGGGTTTTGAATGCGTCGAAGGCCCGCAGCAGGTGCACCAGGTTTTTGCGCGGCTGCAGGGCGCCCACGAACAGAAAGTAGGGTTTGCCGGCGCCGAACCGGTCGCGCACGTCCTGCTGCGCGGTCGGCAGCAGGGGCCGGAAATGGTTGTCGGCCGCGTTGTAGACCACCCGGATCCGGTCGGCGGCAATGCCGTAGGTAGCTATCAGGTCCTGCTTCGTGGCTTCCGACACCGCTACCAGCACCCGGGAGGCCCGGGCGAAGCGGGGCGCGAAATACTGGTAGTACCGGCGCTGCAACATCCCCACATCCTGCGGAAAATGCTCGAAGGCCAGGTCGTGCATCACCGTTACGCGGGGGACGCGGGTGCTGAGGGTAGTGAAGCCGTCGGGGCTCAGGAATACGGCCGGGCGGTGGCGGGCCAGCCAGGCCGCTACGGCTCCCTCAAACCAGGCCACGAACAAAAAAGGATGGCGGGCCGAAGGATACAGCACGTGCGGCACCACGTTGGCGGCGAAGAGGTAGCGCGGGTCGTAGGCGCGGTCAAAAAGGAAGTGGAAGGTGTGCTCCGGGTGCTGGCGCACGAGGCGGCGGAGCGTTTCGTAGGTGAAGCGCCCGATGCCCTCAAGCTTGTCGCCGGGCAGCAGAAAGCGGACGTTAACGGCGATTTTCAATGAGCAATTATCAATGAACAATTATCAATGAGCAATGAGCAATTATCAATGAGCAATGAACAATTATCAATGAGCAATGAGTAATTGTCAATAAGCCTGTTGACTGTCATCCTGAAGTTTACAAAGGACCTTATGGGATAAGAACACTACTCGAAACAACGACTCGTACCAACGGAACAAGGTTCTTCGCAAGCTGACGCCAGATAAAGAACGGCAGCCGACGTGTTCGTTGCTCATTATTAATTATTAATTGTTAATTGTTAATTATCAATGAGCCTGTTGACTGTCATCCTGAAGTTTACGAAGGACCTTATGGAATAAGAACACTACTCGAAACAACGACTCGTACCAACGGAACAAGGTTCTTCGCAAGCTGACGCCAGATAAAGAACGGCAGCCGACGTGTTCATTGCTCATTGTTAATTGTTAATTGTTAATTGTTAATTGTTAATTGTTAATTGTTAATGAGCCTGTTGACTGTCATCCTGAAGTTTACGAAGGACCTTATGGGATAAGAACACTACTCGAAACAACGACTCGTACCAACGGAATAAGGTTCTTCGCAAGCTGACGCCAGATAAAGAACGGCAGCCGACGTGTTCATTGCTCATTGTTCATTGTTAATTGTTAATTGTTAATTATCAACTGCCCTTCCTCAGCTCGCTGAGCTTCACGATACCGCTGGCGAAGAGAATACCGACGAAGACCAGCCCCGCCCCCACTGCTTCCAGCAGCCACTGGTTGAGCAGCAGGCGCAGGCCCCAGAACGTGGCGCACAGCAGCCCGAACGCCAGCGCCAGCCGCGCCAGCAGCGCCCACGGAATCTGCACGGCGGACCGCTGGCCGACCAGCCACAGGTAGCCCCCGGATACGAACACAGCGCACAGCAGCGTATCCAGGGCGGCGGCCACGGCTCCGTAGCGGGGCAGCAGCACGAGGTTCAGGCCCACGTTCAGCAGGATGCTGATACCGACCAGCCAGCTGACCGGCTTTTCCTGGCCGGTGCTGGTGAGCAGGGTGCTGTAGATGGCGAAAAAGGCGTGCACCAGCACGTTGACGAACAGAATCTTCAGGCTGACCGTCATGTGGGTTAGCTCGGCGGGGGTGCTGTGGGTGAACTGCCAGAACAGCACCTCCCCCCGAAACAGCACGAAGGCGCACACGAACAGCAGCGGCACCGTGACGATGCGCTGCCCGAACCAGAGCAGCTCCTGCTGCTCGGCGGGCTGGTCGGTAGCGCGGGCAAACTTGGCGAAGAACAGCGGCAGCACCGTCCACATATACATCATAATGGCATCGACCCAGCGGTAGGCTCCGGCGTAGTAGCCGGCTTCGGCGGGCGTGGCCAGGCGTTCCAGCATCACCATGTCGATGCGCTCATTGAGGCCGTAGAGCAGCGTAATCATGGCGAAGGGCAGGCTGGCGCGCAGCACGGTGCGGGCCTGGGACCAGCGCAGACGGTAGCGCACGAAGCCGTAGAGCCGGGTGATGAGCCCGTAGAGCACCACGAAGGTAAACAGCGTCGCGGCCGAGCGGGCCACCACGTAGTTGTCGAGCGTGAGCCCAACCGTGAGCAGCGCCAGCACCAGCGCCAGCAGCAGGGCCTTTTCCAGCACCGACAGCAGGGCATCGGTAGTGAAGCGCTGGTGGGCCTGCAGGGTGCCGCGCAGAAAGCCGGTGTATTGGGTGAGCAGCAGCCCGCAGCCGGTGAGGGCCAGCAGCGTGAGCAGGTGGCCGCGGTAGCCGATCAGCCAGCCCGTGAGCAGCATCAACCCCAGAAACAGGGCCGAGAGCCCGCCTTTCAAGGGCAGAATGGTCGGAAAGTATTCGGGCAGAAATTCGGCGCTGGCCGCCACGCGCTTGGTGGTCAGCTGGGTCAGGCCCAGGTCCGACACGGAAGCAAAGATCAGGGTGAAGGCAAACAGGGCCGTGAAGGTGCCGAAGGCGGCGTGGCCCAGGCGGTCCTGCACCAGGTTTTCGACCACCACCCAGCCCGGCTTCACCAGCAGGTTGAGCAGCACGACGAAGCTGATATTTCCGAAAAACTTTTTGATGCGGCCAGAACGTGGATGGGGCGGCGAAATTATGGAAAAACCCCCGGGTGCCCGTCTTTTTTCTCCTTCCCGGCCGTCACGGCCACCCGCGGCCCGCGGCGCCGACGGCTCCCCCACTGGAATTTGCAGCCCGTGGGCCGGGGCTTTTTAGCACTACTCAATGCGGAGAAAATCGAGTAGCTTTGCCCACGCTGCTCCCCGAAAACCGGCCCCGCGCGGCTTTTATTGCCCTTTCTTTACTGCATGTCATCCCGTTCCTATTCGTTGCTGGGCCTATGGCCCGTTATCAATCGGTGGAAGTTCCTGGTCATTACCGCTGTTGGGCTGGCGCTGGCTGGCAGCGTAGTTGTGGCGCTGCTGCTGCCCAATATCTACAAGTCCACGGCCGTCTTCTACCCCACCAATCCCAACACCACCGACCCGGACCGCATCGTGACGGAGGGCGGCAAGCTCGAGCTGGGGGGCCGGACCGAAGACCTGGACCGCGTAATCACCATCGGCGAGTCGCAGACCGTGGCCGAGCTGATCATCCGGCGCTTCAGGCTGCACAAGCACTATAAGACCGGCCAGCCCGGCGACGACCAGGCCGATCAGGGGGCCCTGGATGAATTCAACGGCAACCTGACGGTGGTGCACAACGACCGCGACGCCATCGAGCTCACCTTCAAGGACCGCGACAAGGTGCTGGCCGCCAAAATCACCAATACCCTGACCCAGGTTATCGACTCCATCAACCAGCAGCTCACGGTCGAAAACCGCCGCAACATCATCGAGCTGTACCGCGAGCGGAAAGACTTTCTGGAAAAGGAATACGCCACCACCCGCGACAGCCTCATCCAGGGCCGCCGCCGCTACGGCATCTACGGCATGGACCGCGAGTCGCGCTACCTGGCCAAGGAAATCATTGAAACCGAAGCCGACCTGCGCCGGGCCGAGGGCGAAGGCGACTCCCGTCGGGCCGCGGGGCTGCGCCGGGCCCTGAAAGGCCTCACCCAGGCCGACGGCGGCAACCTGCTCAACCTGGAAAACTACGTGGCCGGCACCGATCTGCTGTCGACGCTCTACGCCCGCTTCAACGATATTCAGGGCCGCCTGATCGGGGCCCGCAGCGCCTACGAATCGGCTCAGCTAGCCATCAGCGGCAAGATTTCCTCGATTTACGTGGTGCAGAAAGCTTTCCCGGCCACCAAGAAATCGAAACCCGTGCGCTGGCTGATCGTCTTCTCCTCGGTGCTGATTACGCTGGTGCTGGCGGTGATTTTTATCACCCTGCTGGAGCTGTACCGCGGCAACCTGAGCGTGGGTAAAAAATTATGAATTCTGAATTCAGAGCCCATGCCCCCAATTCATAAGTCATAATTCATAATTCCCATGGAGTCAGTGCTGGAGCGCCTGTGGCCCCGCGACCAGGCCCAGCGGCTGTTCGTGGTCTTCATTAGCCTGCTGCTGCCGGCCGGCGCGGCGGCGCTGCTGCTCCGGATGCCGGCGCTGCTGGGGTTGCCCCTGCTGGTGCTGGGGGTGGCCGTGCTGCTGGTCGACTGGCGCTGGGTATACTACCTGCTGGTGTTTCTGCTGGCTTTTTCCCGGGAAATCGGGCTGCCCGGCGGCCTGAGTATGGACGTGCCTTCCGAACCCCTGATGCTGGTGCTGCTGGGGTGCTTCGGGGTCAGCGTGGTGCTGGGCAAAACCCACGTCCCGGCCCGGTTCTGGGCCCACCCGCTGGTTATCATCATGGCCCTGGCCCTACTCTGGTCGGTGGTCTCGACGGTGTTTTCCGTCTCGCCGGTGAAGTCGGTGAAGTATCTGCTGGCCAAGCTGTGGTATATCGTGCCGTTTGTGTTCGTCACGCTGACCATTGTGCGGCGCCCGGCCGACGTGTGGCGGGTAGTGGCCTTTTACGTCAGCAGCGCCGTTATTACGGTGCTGTACACGGCTTCGCGCCACGCCACCAAAGGCTTTTCCTTCGACTCCATCAACTGGGCCATTCAGCCCTTCTACATCAACCACGTTATCTACGGCGTGGTGGCGGCCATGCTGGTGCCCTACGCGTTTTACGCCGCCCGCTCGCCGCAGCCCGGCCTGCCGCGGACGCTCTGGCGGGTGGCGCTGGGCATTCTGGTTTTTGGCGTGCTGCTGTCCTACACCCGGGCCTCTATTCTGGCGTTGCCGCTGGCGGGCCTGTTTTACCTGGTGCTACGGCTGCGCCTGACCCGGCTGGTGCTGGCCGGAGCCGCCATTGCGGCGCTGAGCGGGGCGTCCTACTTCATGAGCCAGCACAACTACATGCTCTACGCCCCGGACTTCGAGAAAACCATTTTCAACGGGCACAACTTCGAGAAGCACCTCGAAGCCACCTACAAGCTGGAAGACGTATCGGGCATGGAGCGGGTGTACCGGTGGGTGGCGGCGGCGCGCATGATCAGCGAAAAGCCCATTACCGGCAGCGGCCCCAGCACCTTCTACCCCGAGTACAAGCGCTACACCGTCAAGAGCTTCCGCACCTACGTGAGCGACAACCCGGAGAAGTCGACCACCCACAACTACTTCCTGCTGCAGCTGGCCGAGCAGGGTCTGCCCGGCTTCCTGCTCTTCGTCGTCCTGTTCGGCACGGCGCTGGTGATGGTCGAAACCCTGTACCACCGCACCCGCTCGCCCCAGCACCAGCGCGTAGTGCTGGCCGCCGGCCTGTCGCTGGTCATCATCATCTTCCACCTGCTGCTCAACGAGCTGGTCGAAGTCGATAAGATCGGCTCCTTCTTCTACATCGCCCTGGCCATTCTGATCCGGGCCGAAAGCTGGATTGAGGAAGAGGAGGGGAAGGAATTAGTAATTAAGAATTAGTAATTAAGAATTCAGGCTCAGATTAACCGCACTATAAAATGGAGGGCCGATTTGAGGCGTTGAAGGCAGTTTCGCAGAATGGCCAAGCTGCTTTTGAACAAGATTCCTGTGTTTCTAAAAAAGCAAAGGGCCTTCTGAATCAATAGGAGCATGTCGGCTCTACACAGTGCGGTTGATCTGAATTCAGGCTATTGCAGCAGCTCCTGCAACTTCTGCCAAACGCACCAGGGCCGACGCCTTCACCCTTGCGGAGAAGCGTCGGCCCTGCTAATTCCTCATTACTAATTCTTAATTACTAATTCCCTACTTAAACCGGCAGCTCAGGATGGTGATGTCGTCGGAGAACTGGGTTTTGTTGACGTTGAAGGCTTCGATTTCGCGCAGCATTTCCTTGTGCAGCCCGGCCAGCGGCAGGTAGCGGTTGCGGCGCATCAGGGCAATAAGGCCCTCTTCCCCGTACTCGTCGCCGTTGGTATTGAACACTTCCGTGAGGCCGTCGGTGTAGTTGAGCAGCAGCGAGTGGGGCGGAATTTCGGTTTCGCCCACGTCCAGCATCGGCAGCTCTTCCATGATGCCGAGCATCACGGTGCCGGTTTTCAGGTACTGCACCGGGCCGGAGTCGGTGAGCAGGATGGGGTCGTTGTGGCCGGCATTCACGTACTGCAGGTGGCGCGTGGTGCGGTCGTAGATGCCGAAGAACACGGTGATGAACTTCTCGCCGCCCGAGTTGCGGAACAGCAGGTGGTTGAGCTCGTGCACGATGGTGGCCAGATCGACGTGCTGGCGCAGCAGCGTGCGCAGCCCGGCCTGGAAGTTCGACATGAGCAGCGACGCCGGCACGCCCTTGCCCGACACGTCGGCCACGCAGAACATAAACTTATCCTGGTCGATGTTGACCACGTCGTAGTAGTCGCCGCCAATGGCGGTATGGGGCACGTAGCTGGCGTGCACGGCCACGTGGGCATCGTTGGGCAGCTTACGGGGAAAGAGCATGTTCTGCACTTCCTGAGCAATTTCGATTTCCTTGCGCATGGCTGCCGCCGCTACCCGCTGGCGGTTCAGGCGCCGGTTTTCGATGGCCCCGATCAGGATGTTGCTCAGCGTTTGCAGAAAGCTGGTGGCTTCTTCGTTGGCATAGTCCTCCTGCACGTTACCGATCAGCACGTAGGCCAGCACCGCGCCCTTCTGCACCACCGGAATAATGGTTTCGAGCTGCTGCCACTGCGGCCCCAGCTGATAGGCGGCTATCGGGCAGGGCACCTCGGTGCAGTTATCGATGATGACTTCGGGCAGGGCAAGCTTGCGAAAGTCGGCTAGCTGGTAGCCGAACGAAACCATGCACTGCCACTGGTTTTCCTCCTTCAGGTACACCACGATGCGCCGGATGTTCAGCTGCCCGAGCAGGGTAAACTGAAATATCTTGTAGAGGGCGTCCTCGGTGGTATCCAGGTTGATGGACTGCGTGATTTCCAGCAAAGCGTTCAGCTCCTGCTTTTTGAGCAGCAGCTGTTTGCGCAGGCCCAGCACGTCAGTAGTAGAATGGAGCAGATTGGAATCAGGCATTTTTTTGGTTTTTGGTTGTTTGTTTTTGGTTTTTGGTTGTTTGGAATTTCAGCCGGGGCCAAAAACCAACAACCACACCCCAAAAACCAATTCCCAGGGGGGGGGGTTGGTTTTTGGTTGTTTGTTTTTGGTTGGTTGGAATTTCAGCCGGGGCCAAAAACCACACCCCAAAAACCAATTCCCAGGGGAGTTTTTGGCAGTCGAGAATACGGCCGGGGCCAAAAACCAACAACCAACAACCAAAAACCAATCAGCTTCCCAGGGGAGTTTTGGGGTCGTAGGCGTCGCGCAGGCCGTTGCCGAGCAGGTTAAAGCTAAGCACCAGCAAACTGATAGCCAAGCCCGGCAGCAGCGTGAGCCACAGCCCGGCTTCGGTGCCCAGCAGCTGGAAGCCTTCGTTCACCATCAGCCCCCACGAGGGAGCCGGGGGCTGCACGCCCAGGCCCAGAAAGCTCAGGCCCGCTTCGAGCAGAATGGCCGCCGCAAAGTTACTGGTTGCAATGACTATGAGCGGGCCCGTCATGTTAGGCAGCAAGTGCCACATGATCAGGCGGCTCTGGGGCAGGCCCAGCACGCGGCCGGCTTCCACGAAGGTCTTCTCGCGCAGGCCCAGCATCTGCCCCCGCACCACCCGGGCCACATCAACCCACATGGTGAGGCCCACGGCAATAAACGACGTCCAGACGCCCCGGCTGTCGAGGGCCAGGGAAATGGCAATAACCAGCATGATGCCCGGAATGCTCCACACCACCGTCATCACGCCCAGCAGCAGGCTGTCGACCCAGCCGCCCACGTAGCCGGCCAGGGCGCCTACCAGCATGCCCAGAGCCAGGGAAATCAGCACCGCCACCAGGCCAATGCCCAGCGAGATGCGCGTGCCGAGCAGCAGCCGGCTCAGCTCGTCCCGGCCCGCTTTGTCGGTGCCCAGCCAGTAGGTGCGCCGGACAATGTGCTGCTGCTCTACTAGCTGACTCAGCTCCGCGGCCGAGCCGGGGCGGCCGGCTACTTCGGCCAGGGAGTAGCGCTTCGGCAATTCGGCCAGGGCGCTGTGGTTCTGGTAGGGTTCAATCAGCACGGAGTCGCCTACTATCCGGTAGCTCCCGATGGGCGCATCCCGAAACCGCGGCTCCCGGCCCTGCTGCCAGGTGCGCAGCGCGTTGTCGGCCGCTGGGCGGGCTGAGTCGGGCAGCGGCAGGCGCAGCAGGGTAGCCGTGAAGCCGGGCGGCTCTTTCTGCAGCTGCACCACCCCGTTGTTGGCGTCGGGCGAGTTGTCGGGCAGCACCCAGTAGCCGGCCAGCGCAACCAGCGCGCACAGCAGAATAAAGCCCAGCCCGAGCATGGCGGGCCGGTTTTGGAGCAGGCGCTGCCGCACGTAGTAGCCCGGCGCCCGCGCAATGGGCACCGCCCGGGCGGGAGCAGCAGAAGCCGGCACGGTCGTCACTGCTGCTACCGGGTGTTGTGCGCCAGCAGTCCCGCCTTGGTGGCCAGGTAGTAGCAGTCGCGGCCGATAGCGCCGAAAGAGGTGATTTCGTAGGCCAGCTCGGTATCCGGATCGGGGTAGAAGCACTTCACGTACTCCTGCTCCAGCAGGCCGCGCAGCTGGTTTTCGAGCGCGGGGACGGGCTGCCTGGTTTTCTGGGCCAGATCGCGGAAGGAAGTAACGAAGTACAGCTCGTCGAGAATGTCGAATTCGGGGTCGGTCACGGAAACGGAGGGCAGGTGAGGCCAGCAAATGTAGCGCGGCGCGGCGGGAAAGGGAAATGTCCGGCGGCAGAATCTAGCGCCCGGCAGCGGCCTGGGGATAAGAATACCACGAGCTGTCGGGGTCGGGGCCTGGCGGCAGCCCTCAGCTGCCGGCGCAGGCGCAGTTTGCTACCTGCCCCGTTGCGGCCGGTTTTCCGGCAATAGGGCCAGAAGCCGGGAAGCTGCGCTTGGCGGCTCCTCACTATCCCCCCTCAAAAACCGCCCTAGACGGCTACGCTGTCGCGGAATATCAGCTCATTGTTGAGCGCGGCGGCGGCGCGGGTGCCACTGGCCGCCGCCAGAATAGCCTGCTGGAAAGGGCCGGTCATGTCGCCCACGGCATAAACGCCGGGCACGCTGGTCAGGCCCGTCTCGTTTACCTGCACGTACACCCCGTCGGCGGTGAAAGCGCAGCCGAGCTGCGCCGCCAGGCTGCTGCGCTGCCGCTGGGCGGGGCGCAGAAACACGGCATCTACCGGCTCCCGATGGCCGTCGTCGAACTCAATGGCCCGCAGGCACTTGAGAGAACCGTCGAGGGCCGCCACGGGCGCTTCGAGGATGGTCACGCCCAGCGCCGCCAGATGGGTCCGTTGCGCCGGGGTCAGCCCGGCCGGGCCATCGGTACACAAACTCAGGCGCGAACACCAGTGGTGCAGCAGCACGGCCTGCTGGTAGCCGGCCTCGCCGCGGCCATACACGACCACCCGGCCGTAGCGGTTTTCCCAGCCGTGGCAATACGGGCAGTGGTACACGCCCCGGCCCCAGAGCGCGGCCAGGCCCGGCACGGCGGGGAGTTCGTCGGATACGCCGGTAGCCAGCACCAGCGCGGCGGCCGTCACTACGGTGCCGCCAGTCAGGGTCAGGGCAACGCCGGCGGGCGTCAGGGCCGCCTGTTGGGCTTCGAGGGCGCACACCTCTACCGGGTAGGGGCGCAGCTGCTCCCGGCCAATCCCCAGCACCTGCCGGGGGGCGGCCCCGTCGCGGGTAAAAAAGCTGTGCGTATGAAAGGCGGGGGCATTGCGGGGCGGGCCGCCGTCGAGCACCAACACGCGGCGGCGGGCGCGCCCCAGTACCAGGGCGGCGCTCAGGCCGGCATTGCTGGCTCCTACTACAAGCATGTCGTAGGTGGAACAGGTGGGCAGGGGAATTTTAGCCATGGCTGAAGCAGGTGAAAAGCAGCGAAACAAAAACGGGGCAACCAGTGCCCCCAACGTTGGAAACCAAACCGGGGCCGTGGACGGCTTGCAGGCCCCCACGGCCCGTAAGCCCGGCCGCCTGCCTCACCAACAGAGCGGATGCCGGACCCCGGCTTTTTTCAGGAAGTAGCGTCGTCAGTCGTTCGACCGACCAGGGCGCTACCGTACCGCCACGGGCACGGTGGCTTCCACGTCCACGTCGCCGGGGCCGGCGGTGCCGTCCTTCGTACCGGGCTGGTGGCGCAGGGTGATTTTCAGGGTGCCGGTGGCCGCGGCCGTGGTCACTAAGCGCGTTGCCAGGCCCACTTCGCGGTTGTTGGCATCACGGTCGGTGCGGGTCACCGTGAGCAGGCCGGCGGGCGTGGGGTCGTAGAAGAACAGGTGGTCTTCTTTCTCGGTGGCCACCTCGTCGGTCACGTTGGCCACCGGATTTTTGGTTTTGTCGAGCAGGGTGATCGTACCGGTGTAGGTGGTGTTGGCGCGCAGGGTCAGCGGGCCGCCGGTGATAACCGGGGCCACGCCGCCGGCGCCGTCGAGGTCTTCCCAGGTGATGGTGGCGGCCGGGGCGGTGCTGCCGGCAGCCGGCGTCAGGGCGTAGGTGACGGTCGTAATCAGCTCGTTGTCTTCTTCGGGCTCGGGCTCGTCCTTATCTTTTTTGCAGGCGGAGAAGACCAGCGGGGCGGCCAGCAGCAGGGCGAGCAGGAGTTTGGCCGGGGCCGGCTGGCGGCTGGGGGTGTGGGCAGTGAATTTCATGGGGTCGTTGAAATGAAAAATGGAGGTTGATGAATGTCTTAAAAGTTGAGTTTGAGCCGGAGCGTGACGTTGCGGCCCAGCTCGTCGAGGTAGTAGCGGTACCGGTTGAGGTAGTCGCGGTAGCGGGTGTTGAGCAGGTTGGTTCCGCTCACGCCGAGGCTGAGCGGATGGCGGGAACCCGGGCCCAGCACCAGCCCCGCTTCGGCGTTGAGCAGGTAGTAGCCCGCCGGCGGAGCCTGGTAGTCCTGGCCGTTTTCGGGCCGGGGCGTGCGGGTCTGGCGGGCCACGGCCTGCACCCCGGCCTGCGCGTACCGGCCGGCCACGCGCCGGCCAACCGGGCTAACCGGCTGCTCGTAGCGCAGCCAGAGCTCGGCCCGGTCGGCGGGGGCCAGAATCAGGTAATCATCCCGGGTCCGGTCGCGCTCAAAGACCGTGGCCGCCTTCACCCCCAGCGTGAGCGGGAGCAGCAGGTGGTAGCTGACCAGCAGGTCGGCTCCCCGGAACCGGGCGTCGGTCTGCTGGTAGCGGAACGAGGGAAACAACCCCCGTACGCTGAGCACCTCCGGGATGGGCGTCTGGTAGATATACCCGTCGAAGGAGGTCTGGTAAATGGTCAGCTCGCCGTTGAAGCGGGGGTTGTCGTGCCAGGTAGCGCTCAGGCTGAGTCCCCGGGCCGTTTCGGGCCGGAGGGCGGGGGCCCCGGCCGGCCGCGAAACATCGTAGCCCTCCTCGTAGATGCCGCCGTGGACGCCCTGGCTGGCCCGCTCGTTGGCGGCCGGCGCGCGCCGGTTCGCGCTGACGTCAGCCCGCAGCCCGAAGTGGGGCGACGCATCCCACACGGCCCCCAGGGAAGCCGCCGGGGTGAAATAAGTAAAGTTTTCTTCCACCACCGTGAACACCCCGGCCGGCCGGGTGGGCCGCCGCGTGTTCAGGGTGCGGCGGTCCAGGCGCAGGCCGGCTTCGAGCAGCCACCGGGCGCCGGGCCGCCAGCGCCCCAGGCCGTAAGCGCCCACGGCCTGGTTGGTGTAGTAGGGCATGAAGAAGCGGGAGCCGGGGCGGTAGGTGTTGTTCTGATACGTGCCGCTCAGGCCCAGCTCACCGCTGAAAGGTCCCCGGGAGCGGGGCTCCCAGCGCAGCTCGGCGGTGGACGTCTCGTTGCGGTAGTCCAGCTCGGGCCGGTTCCGCGCCGCCGCCGCGTCGTTGCGGGGCCGGAACTTGTCGAACTCGCCCCGGTCGTCCCACTGCCGGGCCACCGTCAGCCCCAGCCGCCCGCCACCGAGGCGGTAGTAGCCGCTCACTTTCAGCAGCGAGTGGCGCAGATCCTGGTAGCCCCGGTTGATGGCGTAGGTGAAGTCCTGGGTTACCCGGGGCGGGTTCTGCTGGGCGGCGCGGGCATTTTCGGGCAGCGGGTACAACCCTAACTGCGCATTGTACTGGCTGAAAAACACCTCGGCTCCCCACTGCTCCCGCTCGTAGCCCAGGGTGCCGGCGTAGCTATACTCGGCCAGGGCCGAGTTGGCAATTCGGTAGCCGGGGGTGCGGGCCAGGCCGGCCCGGCGCACGGTGCCTACCACCCGCCCGGCCAGGCCCGGCACCCGCTTTGGGCTGCCCTGCACCGTCAGGGAAGCTGCGCCCAGCCCGTTGTTGCTGGCCCCGACCAGGTGGGCTTCGCCGCTGAGCCCGGCCGAGTCGGGCAGGGGCGCCGGCGCGGTAAGCACTACCCCGCCGATGGCGTCGGCCCCGTAGCGCACGGCCGCCGCCCCTTTCACTACCGTGAGCCGGGCGGCTACGAAGGGGTCGATTTCGGGGCCGTGCTCCTGCCCCCACTGCTGGCCTTCCTGCCGCACCCCGTTATTAAACAGGGCCACGCGGTTGGAGTGCAGCCCGTGAATCATGGGCTTGAACACGCTGGGGCCGGTCTGAATGGCGGCCACGCCGCTCACCTTCAGCAGCGCCTCGCCCAGGGTCTGGCCCCGGGTGGCCTGCAGGGCCGTACCGTCCAGGGTGGCCGTGGCCTGGGGCGTAGGCGCCGCCACGCGCTGCCCGTGCACCACCGCTCCCCGCAGCAGCACGGCGTCGGGGTGCAGGCGGAAGTTGCGGACGGTGGCGCTGCCCACGCGCACCGCCACCGTTTCGGAGCGGTAGCCCACGAAGCTGATTTCGAGGCGGTAAAGACCGGGGCAAACGTGGAAGTGGTAGTTGCCGAACTCATCGGCGGCACTGACATCGTTGGTTTCGAGCAGGCGGGCGGTGGCCCCGGGCAGCAGCTGGCCGGTTTCGTGGTCGGCCACGCGGCCGGCCAGGGCCAGGTTGCACGCCGCGGCCGGGCCGTTTCCATGGCTAGCAACGGCTATATCAGCCCCCCGCTGCGCATACGCCGCACCGGGCAGCAGGCAAGCCACGAACGAAACCACGCGCCAGCCGCCGCTTCCCCGGGGGGAAGAACAGAAAAGGACACGCATGAAAAGAAAAAGGAGCCGCGGGGCGAAGTGGCACTTCGCCTCACCGGTGACGGGTGGCCGCGCAGACTAGCGCGCACCAGCGGAAACCCACCGTGCCACGAGGGGCTACGCCCGCGGGGGCCCGCGGCCGGCCCGCTCGCACCCGGCAACGACGGGCAGCGCCACCGTCCGGGGGATAACCAGCGCCACGAACACTGCCCGGCATCCGGGCTCGGGTACCGCTACGGCTCCGGCCCGCAGAGCGGGCACGTCGTAGAGCTGGTCAACGTGGCAGTGCTGGTGCCTGGCCGTCAGCAGAGGCTGACCCTTGCGGACGGCCGCGGCTACCTGCGCGGGCTCTTCCCGGGTGTGCTCGTGGGCGTGCAACGCCAGCAGCCATGCCTCCGGTGCCAGCACCCGCCCAAAGAGCAGGAGCAGCAGCACCGAGAGTTGCAGACGGAAGGCAGAAGAGCGGAACACGGGCAGGGGGAATCGGACGAGAACCCACGTATCCTGCGAAAAGTCAGGTCCGGGGACTGGTAAAGATAGACAGGCAGCCCGGAAATTTTCATTTCCGGGGGTGACTCCGGCAGTTTTTTTAGCCGTGCCCTGAAAAGGCGGGGCCCTCCTATCGTTCAACGATAGTGGTACCACGAAGCCCGCCGGGCCATTCGTGGCACCACTCTGCCTTCAGCGGCCCACTTTTCTTCCCTTCCAGATATATCCGCCGCGCAGCCCCAGCAGGCCCGTAGCCAGGGCATACGGGGCGTAGGCCAGCTGCAGCAGCGGCAGCCACCAGAGCCACCGCCGCCGGCTGAAGAAACCTAACACCGGACTCAGAAACCAGACGTCGGAGCCCAGCTTGAGCAGCCAGGCCCCGGCTACCCAAAGGCTCAGGGCAGGATAGAAAAAAGCCAGCACCAGTCCGGCCAGCAAAGCCACGTTGGCCAGCAGCACCAGCACGGCCAGCCGCCGCGGGGCGTTGTGCTGGTAGTGCTGCCACTTGCTGGCCCAGCGCACCCGCTGCCGCAGCAGGGCCCGCAGCGTCGGCTGGGCGGCGGTACGCACGATGGCTCCTTCCTCGCGCAGAAACCGGACGCCCGCCGGATAGGCCGCGTGAATCTTGTGGAGCAGAAACTCATCGTCGCCGCTGGGCACGTGCTCGTTGCCGGCAAAGCCCCGGACGGCCGCGAAGGCCGCTTTGCGGTAGCCCAGGTTGGCCCCGTTGCACATCGTGGGCCGGCCCCGGCCGATGCCGGCGGCGCCCACGCCCACCAATCCCGCCAGCTCCACGCCCTGCAGCTCCGCCAGCCAGCCCTGCCCCGTCAGCAGCACCGGGCCGCTCACGAACTGCACGGCCGGGTCGGCGGCCAGGGCCGCGTGCTTTTGCAGCCAGGCAGGCCCCACGCGGCAGTCGGCATCGGTGCAGACCACCCAGGGAGCGTGAGCGCCGGCCAGGGCCATTTCAATGGCGGCTTTTTTCCCGGGGCGCGCGCCGGGCCGCGCGGCCAGAGAAAGCAGCCGCAACGGATACGACACGCGGGCCGCCCAGTCGCGCACCACGGCCGCCGTGGTATCCGTGGAATGGTCATCCACCACCAGCACCTCAAAATAGTCGGCAGACAGCGTTTGCAGCTGCAGGTCGCGGAGCAGAGCGGGCAGATTCCGGGCTTCGTTGCGGGCCGCAATCAGCACGGACAGCACGGGCCCAGCGGAGACAACTGGCTGGGCGGGCCCGGGGGGCGGGTGCCGCGGGGGCGACAGCTGCTGCCAGGCGCGCCGGAAGCGCAGCATGGCCCGGGCGTACAGCAGCGGCGCCAGCAGCAAGGCGGCCCCGACCCCATTCCCTGAAACGTCGGCAGTCCAGCTCATAACGCGGCGGGCTGATCCGGTTTCTGCTTCCGGAACACTTTCAGCCGCAGCACGAACAGCAGGCCGGCCGCGCTGGGCAGGGCGATATTGAGCACCCACAAACTTAGGCTGGCGCTGAGCACCGGCAGGGCGGGCTCGTGCAGCAGCCCAAACAGATGGGTGGCCGACAGCTCCCGTACGCCCACGTCGGCCAGGGCATTGAGCGAGGGCACCAGCGACTTGAGCAGAAACGTACCCGCAATGGCCGCGAGGCCCGGTCCGAAGGGCGCACGGGCGTCGTAGGCCAGCAGCAGCAGCCCAAACTGCCCGCAGAACACCGCGTAGCGCAGCCCCGACAAAGCCAATATGATGTGAATGGACCGCGTCGAATACGTGGGCATCACGGCCAGATACCGGCGGAACCGCCGCAGGGGCCGCACCAATGACAGCGCCGCCAGCAGCAGGCGGGAGCGGTAGAGCGGCAGCAGCACGGCCAGATTAATGAGCAGCGTGGCCACCACCAGTCCCAGCCCGGAGGCCGGATAGCCACGCAGGTAAAACGTGAGCAGAAAGTACAGCAGCCCCACCGTGCCGGCCAGTACGGTAACGACCAGCTGGCAGTAGCGCCCCAGGAAAACCGCCCCCAGCGCATCGAGGCGGCGGCTTTTGAGCTCGATGATGCGGCCGGCGTAGTCGCCCACGCGGTTGGGCGTGACGAAGCCCAGGGTGAGGCCCACCAGCACGGCCCGGAAGCTGCGCCGGAACGACACGGGCTCCAGGTGCCGGGCCAGCCGCCACCACTTCCAGGCTTCCAGGCCCCAGTTGACGGGCACCAGCGCCAGGGCCACCAGCACCGGGCCGCGGCCCGCGCCCGTCAGGGCCGAAGCCAGCAGCTGCCGCCACGCGGCGGCCGTGGCCACGTCGGCAAACACCGAGCGGTAGAGCAGCCCCAGGGTGAGCCCGGTGATGACCAGCTTGCCCGCCACGACCAGCCAGCGCCGCCGCCGGGCCAGTTGTTCCGGCTTTTGGGTGTAGTTTTGTAGAGAAGGCTCAGGCAAAATAACGGGGCGGCAGATGGTTGGAAGCGGCAAGTTACCGACTGCAGCCCAACGGCCGGCTCCACCCGCTCCTTCTTCCCTGATTACCCCCTTATGCTTCGCCCCTCCGCCTCCCCCGATCTGCTGCCCAAAGTCATTATGGGCGTCGATCCGGGCACCAGTATCATGGGCTATGCCGTGATTGAGGTGCGCGGGCAGCAGGTGACCGTATTGCGCTACGACGTCATCGACATGAAGAAGATCGGCCCCAACCACGCCCTGAAGCTCAAGCGGATCTTCGAGCGGATGCTGGAGCTGATCGACGAGTTTCTGCCCGACGAGCTGGCCATCGAAGCGCCGTTTTTCGGGGTGAACGTGCAGAGTATGCTCAAGCTGGGCCGGGCCCAGGGCATGGCCATTGCCGCCTGCCTCTCGCGCCAGATTCCCTACGTAGAGTACGCGCCCACCAAGGTGAAGCAGTCGGTAACGGGCTCGGGCAACGCCACCAAGGAGCAGGTGGCCCACATGCTGCGCCAGACCCTCACGCTGCCCCCCATCGCGGAAGCCAGCAAGTTTCTGGACGCCACCGACGCGCTGGCCGTAGCCCTGTGCCACCACTACCAGAAGGGCAACAACGTGAAAGCCGGCGGCAAAAGCTGGGGCAAGTTCCTGGCCGACAACCCCGACAAGCTGGCCGCGCCGGTAGCCGGTAAGAAAGCCGCCACCGCCCCCAAGGCGAAAGCCAGGTAGTATTCAGCCTTATTTTCTGCCGATGAAACGTCAGCCCATCCGCTCCACGTCCCTGAAAGCCGTCGGCTACGAGGCCGACACGCTGACGCTGGAAATCGAGTACCGCCACGGCGGCGTAGTGCGCTACGTGGGCGTGAGTGCGGCCGTGCATCAGGCCTTGCTGGCCGTGCCGGGCAAAGCGCTGTTCGTGGCCCAGGTGCTGGATGGCGGACCGTATACCCGGGAGCAGGTGCGGTAAGAGCTTTTCGGCCGTCCTCCTGCGCAAAGCGCAGGAGGACAGTTAAAGAGGACGACTACGCCTATTCTCCTATCTCAATCTCGCCCTTCAGATACGTCACCGCGTAGCCGCTCATCAGGGCCCGGTCGCCGCGCAGCTCACACCACAGGTCGCCGCCGCGGGCGGAAATCTGGCGGGCGCGCAGCACGTTTTTGCCCAGGCGGGCGGCCCAGTACGGAATCAGCGTGGCGTGGGCCGAGCCGGTCACCGGGTCTTCGGGCACGCCCACCCTAGGCGCGAAAAAGCGGGATACGAAGTCGATGCCGTTGGTGCCGGGAGCGGTGGCAATGACGCCCACGTACTCCAGGGCCGCAATTCGGGCGAAATCAGGATGCAGGGCCAGCACTTCGGCCTCGGAGCCGAACAGCGTGACCAGGTCGCGGGAGGCCAGCACGTCGAGGGGCGTGGCGTGCAGGGCGTCGCGCAGGCCGGTGGGGTGCACGGCCAGCTGCCGGGGCGGGCGCGAGGGAAAGTCGAGGGTGAAGCGCCCATCGGCGGCGTGGCGCACCCGCAGCGGACCGCTCTTAGAATGGAAGGTAAGCTCCTCACCCTGAAAATTGAGGTGGCGAAACAGCACGTGGGCCGAAGCCAGCGTGGCGTGGCCGCAGAGGTCTATTTCGGCCGTGGGCGTAAACCAGCGGATATCATAGTCGGCCCCTTCGCGCGGCACGAAAAAGGCGGTTTCGGCCAGGTTATTCTCAGCGGCAATGGCCTGCATGGTTTCGGCGGGCAGCCACGCAGTGAGCGGACACACGGCGGCGGGGTTGCCGGCAAAGATCCGGTCGGTGAAAGCGTCGATCTGGTAGAGCGGCAGCAGCATGGAATGGTGCGTTTTAAGTTTTGGATGCTGAGTACAAAATCGGGGGTCGGGAAATTATTGCTTGCTGATTCCTGAATACTATTCACAAACCCTACCGCCGATGACAACGTCGCGGACCGGATTTTCGCCCAGCCAGTAGGGTATTTCCTGGTAGTCGCGCACGTCCAGCACCAGCAGGTCGGCCCGCTTGCCCACTTCCACGCTCCCGATTTCGGCGGCCAGGCTCAGGGCCCAGGCGGCGTTGAGCGTAACGGCGGCAATAGCCTCCTTGGGCGTGAGCCCCATCTTAAGGCAGGCCATCGACAGCGCCAGCCACAGGTTTTTGCCGGGGCAGGAGCCGGGGTTGAAATCGGTGCTGACGGCCACCGGCACGCCCTGATCGATGAGCTGCCGGCCGGGGGCGTACTTTTCCTGGCGCAGAAACAGCGGCACCAGCGGCAGCAGCACGGCTACGGTGCGGCCCGTGGCAGCCACCCGGGCCGCATCGGCGGGGTTGAGGTAGTCGCAGTGGTCCACGCTCACGGCCCCCAGCGCGGCGGCCATGGCGCAGCCGCCCAGGTCGTGGAGCTGCTCGGCGTGGATCTTCAGGCCAAAGCCCAGCGCCCGGGCTTGTTCCAGATAGCGCCGGGAGTCTTCGACGCTGAAGGCGCCTTCCTCGCAGAAAATATCCACGAAGTCGGCCTCGCCCCGCAGCTCCGGCAGCACGTCGGCGGCCAGGAAATCCAGGTAGTCGGCCGGGCGCCCCCGGTACTCGGGCGGCACCACGTGGGCCCCCAGAAAGGTGACCACCACCCGCACGGGCTGCCGGCGGCCGGCCTCCCGGGCCACGCGCACCAGGCGCAGCTCGGTTTCCCGGTCGAGGCCGTAGCCGCTTTTGGCTTCCAGGGTGGTGATGCCGTAGCGGCGAAAATCGTGGAGGTGGCGCAGGGCATTGTCGAGCAGCCCGGCTTCCGGGGCGGCCCGCGTGGCGCGCACCGTACTCAGAATACCGCCGCCCGAAGCCAGAATATCGAGGTAGGATTCACCCTGCAGCTTGCGCTGAAACTCGGGGGCGCGGTTGCCGGCAAACACCAGGTGGGTGTGGCATTCTACCAGCCCCGGCATTACCACCTGCCCCGCCGCATCCACTACGGTGGTGGCGGCCGTCACCTGGGTTTCGTCCAGCTCCGCCATCAGGCCCACGGCCACTATCGTCGGCCCGGCGCAGGCGACGAAGGCATTTTCCAGGATGCGCCAATCGGACAGGGCCGCGCCGGTCAGGGGGCGGTCGGGGGGGCCGCCGGCCAGGGTGAGCAGCTGGCCGCAGTTGCGCAGAAGAAGCGAGTAAGCCAAGAGAAGGCGGTGGCAGGTGAAGCGCGAAGCTGCGAAAAATAAACTACTCCCACCCGGCTGGTCCGCCGGGCCCGTCGTGCTGTTCGTGGATAACCAGTCCGGACAGAGGCGTCAGGTAAAATGCCTCCTTGTTGGTAAAAACCGTTTCGGCGGAGGAACCCGGCTGACGGCTGCTGCCAAAAACCAGGGCGGTCGGCGGGGCGGCCGGCACCGGCACCGGCGCATCAGTTTCCGCCGGGAGGCCCCGGTCCGTGCTACGAAAGAGCCCGGCCCGTATCGACAGGCCTGCGGACTTATTCCCAACAAGAAAACACCTAACCAAAGCCCGTCCTGACGGGCGCAGCGCAGCATCTCGCGGGTGGCGGGCGGGTATGGCACGGCCAGCGGGGCAGGCAATGCGGCCAATAAAATGAGATAATTCTGCTCCAGCCTGGAATTTGATGTCAATTTTGCGGTCTATTCCTCAAGAGCAGCTGGTGATGAACGCAACAGAACAAGAAGAAAGAGAATATCTGGAAGAAATCAAGGAGCAGCTGACGCTGGCTGTCAGGCGGGTGGACGACGCCGTGAAGCAGTTTTCCGACGAGCTCCGGCAGAAAAAGCAATATATCCATGAGCAGCAGTCCGGCATGGACGAAGCGGACATGGTAGCCGCCGGCCAGTCCATTGACCGCATGGCCTTTACCGGGGAAGCGGCCGTTACCAGGAAACGCAAGCTGCTCAAGCTAAGTCAATCCCCTTACTTTGGCCGCCTTGATTTCGCCCCCCGCGATAAGGTCCTGTTGCCGGTATACATCGGCATACACGCCTTCGCCGACGAGCGGCAGCGCCGGAACCTGATCTACGACTGGCGTGCCCCGATCGCCTCCATGTTCTACGACTTTGAGCTGGGGGATGCCTTCTACACCAACCCCTCCGGAACGGTCCGGGGCCACATCGCCCTGAAACGACAATACAAGATCCGGGACGGCCGCATGGAGTTCATGCTCGAAAACGACGTGAACATTCACGACGACGTGCTGCAGCGCGAGCTGGCCAAGGCTTCCGACGACAAGATGAAAAACATTGTCGCGACCATTCAGCGCGACCAGAATGCGGTAATCCGAAACGATACCGCGCCCGTTATGGTCATCCAGGGAGTTGCGGGCTCGGGTAAAACATCGATTGCCCTGCACCGGATTGCGTTCCTGCTGTATCGTTTCCGGGAAACCATCGCGGCCAGGGACATTCTCATTATTTCGCCTAATAAGGTCTTCGCGGATTACATCTCGAACGTCTTACCCGAGCTGGGCGAAGAGCATATTCCCGAGATGGGTATGGAGGAGCTGGCGGCCGACCTGCTCGACAACCGGTACCAGTTCCAGACCTTCTTCGAGCAGGTGTCCGCGCTGCTGGATCAGCACGACCCGGCTTTCATCGAGCGCATCCGGTTTAAATCATCATTTGAGTTCCTCAGCAAGCTCAACCAGTACCTCATCCATATCGAGAATAACTACTTCACTGTTACCGATATCCGGGTTGGGCAAACCACTGTTCCCCGCTCCTTGATTCAGGAGAAGTTCAGGACCTACCACCGGGTTCCGATCTTAAAACGATTTGCGCTGGTGGCCGAAGATGTCCGGGCCTACGTGCGCGATGCCACCCGCCGCAAGCTAACCGGGTCGGAGAAAGCCACGATCGGGGAAGCTATTCCGCGCATGTTCAGGCTCCACCAGGTACTGGACCTGTACCGGGATTTTTACCGCTGGATCGGTCAGCCGGAGCTGTTCAGGACCGACCCGCGCCTGACGCTGGAGTACGCCGATGTCTTTGCCTTGATTTACCTGCGCCTGCGCCTGGAAGGCCTTACCGCCTACGATCAGGTAAAGCACCTGCTGGTGGACGAGATGCAGGATTACACCCCGGTTCAATATGCGGTATTGTCGCGGTTGTTTCTCTGCCGCAAGACCATTCTGGGCGATGTAAGCCAGACGGTGAACCCATACAGTGCTTCCTCGGCCGAAACCATCGAACGCGTCTTCCCGCAGGCCGACGTAGTGAAGCTCTACCGCAGCTACCGCTCTACCGTCGAGATTACGGCCTTCGCGCAGCGGATCACGCCTAATCCCCTCATCATTCCGCTGGAAAGGCATGGCCATGAGCCCGTTGTGGCGCGCTGCAACAGCCAGAACGAGGAGTTGCAGGCAATCCGGCAGCTGATTACCGCCTTCAACAGCTCCGCCAATCATTCCCTGGGCATCATCTGCAAAACCCTCCGGCAGGCAGTACAGGCGTATCAGGCACTTCAGGCCCCGGAGGTTCATCTGCTCACGGCAGAATCTACAGCCTTCAAAGAAGGGGTCATCATCACCACGGCCCATTTGGCGAAGGGCCTGGAGTTCGACGCGGTCATCGTACCTTTTGCCTCCGCCCGTAACTATAAAACGGATGTGGACAGGAGCATCCTTTACATCGCCTGCACCCGGGCCATGCACCAGCTCACGCTGACGTATTCAGGAGACCTCACCGCGTTCTTATCCACCTGAAGCGCGCTGGGGCCAGCTTCCCTGCCGCGGTTTTACTTTCGTGCTATGAGAGCTTTGCTGATTATCGACCTTCAGAACGACTTCCTGCCCGGTGGGGCGCTGGCCGTGGCCGACGGCGACGCCGTTATTCCGCTGATCAACCAGCTTCAGCCGCACTTCGACCTGGTGGTAGCCACCCAGGACTGGCACCCGGCCGGACACCAGAGCTTTGCCAGCAGTCACCCGGGGCGGCAGCCGTTCGACCTTACCGAGCTGCACGGGCTGCCCCAGGTGCTCTGGCCCGACCACTGCCGGCAGGGCACGCCGGGCGCGGAGCTGGCCGACGCCCTGGCACAGGACCGGATCGAAGCTATTGTCCGCAAGGGCACCAGCCCGGAAATCGACAGCTACAGCGGCTTCCACGACAATGGCCACCAAAAATCCACGGGCCTGGCCGACTACCTGCGCGGCCGGCAGGTGACGGCGGTGTACGTGGCGGGGCTGGCCGCCGACTACTGCGTATTTTTCAGCGCCCTGGACGCGCTGCGCGAGGGGTTTGCCACGTTTCTGCTCGCGGATGCCACCCGGGCCATCAGCGCCGAGGGGTTCGAAAAAGCCAAAGCCGCCCTTATCGAACAGGGCGGCCACCTCATCCAAAGCTCCGCCATTCTGCGGCCCGCCTGACCCATGACTACGCCCGACCCGAACGCCCCGCTGATTCTGACGCTGGCGCTGAACGCGGAAGCCGCCGCGTTTTTCAACGCCCTGCGGCAGGCGCACTTTCCCCCGGCCCGCAACTACCTGGCGGCTCACCTCACGCTGTTTCACCACCTGCCCGGCCCCCGCCGCGCCGAAATCACGGAGCAGCTACGGGCGCGCTGCCGGGAGCTGGCCCCGCTGCCGCTGCAGGTGGCCGGCGTGCAGTTTCTGGGCCAGGGCGTGGCCTACCGGCTCGAAAGCGCCGCCGTGGAAGAGCTGCACCGCGAGCTGCAGACCCGGTGGCTTGCTGACCTTACGCCCCAGGACCAGCAGCGCCGCCGGCCCCACGTTACGGTGCAGAACAAGGTGCCGACCGCGGTGGCCCGGGCGCTACACGAGCAGCTCACGGCCGGCTTCACGCCCTTCGCGGCGCTGGGCACCGGGCTGCAGCTGTGGGCTTACCGGGGCGGCCCGTGGGAGGCGCTGGCCACGTTTGCATTTGGCGGCTGAGGGCAGAGGCTGGCGGCCTGGCCGCCCAAAAGCGCGGCCGCCGCGGCCTTTGGGCCCTATTCAAAAACCAGGGGCGGCTAAGCGCGCCGAAGCGGGAACTGCGGAGCATGCAGCGGGGGTTCCGGGAGGGTACTTTGCTGGCGGCGGCGCGAAAATTACTACGGTCCCCGCCTTCGGAAAAGCCCAATTATACCGCCCCGATTAGGTATCTTTGCCAGTCGGAGTCCGCCGGAATACCACTGCGCGCCTTTCGCTTTCCTCTTCGCTTTTACCCCCCGCCTTCCCATGATCAGACTGGAGCCCTTCACCCCTGCCGATTTCCCGCAACTCATTGCCTGGGTGAAGGACGAACAGCTGATGATGAACTGGTCGGGCGCCATGTTCAGCTTCCCCCTCACGCCGGCCAGCCTGGCCTGGTACATCGAGGACACGAACGAGCTGCCTACCTCCGATGCCTTCGTCTACAAGGCCGTGGATACGGCGACCGGTGCTACCGTGGGCCACATTTCGCTGGGCGGCCTGAGCCGAAAAAACCGCTCGGCGCGCATCAGCCGGGTATTGGTAGGCGACATGCAGGCGCGGGGCCGGGGTATCGGGCAGGCTATGGTGACGGCAGTGCTCCGCATCGGCTTCGAGCAGCTGAACCTGCACCGCATCGAGTTGGGCGTGTATTCCTTCAACGAGGCCGCCATCCGCTGCTACCAGAAAAGCGGCCTGACCATCGAGGGCGTTTCCCGCGACATTCTGCTCTACGAGGGGGCCTACTGGAGCCTGGTGGAAATGAGCATGCTGGAAGACGAATGGTACGCCCAGGGCCTCCCGGCCGCCACCGGCCAGGCCGCGCTGGCCTGCCTCGCTTAGCGTTTCTCCGCCACCACCGAATACTCCAGCGGGGCCCGGCGACCAAGCGGCCCTGGCAAGCCAGCAGCCAGCAGTCAGCGGATTACGGCGCCGGCAAAAACACTTCCGCCAGCATACACCGTACGCTGCCGCCCCCAATCGTTTCGATGGTGGGAATGGCCAGCGGCAGCAGCTCGCAGTACTGCGCCAGCGCCCGGCGCTGCCCGTCCGTCAGGCTGGCATAAGCCCGCTGCGACAGGGCCAGCAAATCGGGTCCGGCGGCGGGGCGAAGCACGAGCATATTCCCCGCGAAACACCCCACCTGCGCCAACGAAATGGGGATTACCGCGTGGCCGGTAGCGGTCAGCGAATCGACCACCGCTGCCCGCTCGGCGGCGTCCCGGATACTATCCAGGCATACCACGGCAAACCCCGGACCCACTCCCATCATCACGTTGGTATGGTAGATTTCCTGGCCCTGCGCATCGGCGGAGCGGAAAGCCACGGGCCGGTAGCCCAGCCGGGCGGCTACGTCGGCCAGCAGGCCGGCATCGGTGCGCGGCGAGAGACTGGCGTAGACCACGCGGTGCTCATGGTCGAAGATGAGGCTGCCCGTGCCTTCCAGAAACCGCCCCTGCTGCTCATAGCCCGACAGGTCGAGAACCTCGCGGATCTGAAACTGCCGGCCCAGCTCGGCAAGAATATCGGGGCGACGCTCGGCCCGGCGGTTGGGGGCACACATGGGGTAGAGCAACACGCGGCCATCGGCGTGCAGGGTGAGCCAGTTGTTGGGAAATACGGCGTCGGGCTTGGCGGGTACCGCCGTATCATCGAAGACCAGTACCCGTACGCCTTTGGCGCGCAGGATAACCGTCAGGGCGTCGAACTCGGCAAAGGCCCGCGCCTGCACGGCTCCGTCGTCGGGCCCGGCCGGGGCCTGCTGAAAGTGGTTGGAGGCGGCCGTTTCGGGATTGAAGCCGAACCGCACGGGCCGGACCAGAAATACAGTGGAAGCAGCTTGCATACGTAAAGCAAGAAATTCGCGGTGATAGTAGCACTGGCGACGGACTTGGCCCAAGCAGCGGCCGCTTCAGCCGTACCTAATTTTCTGCCCCTTTCCCGGCAAAATGTATCACGCCTTGCCGGCCCGGGAATTTCTGGAGTTAAGCTACCGGGATGCTGCTGCTTGATCATCAACCGCATGCTGCGCCCGCTCGCCGGGCCGGAGATTCAGGAGGCGTACGCGCTGCTGCCGGATGCCTCCCGGCAGCACGGCTGCCCGCATTGGCTGATTGATTTGCGCCGCGACATCAGCTACCGGCCGGAGCTGCTGACCACTTTTTTCCCCAGCCCGGCAATTGTCCGGAGCAGCTAACCTATCTGGCTTACCTGGTTTCACCCACGCTGCTGGCGGAAATGGAAGCCCGGGGCGACGCGCCCCTACCGGAACACTACGAAACGCGGCCCTTCCGGGCGCAGCTTTTTGTGGAGGAGCAAGCCGCTCAGCACTGGCTGGCCAACAGCTAAGACTCCGCAGAGCTGCCACCGCTGACTTATAGCCGTTTGGTAATCAGCAGCCCCCCGTAGGAATGGCCGTTCACGTTCAGCCCCTGCACCGGGCTGAAGGAATAGCCGGGGCGACGCCCCGACTTGTGCAGCTGCGGCACCACAATGCCTACCGTGGTGCCGATGGCGTAGCCCACGATGTTATCGGAGAGAAAATGTTTGCCGGCTTCCATGCGGTAGTAGGCTACGGCCGCCGGCACCAGCGCTGCTGCGCCCCACACGAAGGGCTGGGCCGCTGAACTGGGGTTGAAATCGTGGAAGACCTTGGCCGCGAAAAACGTGGCCGTAGCCGTGTGGGCCGTGTGGCCGGCAAAAAAGGAGTTCGTCGTAATCTTGCTTGTGCGCTTGGCGCCGCCTTCGGGGCCGTACACGAACGGGCGCAGGCGGTACACCGTACCCACCGTCATGGTGAACATAGCCGCCGTGGTGGCCATCGTTTCCAGGTAGAGCCCCAGCACCTGGCCGTAGCGGCCGCGGGCCGGCTCGTTCAGGGCCAGCAAACCCGGCGCGACCACCAGCGAACCGTAGCACAGCAGGTCGCTTGCCGTCTGGGCCCGGGTGCTGTAGTTGCCCGCCGCGAACCGGTCGAACTTGGGTACGTCGTTCTTGTTAAGCGCGGCCAGCTCGGCTTCGGTAGCCCCATCCTTCTGCTGCACCAGGTACAGCCCCAGGCCATTGACAGCGCCCAGCCCCAGAATAATCGGTCCATCAACCCCTAAGCGGGTGTGGTAGGGCGAGGCCGGAGCCTGTTGGGCGGTAGCGGCGGGAACCGCCGTCAGCAGCGTAAGGGCCAGCAGGAGAGAGTAGGCGGGCTTCATAGAACCTGGAAAAGTATGAAGCTGAAACGCGGAACCCAACGGTAGGGTTAGGCTCCCGGATGTCGGGCTGATATTCGGGTCGTAGCGCCCCGCCAACCCACGAGGTTCGTCCGAAGACGAACGAGATACGTGTTTCCGGCGGCGGGCTCTACCACCTCACCCCGTCGTTCACCACGAAGGACTTGAGCAAAACCAGCATCCCTTCATCGATATCCGACGGGTAGGGGTCCGAAAAGTCGGCGCGGTGCGGGTTGAGGTACCCGATCAGCCGCAGGAAGTCGTCGTCGGACAGCCTTTGAAAGCCCATGGACCAGTCCATAAAAACGCGCTCCTCAATAGCTCCATCGGCCAGCGTTATGATGGCCGTATGGCGGTGGTCGGCCCTGATCCGATCATATAGCTGCTGCACGGGGGCCGCCGGCCCTTCCAGAACCTGCAGAAAGTTGTCGTTGCCATAGAGGAGCAGACCCGTGATACCCAGCTGGCTGTTGTTGGCGTGGGACTGCTGCAGCAGGAATCTGAGATCCGCTCTGGTCGGATGCCCCACGGCACAGCTTTGGTAGACGATATGATGCATAGCAGAAAAGTATGCCCGGGCGTAACCGTCAGCCTACGCAATGGCTTTTAAGATCGGCTATCAGAATCAAGGTAGCCGATTAAGGACCGGAAAACAAGCTGAACTGGTTCGCAGTCAGGCCTGGGAGTGGTCGTCGGCGTTGATGATTTACTTTCCCGGGACTTACGCACTCCTGGCCTAGTAACGGTTCACGCAGTGTTGCGCAGTGGAAGGACGCAGTGTTCTGCAGTGCCGTTCAACAAAACCCCTGCGAAACACTGCGTGCAAATCACCTCGAACCTAAAGTGTGGAAGCCCTATTTCCATTGAACCCGGTTCCCTGCCAAACAGGTGGGCTTCCCGCTTAGGTAGCCCGCGGATACCTTACCGTTTGGTATCCCCGGCGGGGAGCTCCACCAGTGGCCGGGCGGGCTTGCTGAGCGCCAATCGTAAGCTAAACAGGGCTAGCAACAGCGTTAGCGGGGTAAAAACCAGCTTTTCGAAAGCCGTCGTTGCCAGCAGATTCCCTACGGTGTTGGCCAGGAACAGGCCGGTCATACTCCAGAGAATGGTTGGGAGCAGTAGGCGGGGCAGACGCACCTTCACAAGGCCGGCCCTAACCGCCACCGCCGTGAGCATCATGAGGTTGAGCAGGATGGAAACGGTTTCGAAAGTCAGCAGCTGGGTTTCGTCGGTCAGGCGGCCACCCCATACTATCGCGAAAGGAATTACCCGGAGCAGCACCAGCACATGAAACAGCACCACGGCCGAAAGAATAATCAGCAGGCCATTAGCGGCGGCTCTTTCCGTGATAAGCTTCATGTTTTGAGCAGTAGCAGGCAGGGGGTGGTGTGCCCGGGTTTTGAGAACCACCGGGAGGCAAGTAGCTCATCTTTTCCGAGCCTATCAACTCTAGGACTTACGCAAAACCCTCCTGGTGCCATTTCACGCAGTGTTTCGCAGTGTTAAACCGCAGTGTTTCGCAGTGTTTAACGTCCTCGCACTGCGAAACACTGCGGTTTAACACTGCGAAACACTGCGTGAAAGCATTTTGCGTAAGTCCTAAACTCTACTTTGCCTCAACCCCACGACGTCCTCTGCCCTTAGCTTGCCCCGGCGGCTTTGGCTACCCGCCCAATCACGGCAAAAAGCGGATCGGAGCGGCGGGGGTCGGGGCTGCGGTCGAGTAGCTCGGGGTCGTGCCAGCCGCCGGCGGCCCGCAGGTACTGCTGCACCAGCGCCAGGTGGCCGCGGTCGTCGAGGGCGTGCCAGGCGGCCACGGCTTTGCTGGGGAAGCAGCGGTTGGAAAAGGTGATGACCAGCGGAGCGTCGGGGCGCAGCACCCGGGCCAGCTCGCGCAGTACGGCCACGGGCTGGGTCAGGTAGTCGATGGAAACGCAGATGGCCGCGCCGTCGAAAGTATTATCGTCGAAAGGCAGCGCCGGCTGCTGGTTGAGGTCCTGCACCACGTAGGCGGCCAGCCGGGGGTTGGCGCGCAGCTCGGCTTCGTTCAGCCCCAGGCCCACCACCCGCGCATACGGTACGTCGGCCGGCAGGTGGCTTATCCAGCTGCTCATCAGGTCGAGCAGCGTGCCGTGGGCTGGGAAATAGTCGCCGTAGAGCCGGGTAACGGCCGCGATAGCCGCCTCATCGATATGGGTGACGAAGCGGGGATGCTGGTAGAAGTGGGCGTCGGGGGTTTCGTCCTGCCGCCGAAACGTGCCGGGCGGAAAGGCGGAGCTGGGGTCAGAAGTCATGAAGCCGGGGTTGGAGCGGAACTAGGCACAATTAACCGCCGAACGACCGGCCCGGTTTCGGGCGCCGCATGCTGCCACGCGCCCCCGGTCAGCGCAGGTTCTGCCGCGGGAAAGAACTGGCCGCCGTAGCCCCCCGGGCAAAATAAGCCCCTACCGTTCGCGCCGCGGGGAATATCGGGGAAAGCTATACCTTCAGGGCCTGCCCTAAAGAGCCGCCCCCAGGGCCGGAAACCACGCCGGCGCCTGGGGCGGCCCGTTCTGTTGGCAGTGGCTTTCGCCCCGTTCTACCGCATGAAGAAACTCTACCCGCTCCTGCCTGGCCTGCTGCTGCTGCTGCTGCTCAACGCCCACGGTACCGCCGCCCAGACCCTGGCCGAAAAAACCAAAGGGATGCAGAAATTTGCCGGCTTCTTTCCCTTCTACTGGGACGAGGCCAGCGGCCGGATTCTCCTCGAAATTGATAAGCTCGACCAGGAAATCCTCTACGTCAGCTCCCTGCCCCAGGGCGTGGGCTCCAACGACCTGGGCCTGGACCGGGGCCAGATCGGGCAGACCCGCATCGTGAAGTTCGTGCGCAGCGGCCCCAAGATTATGCTGCTCCAGCCCAACTACGACTTTCGTGCCGTGAGCACCAACGCCGACGAGCGCAGATCGGTGGAGCAGGCCTTTGCCCGGTCCGTCGTCTGGGGCTTCAAGGCCGAGGCCCGGGAAGGCAACCGGGTGCTGGTCGACTTCACCCCGTTTCTGCTGCGCGACAGCCACCTGATCGGCGACAAGCTGGAAGACCTGAAGCAGGGCACCTACAAAGCCGATGAAAGCCGGTCGGCCGTTTTCCTGCCCAATACCAAGGGCTTTCCGCAGAACTCCGAGTTCGAGGCCCTCATCACCCTCGTTGGCAAAGCCAAGGGCCGGGAAATCAGCTCGGTGACGCCCGACGCCAACGCCGTGACGGTGCACATGCACCACTCGCTGATTCAGCTGCCCGACGCCAACTATCAGCCCCGCGCCTTCGACCCGCGGGCCGGCTACTACGCCAACGAGTTCATGGACTACGCCACGCCCATCGACCAGCCCATTATGCAGCGGCAGCTGGTGCGGCACCGCCTGCGCAAGCAGGACCCCACCGCGGCCGTGAGCGAGCCGGTGCAGCCCATCATCTACTACCTCGACCGGGGCGCGCCCGAGCCCGTGCGCTCGGCTTTGCTGGAAGGGGCCGCGTGGTGGAACCAGGCCTTCGAGGCCGCCGGCTACCGCAACGCCTTTCAGGTGAAGCTGCTGCCCGCAGATGCCGACCCGATGGACATCCGCTACAACCTGATTCAGTGGGTGCACCGCTCCACCCGGGGCTGGTCGTACGGCGCGTCGATTTCGGACCCGCGCACCGGCGAAATCATCAAGGGGCAGGTATCCTTGGGCTCGTTGCGGGTGCGGCAGGATTTCCTGATTGCCGAGGGCCTGCTCCAGCCCTACGCCGACGGGCAGCCCAGAAACCCCGAGATGCTGCGCATGGCCGTAGCCCGCCTGCGCCAGCTTTCCGCCCACGAGGTGGGCCACACCCTGGGGCTCTACCACAACTACTCGGCCAGCACCCAGGAGCGGGCCTCGGTGATGGACTACCCCATGCCCCGCATCAAAACGCGCCCCGACGGCAGCATCGACCTGAGCGAGGCCTACGCCACCGGCATCGGCAGCTGGGACAAGCGCGCCATCCTCTACGGCTACCAGGATTTCGGCCCAACCGCCGACGAGGCTGCGGCCCTGCAAGCCATTATGACCCGGACCCTGGCCGAGGGCTACGCGTTTATTTCCGACGCCGACGCCCGCGCGCCCGGCGGGGCCCACCCCGCCGCCCACCTCTGGGACGAAGGCCCCAACGCCGCCGCCGAGCTCAACCGCCTGATGGACGTGCGCCGGCAGCTGCTGGCGCGCTTCTCCGAAAACGCCCTGGCCCCCGGGCAGCCCATGGCCCTGCTGGAGGAAGTGCTGGTCCCGATCTACCTGCTCCAGCGCTACCAGGTGGAAGCCGCGGCCAAAGAAATCGGCGGCCTCTACTACACCTACGCCGTGAAGGGCGACGGCCAGACCATCACCCGGTTCGTGGAGCCGGCCGAGCAGTGGCTGGCGTTCGAGGCGCTGCTGCGCACGATTTCACCCCGGGAGCTGGCGTTGTCGGAGGAGCTGCTGGCCAAGATTCCGCCCCGCCCCGTGAACTACGCCCGCAGCCGCGAGACCTTCCCCACCCGCACCGGCCTCACCTTCGACCCCACCGGCGCGGCCGAGTCGGCGGCGGCCACCACGCTGGACTTCCTGCTCAACCCCCAGCGGGCCGCCCGCCTGCAGGAATACCACGCCCGCCACCCCGGGCAGCCCGGCCTGGCCGCGGTGCTGGACAAGCTGCTGGCCCGGACCTGGGGCAGCAAGCCCGAGACCGGCTACCCCGGCGAGCTGCAGCGCCTGGTGCAAACCCTCACCCTGCACAAGCTGCTGGCCCTGGCCGCCGCCCCGCAGGCGCCGGCCGGCGTGCAAGCCCTGGCAGCCCTGAAAGTGGATGAGCTGAAAACCCGGTTGCAGAAAGAACAGAAGTCCGCCAAAGACGAGGGCCGCCGCGCCACGGCCTTGGCGGCCCTGCGCACCATCGGCCAGTTTGAAGAAGCCCCCGAGAAATTCCAGCCCGCCCCTACCCTGCCCATGCCCGACGGCGCCCCCATCGGCGACGACGGCTGCGAAGGGTTTTGAGGAGCACTGGATTGGCACATGCACATAATAGAGTTGTTCCCAAATACTACAAAGGAGGCGTCATGCTTCGGCTGCGCTCAGCATGACGGGCTTTTATTACCCTTATCCCCTCTCTCCCCGGGAAAGCCCCGCAGCTGGCACCCGCCTCCGTTGCCGCGCCTACCATCTGCTCGTCGGCAACAACATTACCGGAAGCAGAGCGGTATTACCGACTCCCGATGACCGGCCGGATCCGAGCAGGTTAGCAAAGTTCCCCGGCCCGATAAGCTGGCACCCTCATCCAGGAAGATTTATGGCTACTATGTCTGCCCCGCGTACCGACAACTCTCCCGAAACCGCTGCCGCGCCGGGAACCATCGTCCTGGCCGGCGCTACCGGCGCGCTGGGCCTGCTGATTGCCCACCAGCTGCGCCAGCGGGGCGCTACCGTGCGGGCCCTCGTGCGACCCGCGGCCAGCGCCAAGGCGGAGGCCGATTCGCTCCGGCTCCAGGGTGTGGAGGTAGTGGCCGTAGACTACAACGATGCGGCCGAGCTGACGAAAGCCTGCGCCGGCGCAACCTGCGTGGTGTCGGCCTTGTCGGGGCTGCGGGCGGTGATTGTGGACGCGCAGACCCAGCTGCTCGACGCGGCGGTGGCGGCCGGCGTGCCGCGCTTTATCCCCTCCGACTTTTCCGCCGACTTCACCCGGCTGCCCGAGGGCTCCAACCGCAACTTCGACCTGCGCCGCGAGTTTGCCCGCCGGCTCGACCAGGCGCCCATTCAGGCCACGTCCATCTTCAACGGCATGTTCGCCGATCTGCTCACGGGGCAGGCCCCGGTGGTGTTGGCGGGCCCGCGCCGGGTGCTTTACTGGGGCAGCCCCGACCAGCCCCTGGACTTCACCACGATGGTGAACACCGCTGAGTTTACGGCCGCCGCGGCCCTTGATGCCACCACGCCCCGCTACCTGTGCGTGGCCGGCGAAGTAGCCAGCATCCGCGGGGTGCAGGCCGCCGCCCGCGCCGCCACGGGGCAGGAATACAAGCTGTTCCGGGCCGGCAGCCTGGGTTTCCTCGGCACCATGATCCAGGTGACCAAAACCCTGATGCCCGCCAAGGACGACGTATTTCCGCCCTGGCAGGGAATGCAGTACCTGCACAATATGCTCAGCGGCCAGGCCAAGCTACCCTCCCTGGATAACGCCCGCTACCCCGGTATCCGGTGGACTTCGGTGCGGGAAGTGCTGGCCGCCAAAGCTTAGTTAAGGGCCGAAGTGTGGCGGTGCGGAGAAACTGACGGCTGAACGAGGTAGAGACGCGACCCTTCGCGTCTCCCGCATGCTGATGTTGTTACTGCTGTTACGCAGTCTGTTACTTGTTGCTGGTTGCTTGTTTCTGGTTGGCCGTTTTTGAGCCGTTTTTTGGGCGCACATTCAACCAGAAACGAGAAACAAGCAACGAGAAACAAGCAACGAGAAACGACTTGAAACACCAGTTGCCAAATTTGCCTGCGTAACATCAGGTTTAGGACTTACGCGAAATGCTTTCACGCAGTGTTTCGCCGTGTTAAACCGCAGGGTTTCGCAGTGCGAGGACGTTAAACACTGCGAAACCCTGCGGTTTAACACGGCGAAACACTGCGTGAAATGGCACCAGGAGGGTTTTGCGTAAGTCCTAAGGTTGTTAAAGCGGCCCGGTTCTGGTCGTTCAACGCCGAGACGCGAAGTATCGCGTCTCTACCTCGTTCGGGCAGCCAAAAAACAATTTCAGCAGCTTGTTGCATAGCCCGCCACACGCCCGGCGGGGTAATGCCCGCCCGGACGGCGTTTCTATAATTCACCGGGCCAATGCGCACATAGGCCAGCAGCGTCCGATCAACGGTGGCGGGCACTGCGGCTACGGCATATTGCTTTGCCAGGCGGCTCCAGCCCAGGCGGGAAAGCAGGAAGCTGATCAGGCCAAAGAAGGCCCCGAAGACGGGCAGCAGCAACAGGGACAGCCAGAGTACGATGGGGTGCGTGACCCGGAATACGCTTTGAACGGGCGGGAGTTGAAGACTGGTTTTCCGCCGGGCGCGGGTTGGGGAGCGGCCGGCCAGGAGCCCAGGGTAACTCCCCCCTACTTGATATAGCGGGCCAGCGTCGCTTTCAGGTCTTCCCCGTGCAGGTTGGCCGCTACGATTTTACCCGTCGGATCGATCAGAAAATTCTGCGGCACCGCGCGAACGTGGTAGCGTTGCGCAACCTCGTTGTCCATGCCGCGCAGGTCCGATACCTGGGGCCAGGTCAGGTGGTCTTCCTGAATGGCCTTCACCCATTTCTCGCGGGTCTTCTCGTTATCGACCGATACGCCCAGAATTTCGAAGTTGCGGCCTTTGTATTCGTTATACAGCTTGATGACGGCGGGGTTTTCCGCCCGGCAGGGGCCGCACCACGAGGCCCAGAAATCAATCAGCACGTACTTGCCCCGGTAGTCGGCCAGCGCCACGGTCTTGCCTTCGGGCGTTTGCTGACTGAACGCGGGAGCCTGCGTGCCAATGGCTATATCCTTGAGCTCCCGCACCATTTTACCGTACTGGCGGCCTTGCGGGCTGTTCTTGAGAGCCGGACTGAAGGCCTCGTAGAGCGGGGCCACTACCGCGTATTGCGGCACCTCCCACATGCCTATGCCCGTCAGCGCGTCCAGGCTCACCCAGGAATTCGGGTTGGCTTTGATAAAATCCCGGTTACGCTGGACTATTTCCTTATTGAAGGCTTCAAACTGAGCCTGCATACGCTCCGCAAAAGCCGGAGAATTCCGCTGTTCCGACGGCACCTTCTGTGACTCCGCTCCAAACGCTTCCATCTTAGCGGAAATCGGCTTCAGGGCGGCCTGGAGCCGTTGGTTATCCGCCGTTACCGGACCACCCGTGATGGTGGCCTTCCGCAACAGCTCGGGGCTTGTGAGCACCACCGGGCCAGGCTCCAGAAATACCTGGGCAACATCCATCTCCCCATACACCCCAGTTCCCAGCTTGCCGTTGCGCTTGATCACCAGACTTGCGCTTTGGGGCACATCCGTGGTGCCCTTCAGCTCGAACGTGCCGTTTTTGAACGTCGCGGAATCCAGTACCTCATTCCCGCGCAGCAGGTAAATTTTGGCGGGAGCGTTCAGCTGGCCGATTTTCCCTTTCACGGTGTAGGGAACCGGGGCCTGCGCCTGCGCCAGGCCCGGCACCAATAGCAGGAAACTCAATAGGTGTTTTTTCATAGGAGCTAAAATGGAAGAGAAGGAAGCAAAGTAAAATTCTGGTTAATGATAGCACCCAGGAAGCAGAATCTTCGGCGCTGACGCACGTTTCTAAACGCGGGCCCCTTGGTTTCTGGTATCTGCCCCAGCGGCCCGCCCAAAGTAGGCGAACGGCGCGGATAGCTTCGCGTCAGACCTGGGTGGTTGTGCGGGCCCCGGATAGCCCGAGGGACAAGGAAATGAGCCCAAAAAAGGCGCGAACGTTTTCGCTGGCGTCACTGCTGAAGCGGGTGAGCAAGGGAAACGGCCAGAATGCCAGGGAAGCGCCGCCCCAGGTGCAGGGGTTGGGCAGACGTGGTACCGCCCCGCCGAGGATGCTCGGCGGGGCGGTTTTGGGGGTCAGACTTTCCACTGCGCCCGGCGGTGCCGTTTCCAGCTTTGTTGCGGGCTGGCCCGAGTGGCGTTGTCGGTTTCGGGGCCGTGGGGGAAGCAGACGGAACACCCGCGGGCGTTGCCGAAGACGACCCGCGCCACCTGCACGGTGGAGAATTTGGCCGGGAAGTCGATCAGCCGGCTTCCCTCAACGCGGCCGAAGGCTCTGGTGAGCTGTTTCACTCGTTTCATGGGGCTTTGAAGTGGTACTCAAAGCGGGGTGCCTTTGGCGCAGGGAAGCATGAGGCGGGTTTTACTGGTGTTGTACGACGAGGCGAAGCCGGTTTGCCGCCGGCGCGGTAGTGGAGGCACAACCTCCACTCATGGCTGATTACGAGTTACGCTACGCTGAACCCGCGCCGGATTGGCGCTGACTAGAGTCACGCGGCACCGCTGCCTGGCGGCAATTGAGTACGCCGGGCCGGATCATTTACGGGCCTTCTTACGCATGGGCGCGGCACTGGCCATGGACGAGGACACGAGCTGGCCATTGCGCACAATTGCCTTGCCGTCTATTTCTACCGTTGCGTTGGCAATAGCAAATGAATAGCCCCCGGCCGACTTGTTTCGGCCACCCTGTAATTCATTGTCGCCAATGCCCAGATAGACCATGCCCGCGGCGGTACTCGGGTTGTAGCCCTTGTCTTCCTGGGGCTTCATCACCGGGTTCAGGCCGATGGAAAAGGTGCTGATCTGCATAGCCGCGGCGTCGTAGGCCCCCATCCACTGCTGGAAGGTTTCAGCGCCCGCATCGGCCCGTACGTTGGTCAGCTTGCCGCCTTGCAGGTCGGCTTTGAAGCCCTTCAGGGGCTTACCCGTCAGCGTGCCGGTGGCCGCGGCCAGCTTGCCCGTGGCCGATGTTTCGTCCACGCTCCCGTAGATCAGCCCACCGGGCAGGCGGGCCGTGCGGTTATACACCAGCTTTTCCTGCTGATCGGCAGCCGACACCACGCCGTCGTCGGCGAATACCGGCCGCGCGGCCAGCTGCAGGGTCAGGTCGGTGCCCGAGGGCGAAGTAACGCGCATTTTCTTGCCCGACGACAGGACCTGTTTCAGCTGCTGCGCCTGCGCCGCCACGGCCGTATAATCGGTCCCGATGCCGGCCCAGACCATCTGCTCGTAACTGGCAAGATCCAGCTGCTGATTAGCGGCGAAGCTCTTGTTGGGGTAGCTCACAAACACTCCCCGTAGCTTGCTGGCGTCAAGCTTTTGGTTGAATCCGCTTTCGGCGTTGACCTGGGCAAACTTCGCATTGCGGGTCGGGCTCATGCCGTCCATTACCGCGCGGGAGTCTTCGTTTTGGGGCAGCGAAATCAGTACATCGGCCTGCAGCATCCAGTTGTTGCTTTTCTCCGGCATTATCGCCGCCTCCGGCATTTCCATGTTGATCGTCCGCTCCACTTTGTCGGTGGTCATCATCATCGTCGGCTGACCACCCGTGCGGGCTACTTCCACGGCCACGGCCTCCATCAAGGGCAGCGTGTGCTTGCCGCCGGTAATGATGACGGCATCCCCCGCCTTCACCCCGGCCGACGTGTTGACAATCTGCTTGGCCATCTGCTCGTAATTCTGCCCGCACACCGGGCCCGCTGCCAGCAGCAAACCCATCAAACAACCGGTTAATACATCACGACTTACCATTGGAATAGGGTTGAAGGTGAAAAAGTTAGCCGTTCGGGACAGCCAATCGCAGCTGGCCTCCCCGAACGGCTATGGGCCCCAACTGTCCAGCAGCAAAGCGTTATGTCGCCCTGAGCTATATAACAAGTTAAATATTATATATAGTAAAAACATTATAGCAAGGACAGCTTCTTTTGGCCCCCCGCTGGAGATGCCCATGGGGTTTTCGCCCCGGAACCCGTTAGAACAGTGTATGGACCGGTGCGGATGATTCGCGCCTGTGACGCGGCGCCAGTAGGTCACGCGTCCCCGACGCCCGCCCGCCGGAACGAAAAGCGCCGCCCCGGTTTGCTGGGGCGGCGCGGTATCGGTTTGCTGGTGGCGCGGCTGTGGAATTACAGCCTCCACATCAGGGCTGGTCACGAGCTACCAGTTCGCGTCAGTTGTGGAGATAAGCAGCGGGGTACCGCTGACGCAGGATTTGAGATACAACCTTTGCTGCAGTGTCAAGCACAAGTTCACGTCAGATTATGGCCTCAGAAGGAAACGGCAGCCTTCTCTAAATTCAGATCTTTAGGGGCCATTGCTAGCACATACAGTGCATTATCTATACAATCTTTCGCACTATAATTCGTAGCTATATAAATAGACCTGCCTTTATATTTAGCCTGAATACTTGATACTTTGATAGGCTTCTCTAAATAAAATAAACTTCTAGTTTTCCCAGCTTTATCAGAAAGAGGCAGCGATATATCAAGGTTGTTAGCAAGAATAAACTTGCAAGACTCGACCAAAATATCTTTCCATATTTTGATGGATAACACACTACCATCAGGCAGCTTCAATAGCGTGGGTTTCTGACCATTTTCTAACTTTAGGCCCTTGATTTTTGCCAGTTCTATAAAGGGTGGCGATTGAGTTTCATTCGACGAACCCTTGATATTTTTTATTTGGCTCTTTACATTGTTAGATGACTTCATAAAAGCGCCATCTACTTTATCTAATATTTGACTTGTGCTGTCAATACTATCTTTATAGCTATAACCATTTAAATAGCCAGAATAGCCACAATGTGCAGCATCCAATAATTGAATAAACTGGACTGCACTTTGCAGCAATGTTGTTTCAGATAGACAAAAACTAAACGACTCAATGGCGCCTTTATTAAGATTAGTGTAACAATGCCAGTTAATACCGTCTGTTATAAATACGGTTTGCACTTTAAACCCCAATGCATAGCCTAACACTTTGCTTACATATCCATGTTTTTCCAAATTCTCGCCCAGGCATTTTGCTTCAATAACAATTTGAGGTGTACCTGAAGAATCGAATAATAAGTAATCTACCCGTAAGTCCCCTCCAATGGTCTTCTCAGGCTCAACCATTCTTACATTACTTGTATCCCAGCCAAATACCCTTAAAACTGGATCAATCAAAGCTGCTCTAGTCGCCGCTTCATTCTTCTTTAACAACGCTGAATCAGCAGCAGCGCTTCTACAAACAGTTTGCAACACTCCGCAAAGAGTAGCAAGAGGACTTATTACAGACATTATATGATCCCGGTTAACCTATTGAGAAAAATATTGATTGTGACTGCACACCCGATTTAAGATATTTTACTCCCGCCCCGGAATCTGCACGCCCCGTTCCCGGGCCACGTTCTGGGCAATCTCATACCCCGCATCCGCATGCCGCAAAACACCCATCCCAGGGTCCGTGGTCAAAACCCGCTTCAACCGCTCGGCTTTTTCGGGGGTTCCGGTGGCTACTATCACCATGCCGGAGTGGGTGGAGTTGCCGATGCCTACGCCGCCGCCGTTGTGCAGGCTCACCCAGTCGGCGCCGCTGGCGCAGTTGGCCAGGGCGTTGAGCAGGGGCCAGTCGGCTACGGCGTCGGAGCCGTCCTTCATGCCTTCGGTTTCGCGGTTGGGCGAGGCCACCGAGCCGCAGTCGAGGTGGTCGCGGCCGATGACGATGGGGGCCAAAACTTCGCCCCGGGCCACGAGGTCGTTGATGACCAGGCCGAACTTCTCCCGCTCGCCGTAGCCCAGCCAGCACACCCGGGCGGGCAGGCCGATGAAGGGTACTTTGGCCTGAGCCTTTTCGATCCAGCGGGCCAGCATCTTGTTGTCGGGGAAGGTTTCGAGCAGGGCGCGGTCGATGCGCAGGATGTCCTGGGGGTCGCCGCTGAGGGCAACCCAGCGGAACGGGCCTTTACCCTCGCAGAATAAAGGCCTGATATACGCGGGCACGAAGCCGGGGTAGAGAAACTGGCCGTTGTCGTCGCGCACCTTCAGGCCGCCTTTCTCGGCTTGCCCGCGCAGGTTGTTGCCGTAGTCGAGGGCCACGGAGCCGGCGGTCTGCATATCGATGATGGCCTGGCAGTGCTTCACGATGGAGGCCAGCGCCCGGCGCTTAAACTCTCCGGGGTTGTCGGCGCGCAGGGCCAGCACCTCGGTGATGTCGCCTTCGGGCAGGTAGTCCATCAGGTCGTGGGCCGAGGTCTGGTCGGTGACGATATCCACGTTGAATTTCCGGGCCAGCAGCTCCGGCAATACCGTGGCGGCATTGCCGGTGAGGCCGATGGACCAGCCTTGGCGTGCCTGCCGGTATTGCTCGCAGAGCGCCAGGGCGTGGTCCAGGTCGCGGGCCTGCTCGTCGAGGTAGCCTTCGCGCACCTTCTGCTTCACCCGCTCGTCGATGGGCTCGACAACCAGGCACACGCCGTCGTTCATGGTCACCGACAGCGGCTGGGCCCCGCTCATGCCGCCCAGCCCGGCCGTGACGGTGACGGTGCCGGCCAGGGTGCCGCCGAAGTGCTGGTCGGCCACGGCGGCGAAGGTTTCGTAGGTGCCCTGCAGAATGCCCTGGGTGGCAATATAGATCCAGGAGCCCGCCGTCATCTGCCCGTACATCATCAGGCCCAGCTTGTCGAGCTCGTCGAAATACTCCTGGGTACTCCAGGCGGGCACGAGGTTGGAGTTGGCGATGAGCACCCGCGGGGCGTGGGCCCAGGTGCGCAGCACGCCTACCGCTTTGCCCGACTGCACCAGCATGGTTTCGTCGGGCGCCAGGTTTTTCAGGGTCTTGACGATGGTCTGGTACTCCTTCCAGTTGCGGGCGGCGCGGCCGGCCCCGCCGTACACGATCAGCTCGTCGTAGACCAGACTCACGGCGGGGTCGAGGTTGTTTTCCAGCATGCGCAGGGCCGCCTCGGCTTCCCAGGTTTTGCAGCGCAGCGTGGTGCCGTGCTGGGCCCGCACCGTTTCCGCGGGCTGGTACTCGTAGAACATCGGCCGCGTGGTAGCCCCTCCCCCGGCCCCTCCCCTTTTGGGAGGGGTGCCAGACGTAGTTTTATCGGACTGGCTGGTGGCTTCGAGGTTCAGCTCGGGGGTATCGGGGGCGGAGGGCGGCATGGGCGGGAATTGGGGGCGGTGAGTGGGGTAGCAAGTTATATTTTTCGCCCTTCTCCGCTGTTGCTCTTTGCGCCTGCTTTTCCTGCGGTCGTCCCGAGTTCCGTGAAAAGCCTGCCTCGGCGTGGGCGACCAGCCTTTTCACCAAGCTATACTCAGCACGAAGTAGGGCGGGGGCAAGCCCCGCATCCTACTTCCTTTTCGCGAACCACTGCGTGAGGAGTAATCCGACACTGTAGCGAGGTAAAGGGTTTATGCAATACATAGGCCTGGTCAGTAAAGCAGCAGAAAGGTTATGCGCTGGGGTCCGGATGACCGCACAAAAGAATAGCGTAGCATCAAGTCAGGCTACTGGACTCAGTTATACCCACGACGGGCATTTCTGCGTAATCACTTTTCCTCTCACTCAAGCTACTGATCTTATGAAACAAGTTGCCAAGGGCGTCCATCAGCTCACCATCCAGCGGTTTGTCAATCTATATTTCGTCGAAACCAGGCAGCCGGGCGAGTGGGTGCTAGTCGACACGGGCCTGCCGGGCTCGGAAAAGGCCATCATTGCCGCCGCCGACAAGCTGTTCTACCCCGGCACCCACCCCGCGGCCATCATCCTGACCCACGGTCATATGGACCATGCGGGCTCGGTGCGGGCCCTGGCCGAGCACTGGAAAGTACCGGTGCTGGCCCACCCGCTGGAAATGCCCTTCCTGACCGCCAAAGCCGTGTATCCGCCCGCCGACCCCACCGTCGACGGCGGGGGCTCCCTGGCTTTGGTAGCCCGGTTTTTCCCGCCCCAGTCGTTCCAGTATTCCGACCTGATGCAGAAGCTACCGACCGACTCGGACGCCGTGCCCTACCTGTCCGAATGGCGCTGGCTGCACACGCCCGGCCACGCCCCCGGCCACCTGGCCCTGTTCCGCGAGTCGGACCGCACTCTGCTGGGCGGTGATGCCTTTGCTACCGCCAACCATGAATCGGTGCCCAGCCTGCTGCTGATGCTGCCCGAAATCAGCGTGGCCGGCGCGCCCTTCAACTACGACTGGGAGCAGGTGCGCAGCTCAGTGCAGCAGCTGGCCGCCCTGCGCCCCGACGCCATCGGCTGCGGCCACGGCCCGGCCGTGCAGGGGGCCAAATACACCGAACAGCTCCAGCACCTGGCCGACAACTTTCCCATGCCCAAACACGGTCGTTACGTTTCCGAACCCGCCCGCTTCGATGCCAATGGCGTTGTCTCGGTTCCTCAGGCCGCCCAAGACCCGTTGCGTGGCAGGCTGGCTATTGCGGCCGCCGGCGTGGCCGCCATGGTAGGTGTGGCGCTGCTGGTGAAAAAGCAGCGGAAGGGCCAGCAAAACAAGTACCCGCGCCCGACTTCCGAAACGCCCCGCAACCCGCGCACGGGCAAGGCGCCGGAGTAAGCCTCCCCCCCCGGCTCCCTTTTCCAAGGGAGCCGGGGGGGGCCTTATACAGTGTGCCGCAGCGTCGGCTTTTGCCTCCCCTGCTACCAGGCCAGGCAGCGGCGCTACCCTCACCAAACCGGCCTTCAACTGCTAAGTTGAAGGCCGGTTTTCGTTGCTGACGACTGGCTCCCCCTCTCCCCTGGGAGAGGAGGCTGGAGGGGTGAGGCTTACAGCTGGTTTATCTTAACACTGCCCTTCACGGTCACCGCTTTCATTGGAGCACCACCCTGGCCCAGGGTGGCCGTCACCACTTTCTGCAGGGTTTCCGAATTCGTCACGGGCAGCTTGCCGGCGCTGATGGTGCCAATGGTGGTAGCGGCGTAGAGCCGGGCGGAGTAGGCTTTGGGCAAATCCCAGGTGATGCTGCCGTTGGTGGTCTGCACGTCGAGCCCCTCGCCTACCCATTTGGGGCCGGTCAGCCTGATGCGGATACCGCCGTTCAGCGTGCGGCCCTGAATGCTGCCGCCCACGTTGACGAGGGAAATACCGCCGTTGGCCGCCTCGAAGGTCACCGGACCCAGCAGGTCGCTGAGGTTGATGCCGCCGTTGAGCGTACGCAGCGTCAGGGCCATATTGCGGGGCACGAACACCTCGTAGCTCACGGCCCAGCCCAGCTCGCCGTCGGCGGTGCTTTCAGCCCGCAGGGTATAGTCCTGGGCCCGGATGGTGATGCTCTGGCCCAGCTTGCGGGCTTCCGCGTCGGTTTTACCCCAGGCCAGGATTTTGGCCCGCACCCGCACGTCGGGCCCGTCCCAGCCTTTCACCGTGATGCCCCCATTGGAACGGCCATCGATGGTGATACCCTGCCCGGCGGGAGCGGGCAGGATTTTGTCGCGGGTTTCGCAGTAGCGCTTGCTGCTGCTGCTGGTAAAGGTGCCGTCGCCGCACAGCGTGGTGAATACGGGAGCCGTCTGGGCCCGGGCAAAACCGGTCAGCAGGGTGAGGGCTAAAGCGAAAAACGGGGTTTTCATGGGTTATGGCGCGGGGTGGAGGCCAGACAGCAGGTTGCTCGTGCCCACAAGCACAAATGCTGCCTAATAGTTGCCCCGGCGCGGCCGGACGGCGAATAAACCAAAAGCAGCGCGAGCCGGGGCCCGCGCTGCTTTTTACTGGTGGTCTGGCCAAGACTAATCCCGGTTCACTTTGATGCCGCCGTTGGTGGTTACGGCCTTCACCCTGGCCCCGCCCTGCCCCAGGGTGGCTGTGATTTCCTTGTACATCAGGCCGGATTTGGTAACCGGCAGACCCGCCGCGGAAATACCACCCGCATTGGTACTGGTGTACAGCTGGGCCGAGTAGTCTTTGGGCAGGCTCCAGGTGATGCCGCCGTTGGTAGTTTGTACGTCGAGTCCCTCGCCTTCCCACTTGCTGCCGGTCAGATTGATGCTTACGCCGCCATTGGTGGTCTGGCCCTTCACCTGGCCGGCCACGTTACTCAGGGCAATACCCCCGTTCACGGTTTCGAAGCTGATGCTCGACTCCAGGTTGCTCAGGCTGATGCCACCATTGACGGTATTCAGGGCTAAAGCCGTTTTGCGGGGCACAAACACCTCGTAGCTTACGGCCCAGCCTTCCAGCAGCCCTTTCGCCCCGATGGCGCGCAGGGTATTGCCGCTGGTGCTGATGGCAACGCCCTTGGCCAGGTCGGTGGCGTCGGCGTCGGTTTTGGCCCAGGCAGATATTTTAACCCGCACCCGGACGTCGGTACCATCCCAGCCGGTCACCGAAATACCGCCATTGGTCCGGCCGTCGATGGTCAGCGTCTGGCTGCCGGGGCCGGCCATGGTCAGATCACGCGTTTCGCAGAACCGCTTGTTGGTCCTGCTGCCGGAGTTGCGGTCGTCGCAGGCAGAAGTGAAGACCGGCGCGGTCTGGGCCAGGGCGGCGGACGAAGCCAGGCCGAGTAGCAGGGCAGAAAGCAAAGTTTTCATAGGAGCAGGGAAAGAAAGTGACGGTTGGTTTAGGGGGCAGATGCGGCCCGGGCCGGAAGCGTTGCCCGAAACAACGAAATATTTCGTAGATACTTATTACCGAAGCCGAATATTGTTCCGCAGTACCTTTCGGCTGACTTTTACCCTTCCGGCATCGCTACAAAATACTAGCCCAGCAGCGGCCGCAGCACTTCGGCGTAGGAGCGGCTGACGCGCACGGTATGGCCGCCGGTCAGCGTGGCGTAGTAGCCCCCGGACCCGTCGCGCTCCAGGGCGTGCACGGCATCGAGCGCCACCAGCACCGAGCGATGAATGCGGATAAACTGCCGCGGATCGAGGCGCTGCGCCAGCTGCGAGATTCCCAGGTTGCTCAGAAACTGGCCCGCGGCGGTGTGCAGGGTGGTATAGTCGCCGGCGGCTTCCACGTACCGGATTTCGCGTACGGGCACGGCCTGCAAACGCGTTCCGTGGGGCACGAACAACCGCGCGGGGAAAGCTGCCGGCGGCTGCGGCCCGGCGGCCTTTTCTTCCAGTCGCAGCAGCAGCTGCTGGAGGGCCGCATCCGGCGCGGCAGCCCGGGCCAGGGTCCGCTCCACGGCCTGGCGGAACCGCGGCCGGTCGTAGGGCTTCAGCAGGTAGTCGAGGGCTCCGGCTTCAAACGCGTTCAGCGCGTACTGGTCGTAAGCGGTAGAAAAGATAACTCGGGGCACCTCCTCGAGCTGGGCCAGCACCTCAAAGCCCGTCAGCCCGGGCATCTGAATATCCAGGAAGATCAGCTCGGGCCGCAGCCGTCGGATGGCTTCGACGGCGGCCAGCCCATCGGCACACTCCCCCACAATCACCAGCTGAGGGAAATCGGCCAGGTACTGCCGCATGATGGTGCGGGCAGGCGCTTCGTCGTCGATGAGCAGCACGTTCATGCGGAGGCAGGAATAGGGGTGAGCACGGCGGCCCCCCGCGGGGCGGCGGGCAGCGGGGGGCCCAAGGGCAGCACGAAGCTGACGCGCAGGCCCTGGGGTGAGTTAGGACTGATTTCGAGGCCCGGACTGCCCAGCGCCAGCAGGCGGGCGTGGGTATTGCGCAGCCCCAGGCCCGCCGGACTGAGCAGCAACCCGGCCGGGAGCTGGCCGCGCAGCCCCACGCCCGTATCGGCGACCACCACGCGGATGGCGGCCGGGCCAGCCGGCTCAATCAGCAGCCCCACGGTGCCGCCGCTGACGCTGGGGGCCAGCCCGTGGCGCACGGCATTTTCCACCAGCGGCTGAATCAGCATGGGGGGAATGCGCACGGCCAGCAGCGTTTCCGCCACGGCAACCTCCGTGGCCAGCCGCGCCCCGAAGCGAAACTGCTCCAGCTCCAGATAGGCCCGCAGGAAGCTGATTTCGTCGGCCAGGGGCAGCAGCTCCTGGCGGGAGGCCTCCAGGGCGAAGCGGAAGGTGTGCGCCAGGCGCGCAATCAGCCCGCGGGTGGCTTCCAGCTCGGGCGGCACGGAGGCGCTGATGGCGTGGAGGGTATTGAACAGAAAGTGCGGGTTGAGCTGGGCTTTGAGGGCGGCTACCTCGCTGTGGTGGGCCTGCTGGCGCAGCTGCTGCTCCCGGCCACTTTGCCAGCGCAGCCGCCGGGTGAACTCCACCACGTGAAATACGCCGAACTGCACCCCGTAGAACAGCGTCGGAATGTAGATATCCCAGATGCGGCCGTCGCCGGCGATGCCCCCCAGCCCCAGGCCCCGCAGCAGGGCGTAGTAGCTCCCAATCCACGCGCCCACCCACAGGGGCGCCAGCGCCAGATGCGCCAGCAGCCGCCCCGGGCCGGCAGCCCGCCGCAGCGGCCCCCGAAACAGCAGCCACCACACGGGCAGGGTCCAGAGGGCCTTCAGCGGATAGTCGAGCAGCACCACCCGCACCAGATAGTCGGGCAGGGCGTTCGGCTGGAATTCCCGCACGGCGTAGGCAATAACCCAGGCGTAAAACCCGGCAAACACCAGGTAGAAAACGGCCATGGCCGCCAGGTCCCGCGCCGTGAGGCGCGGCCGGGGCTCCAGGGCCCGGGGGTCGGCAGCTCTATTTTCAGAAGTTAGCACCGGGCAGTTCTCTCTTGTGGTTGGGCCGAACAAGCGGCGGTTATTCGGTCGGCCCTGACTTACTCAGCCGCAAGAAACAAGGTAGCCAACTTGACGACCAGTTCCTCGCCCCGCTTCGTGTGCCGCCGGATGCTGCGTACAGCAGCTCCCAAGCGGAGCAGTTAACCGAGAGCAAGCGAAAGCGCCGGGGTTTATACTCCTCACGAAATGGTTCGCGAAAAGGAAGTAGGGTG